>JANQEJ010000351.1 GCA_028278425.1 Planctomycetota bacterium | reverse complement strand
GCGCGTGTTGCGCGTGACGAAGACCCGGCCCTCCGCGTTGGCGCGCCGGATCAGCTCCTGCGTGGTCTCACCCGGCCGCAGCTCGGCGTCGTGACCGAGACACCGGAGGTAGCGGGCGACCTTGGCCAGCATGTGGTCGACGGTCAGGCGCCTCGGCTGGGTTGCAACGTCCTTGGGCGGCATGGTTCGCTCGGCTAACCCTATCGTCGTCCCGCGAGCCTATCCTTGGGACGGGGAAACGTCCCATGGGCTACTTCAAGCGCAAGCTCGACCGCGGGCGCAGCCGCGAACAGGCGCGCCGCCTGCACGACGAAAGCGTCGACGGCGGGCCGCCCTCCGTCTGGGAGGCGATCCCCGACCGGCCGCCGGCACGGGAGACCTACCTGCGCTTCTCGGTCCCCGACCGGCACGAGAAGACCGGGGCGCGCACCGGGATCTTCGCGGCAGCATACGCGAAGCTCCGCGACGACGACCTCGACCCCGGTCTACGCGCTCATCTCGAGGCGATCGTCGAGTGGTTCGAGGAGAACCTCCCCGTGCCGCGCTCGGTGGGCGACCGGCGCGCGATCTTCCTCTTCAAGTCCACCGCCGGCGAGAGCACGACGCGCATCTGGGATCTCGTCTTCTCGCTCCGCAGCGCCGGCGTCGAGGCCGAGATGCAGTGCGTCGACCGGCCCGGGAAGATCCTGTACGAGGACGACTACCAGGTCGCCGTCCTCCGCTGGACGAAGACGGGACCGCGCTAGACCCGATTCTGGGAATGCGGCGGCGTTCTTGAACGCCCCGCGACCGCTTCGATCATGGCCACCGGCCGCGTACCCGTTAAGGAAGCCATGACCACCACCGCCGAAGCCTCCGTCGTCGAGGCGTTCCACAAGCTCTACTACTACGACCTCTTCAGCGACGAGCGCCGCCGCACGCACGCCAGGTGGTGCGGCGTTCCGCTGATCAAGAACCCGCTCGATCTCTTCGTCCTCCAGGAGATCCTGACCGAGACCGCGCCCGAGCTCATCATCGAGACCGGAACGGCCTTCGGCGGCAGCGCGCTCTACATGGCGCACGTGTGCGACGCGCTCGGGCGCGGCGAGATCCTGTCGATCGACAAGTCCCCGTACGCGGGCGACGACCTGCCGCGGCACCCGCGGATCACGTACGTCCGCGGCGACTCCGCCGGCGAGGAAGCGATCCGCACCGCGCGCGAGGCGGCCGCCGGCAAGCGCGTGATGGTCGACCTCGACTCCTGGCACTCCGAGGATCACGTGCGCGCCGAGCTCGAGGCCTACGCGCCGCTGGTCTCGCCCGGCTGTTACCTCATCGTCGAGGACACGAACATCAGCCACCACCCGGTACACATCGAGGGGTATCCGATCCCCGGCCCGTTCGAGGCGGTGGAGGCCTTCCTCGCCGAGCACGACGAGTTCGAGCTCGACAAGTCCCGCGAGAAGTTCAAGGTCACCTTCAACCCGAACGGCTACCTGCGGAGGCGCGGTTGAGGGTCCTGCTCGTCCGCCCGCCGGTCTACCGCCACGTCACCGCGCAGGTCCGCTCCTACGCCCCCGTCGGCCTCGCCACGGTCGCCGCCGGGCTGCGCGCGGCGGGCCACGAGGTAGCGCTGCTCGACGCGGAGCTCGGCGAGCACGAGGAGAAGCTCGGCCGCGGCGTGCTGCGCCGCGGGACGTCCGACGACGAGATCCGCGCGCGCGTCGTCGAGTTGGCGCCGGACGCGGTGGGGCTCTCGTGCATGTTCGCGGTGTCGATGCCGGCGATCGTCGACCTGGCGAAGCTCGTGCGGCCGTTGTTCGACGGCCCGCTGGTCGCCGGCGGCTACGCGGCGACGTCGGATCCCGAGTACCTGCTCGAGCGCACGCCGATCGACGCCGTGATCCTCGGCGAGGGCGAGCTGGCCTTCCCGCGCTTTCTTAAGGAATGGCCGGACGCGGAACGGATCGTCCCGCAGCACTGGGAGCCCGACCTCGAGTCCTACCCCCGCCCCGCCTACGACCTGATCGACTTCGACGCCTACCGCAAGTTCGAGACGGTCTTCGTCGGCCTGCCGCAGGAGGACGTGAACGTCCGCTCGGTCGGCGTGCAGTCCTCGCGCGGCTGCCCGGTGGGCTGCAACTTCTGCTCGGTGCAGCTCATCAGCGGCACACCGCTCCGCCGCCGCGACCCGAAGTCCTTCGTCGACGAGCTCGTCCGCCTGCGCGACGACTTCGGCGTGCGCAAGGTCCATTTCTTCGACGACAACCTGACGCTGAACCGCGACCACGCGCTCGCGGTCTTCCGCGAGATGGCCGAGCGCTGCCCGATGACGTGGGTCGCGACGCAGGGCACCGGCGCGTGGAACTGGGACGACGAGCTCCTCGACGCCGCGAAGGCGAGCGGGATGCTCTACCTCAGCCTCCCGATCGAATCGGGCAGCGAGTACGTGCTCCACAAGATCATGCACAAGCGGCCGCTGAAGCTGCGGCAGGTGAAGGACGTCGTGCGGATGTGCCGCGAGAAGTCGATCCCGGTGTTCGCGTGGGTGATCATCGGCTCGCCGGGCGAGACGAAGGAGGACATGGAGAAGGGGCTCTATCTCCTGAACCAGCTCGACGTCGACTATCGCATCGCTTCGGTCGTGACGCCGTATCCGGGGAGCGAGCTTTTCGATGAGTGCCGGGAGAAGGGGTACGTCGATCTCCCGCTCGAGTTCGAGCGCCTTCGGATGGCGCAGGGGATGATCACGACGCCGGAGTTCTCGGCGGGGTACACGACGGCGCGGGTGGCGGCGTGGACGATGCGGGGGAGGTTGAAGGTGGGGCAGGGGCTCGGGACGGCGTTAGCGAAGTGCTATCGGGCCCACGGGGCCGGAGCGACGGTGAGGGCCTCGTACCTAGCGGCAATCGAGTGGTACCGCTACAGCAGGCAGGGCAACGAGCCCTAGCCGCCCGCCCACGAAGGTCCTTGCATCACCGATCCCCTATCGTGAGCATAGTTTCTGGAGCGGAGGATTACGGGAAAATAACAGTTTTGTGAAACGATCCGTTTCTCCGACGCGGTAGGATCATGGGGATCGCGTTCCGGCAACCGGATGAAGGACCTCAGCACGCTAGGCTCGCTGGCTTCCGTATTCGGCCTAGCTGTGGCGCTCTCGGGAGCGCAGCGCTTGGGCCTGACTGCAACCCTAGCCTTGCTCGCCCTGGCTGCAGTTGGGCTCGGTCTGGTTCTGTACCTCGCGTTGATTCGCAAGGCCTCCTCCGAGCTTCGGAGTGTCCGGCTAGATCTGCCACCGGGCATCGCGCCTGACGACCTCGTGTTCCGTGACCCCGATGGCCACGCTTGGTCGCCTGAATCAGGTGGAAGCCCCATCCTTCGCGTTCCAGAGCAGCTCCACGGATGCTACCTGTTTCCAGAGCACAGGAAGCAGGAACGCATGTTCACGGAGGTGCGCTTGGATCTGTCCGAAAGGTCGAGGATGCCGGTGATCCGTATCAGATGACCGAGGGAATCGACCCCAACGAAGTCGCTTCGCTGGTCCGAGACTACTTGCGGGGGAGCGGCGTCACCCAGGCTGCCTTCGCCCGCCGCGCCGGTGTTTCTCCCCCATCCATCACGCGGCTCCTTAAGGACGGTGCGCGGCCCCTAGCTCTCGCGACCCTGCGCAAGGTTCGCGACGCTGTCCCGGCGCACTACAGAAGATGGCGCGCCCGTGGGGAAGGGGCGCCCGTGCTCACGCTCGGGGACGATGGCGTGAAGCGAGTGTACCTCTCCTCTACTTTTCTCGACCTGCAAGATCGCCGCTCGCTCGTGATAGACGCGATCGAAAGCTTCCCCAGCTCCAAGTGTGTCGCGTTGGAACGCTTCACGGCGAGTAGGCGGCCGATACTCGACGACTGCCTGGCCGCCGTGCGTCAGTCCGACCTCTTTGTCGGCATTCTGGCCTACCGCTATGGCTGGATTCCTCCCGGACAGACTTCGTCGCTTATGGAGCTGGAGCACGAGGCCGCGCACGAGGCGGGCATCCCGCGCATTATGTTTGTCGTCGATTCCCGTCGGCGCCCGCCAGTCGAGGATCTCGACATGGACCCAGACGAAGAAACTCGCTGGGAGCGGCGTTCGCAACTAGAGGCCTTCAAGCGTCGGCTAAGCTCGACGGGGATCACGCCGCGCCGATTCGCAAGCGACGCGGACCTCGTGCACTCAGTCCACCAAGCGTTACGAGAGTGGTCGGGCGGGCGGGGCGAGGTGCCTAAGCTCGAGCGCGACCACGAGCAGCTCGACCGTTACCGTGAGGCACTCCTGGCAGAGAACAGCTACCTCCCCATGGTTGGCTTCTCGACCAACGTACGCGTGAGCATGGGGCTGGACGAACTCTTCGTCCCGTTACGGGGGGGCGGCTGGGAAGGGAACGCAGAGAGGGAGTCTGTTCAGCACCCTCGGAGAGAGGTCGGCGACCTGCCCTTCGCGATCGACCCGAGCGCCGGTCCGACGTCGCGCGCGCCCGCGACGATTTTTGCGCGGGCAAAGGAGGTCGGCTGTCGCGTTGTCCTCGTCCTGGGCGAGCCGGGCTCTGGCAAGACCTCCCAACTCCGGCGCTTAACGAACACCGTCCTGACGCAGGACGCGGCACACCTCCTGCGCCTCGGGCGCCGTGGGCCTCAGATGCCGAGGCTCCTTCCGGTGTTCTTGCCATTGCGGCACTTGACGGCTGAGGTCCTGCGCGCTGGCCTCGGCGCGGCGATACACCACACCCTGCCTACGCACGCCGCCCTTGACCGAGCATTCTGCGACCGCTTGGCGCTGAAGCGGCGCCATCTCCTGGTTCTACTTGACGGTCTGGATGAAGTGCCGGCCGAGCTGCGCGACGAAGTGGCGGGCTGGGTTCGCTCCCTTGCGGAGGCCGACACGACTTCGTGGTTCGTGCTGTCCTCGCGTCCTGCCGGTTACACCGCGCGAGCGCGCGAGGCCTTGGACGGGGCAGCTTTCGAGGTCGAGATTCGGCCTTTCGACGATCCCGAGGTCGAGGCTTTCGTTCGCCGCTGGTATGCCATTGTCGAGCGCGCCGACAACCCCAGCGGTTGGGAGGAGCGCGCCGAAGCCGCGGCGGAGGATCTCCTCGGACGTCTCAGCTCGCCCAAGGTGCAAGCGACGCGAGTCATCGAAATGACCTCGAATCCGCTTCTTCTGACGGTCATCTGCCTAATCCACAAGGATCGCGGCAGCCACCTGCCCGAGCACCGCGAGCGTCTCTATCGCGAGTCCGCCGAGGTGCTGCTTGAGCGCTGGCGGCGCGCCAAGGGCCTCGGTGTCGACCTTTCTGCTGACGCATCGCGCAACGTGCTCGAACCCGTGGCGCGGTTTCTGCACGACGGAGGCCGGACGAGCGCCACGGCCGAAGAACTCGTCCCCCTGATCGCGGAGCCGCTGTGCGAGGCTGGCTGGAAGGGGACGCCGGAGCAGTTCCTGCTATTCCTCCGAGACGAAAGCGGCATTCTCTGCGGGGAGAGCAATGACCGCTTCCGGTTCCTGCATCTTGGCCTGCAGGAGTACTTCGCGGCGCGCCAGCTCCGCGGACGCTTCGCTGATCTGGTGTACGACAGTCCGCGTGAAGCCAGAAACCTCCTAGATGGGTTGATCGGGCACTTCGGCTCAAGCTGGTGGAGCGAGGTGTTCCTGCTTCTCTTCTCAATTCCGGAGAAGCCCTACCTATTCGCGCCGTTCTTTGGCCGCCTGCTGGAGAGGCGCCCCGAGCTCCTGGCCGAGAACGAGAAACTAGCAGGGGACTGCGTGCGAGAGGCGTTGGGCGTGTCGCCCAAGCCCTTCGCTGCGTACTTGAACCGAACTCTCACCGACCGGCGGCGGGAGCCTTCGGTCACGACGGCGGTCCGCCTCTTGATGGAGTGCGGCAGCGCTGGCATCGATACGCTGCTGGAGCCGGAACGCGCTCGGCTCCTGGTTCGTTATGGTCCGAGCGAGTCTGCCAAGGTCGTCCTCGGCCTAGCGATGAAGCACTCGGCCGAACTGGACGCGGACCTTGACGCTCTATTCAGAAAGCGTGGCAGGGGGGGGATGCCCCGACTGCGGCGCGTCGCGCTGGAGGTTCGGTGTCACGAACCGTCTGGCCTGACATTCCTTCGAATCCCCGGTGGCGACTTCCAGATGGGCGGGCGCGTACACATCGACGAGATGCCAATCCACAAAGTGCACATAGGCGACTTCTGGCTCGCCGAGACTCCGGTGACGAACGGCCAGTATCGCGCCTTCGTCGAGGCTACAGGCCATGCTCCACCGCCAAGCTGGAAGGAGCGGGACCTCAACGCCGATGATCAGCCCGTGGTTCAAGTATCGTGGGAAGATGCGCAGGCCTTTTGCCGCTGGGCCGGACTACGTCTACCGACCGAGGCTGAGTGGGAATACGCCTGTCGCGGGGGCACGGACACGGAGTACTGGTTCGGCGACTCAGCAGATCAGCTCGCCGACTACGGCTGGTACAAGGTGAATAGTGGGCACGCGCCGCAGCCGGTGGGGCAGAAGCCACCCAACGCCTACGGACTCTACGACATGCATGGGAACGTCTGGGAGTGGTGCCAAGATGAGTGGCATGGCAGCTACGAAGGCGCGCCTCACGATGGAACAGCTTGGAAGCACGGCGGGTCGGACTCTCGCGCGCACCGAAGCTACGAGAGTGCGCCCAACGACGGCTCGGCTTGGGAAGACGGCAGCTCGGGCACCCGCGTGAACCGTGGTGGCAGCTTTAGGTCTTCGGAGGTATATGCTCGGTCGGCGTCCCGTGACTACTGGCCCATCGAGAGCCGTTACGGCGATCTCGGTTTCCGCCCGGCACTGTCCCGGCTCAAATAGCTCTCACCCTCGAACGCGGGTGAAGGGGGGGCGTGAAAGGCACGCCTTCTACACTTGACCCCTCCGGCGTCCTGTTCAGGATGGCGAGCACCTCGTCGCCGTGCCGCTCGACCTTGGCGGTGCCGATGCCGCGCGTCTGGGCCAGCGCGTTGGCGCTTCCCGGCTTCGCCGCGACGTTGAAGAGGACGTACGGTGGCACCCCTTCCGCGCGCGATTTCGCGAGGCGCCACTCGCGCAGGCGGTTGTTGAGCCGGTGGTCGGTCTCGTTCATGCCCTCGGTCAGGTCGGTGCGCTCGCGCCGCGGCGCCGGCAATGCGTCCGGCTCAGTCACTGCGGCGTCCTGCCAGGTGAGGACGCAGGCGAGGTTGGGCACGTCGTGGACGGTGAAGAAGTGCTCGCGGAAGACGACGACCTCCTTGTGCCGCGCGAACTCCTGAACCGGCCGCTCGTCGAAGCCGCCTAGCGTGGCTGTGTAGCGCAGCGTGAAGAGCTTGATGCGCATACCATGCCCCATCTTCCTGCCCCCCCCCAGCCCCACCGCTTTCCGGGAGTTTCTTGGATCGAAGCGTCGCCGGCAACTGATCGCGCCGCGGGCCGGCTGCGCACGGCCTTTTCGCGGCGCTTTGTGTCAGGAAGGTGGTGAAGTCGTGAAGTGGCTCAGGGGAGAGAACGCGCGGGGCGGAAACCGAGGGAGTCGCCGCGGTCCTCGGGGTGCCAGCCGTCGCGGATAGCCGACCGCGCGTAGCCAGCGGAGTACCCGAAGGAGCCCCCGCGGCGCACGCGGTAGCCGAAGCCGCCCTTCTCCCAAGCCGATCCGTCAGCGGGCGCACCCTCGTAGTCGTCGTGCCACTCGTCCTGGCACCACTCGTCGACGTTGCCATGCATGTCGAAGAGACCCAGCTTCTGTTCGTGCGGCTTCCTCGCCACGGGATGGATCTTGCCCTCGGAGTTGCCGTAGAACCAGCCGACCCTCGCCAGATCCTCGTCGGAGTCGCCGGACCAGAAGCGCGTCTTCGTGCCGGCGCGGCACGCGCACTCCCACTCGGCCTCGCTCGGGAGCCGAGCGCCGATCCACGTGCAGAACATCGCGGCTTCGTACCAGGAGACTTCCGTGACCGGGGCATCCGGCCCGCCGCTCGCCCCCACGGCGTCGAATTCCCTTCGGAACCTCGCCCACAGCGCGTTCGTGACCGGAACGGCGCCGATCTGGTAGCCGGTTTCGATTCGCACCTCGTGCGCGGGACCTTCGTCGTCGTAGCGACCCTTCTCTTTCTCGGGGCTCCCCATGACGAACTTCGTCCCCGCCTCTACGGTCCGCCAGAAGTCGTGCTCCGGATGCCGGGGGACTTCGAGCGCGTCCGCGTCGACCGTGTCGCCGAACTTCTCGTGCTCGAAGAGCCGTGCGCGGGCTCGTTTCACCGCGTCGGCCGCGCCGCGCTCCTCCCGCTCCAGCGCGTCGAGCGCACGAGCGATGTGCCAGAGGTCCATGCAGTCGTCGGTGCCAGCGGCGAGGCGACCCAGGAGGGCGGCTGCAGTAGGGACGATCTCCACCTTGCCGCCGAGACGCTCGCGCAACTCGCCGTACTGCCGGCAGCGCTCCTCCGCGTCGAGGCCCTCGAGCCGCAGCACCTTCTCGATCGTCGTGTCTGCGACGCCCTCGACGGAGGCGAGGGTGCGCAGCGCGAGAGCGTGGTTCTGCTCCGCCAGCTCTAGCAGCCAGTCGTCGCGTTCGCCACTTCCCGTCAGACCGACAAACAGCGCGAAAGGCTCGGCCCACTGCGCCTCCTTGCCCGCGAGATCGCACGCGAGGGCGAGGAGACGGTTGCGTCCTTTGGGTGTCTTGACGTCCTCAGCGAAACGCTGAGCGACTAGAGCTTCCCTCAGCGTGCGGTGCCAGAAGCTCCAGGGTGCGTTGTCACGCGCCTCACCTCCGAGGATTCCCGTGACCTCCGCAAGCTCCTTCAGGAAGCCGGTGACGTCAGGTCGCGGTGGCTTGTCGTCGGTGCACCAATACTCGCGCACGTCCTCCATTTCGTCAGAGCGCCAGATCGCCGTGAGCGCACTGCTAAGCTTGGATCGCGGAGGATCGTCACCGTCCTCCCGCGTGCAGCGCTCCGCCAGATGTCGGAGCGCGTAGCGCGAGCCCTCTGGTGGCTGCATGGCTCGCCTCTCGCGACGGTGGAGGCCCTGCATCAAGTGCTCGAGGATGCCCGTGTAGACGGCCGTTCGTGTACGGGCGAGCTGGAAGTTCTCGTTGTCCGCTGCTTCCTCGTAGAGCATCGCGACGAAGGTCAGGAGAAGCGGTACCTCACGTAGCTCGTGGAACGCTGGGCCGCCTTCGTCCAGGTCGCGCACGATGCGTTGAGTTAGCTTCGCAGTGCTGTGCGCGTGGCTTCCAGAATCGAGCCAGCCACGCAGGAGCTCCCGCTGACGGTCGCGGTCCAAGGGAAGCAGATCCACGTCTGCGAAGTCGTTCGGCGCGAACGGTTTGTAGCCGACCTTGCGTGTGGCCACGACCATACGGGCGGCGGGCCACTGGCTGGCCGCGTCCCGAAGCCGGCCAGCGATCCATAGACGCGCGTCGAGGCCGCGGACTTCGTCGAGGCCGTCGAACAGGAGCAGGAGGTCTTCTCCTGGTGGCGCAAGGAGCTGATTCTGGAGCTCGTCGCTCGCAAGAGCTGGGTGATTCTCCCGCAGCAGGTTCTCGAGCGAACCGCGCCTGCGCGCCCAGGTGGGAAGCGACACGAACACCGGGACGGGCCCGACGCCGACGGAACGTTGCAGCCGGAGCGCGGTGCTTAAGGCGGTGTGGCGTAACACCGTGGTCTTTCCGGTTCCGGGGTGACCCCGAACCACATAGCGGCCAGGAAGGTTGTGCAGTTCTGGATCGAGCGCGATCAGGTGCTCCAGCGAGATCGATGGATTCCGCAGATGGGCGAAGACACGTGCGTTCGGCCAGCGCTTGTGCAGATCGGCCGCCACCTCCGGCCACCCGCCTCCGGTCGGGTCGGGCCAGCCGTCGCTCTCGACGACCAAGACGAGCTCGTCATTTTCGTCGGCAGCACGCAGCACCTCCTTCGGGTCGTGATTGGGATCAACCAGGAGTATCCCGTTCAGCGTGTGGTCGGCGATGGCAGCTACAGAGATGGGCCCGGATTGGACGGGCACGGAAAGGAACGGAGGCACTCCGTCAATGACAAGCGCTTGGAACGATCGCTTTGTCAGCAGCGGGTTCCAGAATACTGAACCCGGCTGACGGCCGAACCCACGCGCGACGGCCGCGTCGAAGCGCGCCTTCAGGCCATCCCGATCCTCGTCTTCGGCGGACCGCCGCCGAACGTTGAGCTCCACGTAGATTTGCGCGAGCAGGCGCTGTTCGACTTCTGAGTTCATGCTGCGGTCGCCGATACGAAAGCGCTCGAGCAAGAGCTGGCGGGACTGGGCGGTGACGTCCTCGAGGTAGTCGTCGAGGGTGAACGCCGATGCGTCGTCCGGCTCGGGACGCCCGACCTTGTCAAGGACCTTGTCGAGCTTCTCGTCGAGAACCGCAACGCCTCTCAGCACGTTCGCGAATCCGTCCGCGAGGTTTGAGTCGATGTCGTCGAAGCGCTTCTTCATGAAGGCTTCCAACGTCCGCTTGCTCTCATTGAAGTCCCCTCGCGTGAGGTGTTCTTTCTCGGAGTCGACGAGCTCGAGCAGGAGATCGAGCGCCGACGCGGCGTCGCCGGAGACCGCGTCGATCTTCCTCTTGAGCCGTTCGGCCTTGCGGGCGTCCGAACGCTTTTTGCGCTCCGTCTCTTCGGCGGCGCCCCGTTCCCTCAGCTCGTGAAGACCCCAAGTCGCGAAGGCACCGGCTAGAATTGCCACGCCCGCCGGCGATCCATAGAGGGCGGCTGCGGCCGCCGTGAAGCCGACCACGCCGACCTGATCGAGGAACTTCCCGAACAGGTCGCTGAACTGCTTCGTCGAAAGCTCGGAGAGCTTCGCGAGGGCGCCGGTTAAGGGCGGGCGAGCGGGCTTCTGGGCCATGACGTGGGAAGCCGCACAGCATAGCGGCGGCTCCCCGCCGTCAGGTTCCCAGATTCTCGTAGGCGCGCCGCGCTTCGGCCGGGAGTTCCTCCCAAGCTGCGGCGAAGTCCTGTTCCCCCTGCAGCGTCAACGGATTCTGGTGGACGAGCTCCCACGTCGACGGCGGCACGGTGACGACGTCGGCACCGCCGTTCACGGCGGCGATGATCTGGGTCGGGTTACGCAAGCTCGCGGCGAGCAGCTTCGTCGGCGTCTCCAGCTTGTCGAGCATCGCTCGCGCGTTCGCGATCTCCTCGACCGACGACAGCCCGAAGTCGTCCACCCGCCCGATGATCAGGCTCACGTAGGCGACCGGCACCTTCGCGAACGCGATCGCCTGCGCCGGCTGGAAGGTCAGCGTGATGTTGCAGCTCACGCCCTTCTCCTTCAGCTCGCGCGCCGCCGCCAGGCCCTCGAGGTCCGCGGGCACCTTCACGACGATGTTCGGCGCCACCTGGCTCAGCGCCTCGCCCTGCCGCACCATGGCCGGCGCTTCGGCGTGCGTCACCTGTGCGGAGACCGGGCCGTCGACGAGCTCCGCCACCTGCCGCAACTGGTCGAGCGGGTCGCCGCCCTCCTTCGCGAGGATGGCCGGGTTCGTCGTCGCGCCCTGGACGAGGCCGAAGGCCTGCCACCTCCTGATCGCATCCAATGAAGCCGTGTCGAGGAAGAACTCCATGGGCGCGGAGCTTAGTACACCGCGAGCCCCGGCCCTATGTCGAACCCGATGCCGTAGGTCACGCCGACGAAGTGGCTGCCCTCCTGTTCGACGAGGAGGCCGCCGATGCGCTGGCGACCGGTGAACGTCCAGTCGAGATGGTGCTGGAGGTTGCGGCCGTCGTAGAAGTGCGTGGAGGAGAGCTCGTCGAGGTAGCGAATGTTCAGGCCGCCGAGGTACTGGATCTCCTCGTCCTCTCCGTCGCTGTAGGCGATGCCGACGTAGGGCGAGAGCGGCAGGCTGATCTGCTTCTCCAGGTTCTTGCTCGCCGTCACGTAGTACGCGCGGCCGCGCTCGGTGCCGATGCGGGCGGAGCTCGTGCCGAAGATGATCGCGGGGCGGTTCTCCGTCTCGTCGAGGGCGCGCCAGTTGGCGATCGGGCCGACGTCCTCGTCGAGGGGATTGACTTCGATGCCGGCGCGGAACTTCGGGTGGAACTCGTAGGTCAACGTGAGCCGGAGCTGCGCGCGCTTGACCGGGATGTTGTGGATCTCGCGGATCCCGAACTGGTAGCGCTGGGCGACCGTCGCGTCGCCGGCCCCACGGACCGGCACACCCTCGCCGGGTCACAAGGGTCAGCTCGGGACCATCGAGACGGGGAGGTCCGGTTCGTAGGGGTGGCGGTGCGCCTCTTCCCCTTCTTGCTCGCCCTCCTGGCCGCCGAGCGAAGCGAGGAGCGAGAGCAACAACGCGGTCAGGTCGTTCATTTGGCTTCTATCTCCCCGGCGAACTTCCAGCTCGCCTCGTGGTCGCGCGTCAGCGGCGCGTCGGTCAGCGCCGCGCGGATCAGCTCGATCGGCAGCGAGTTCTGCTGCAGCACGGCGTCGTGGTACTCGCGGTCGGTCATCTTCCCGGTCCCGACCACTTCGGCATGGAGAGCGCGAAGCTGTAGCCCGCCGATCATGTACGCGCACTGGTACAGCGGCCCGTACCCGCCGCCGACGTAGCGGCGCACCTCGCTGGTCGCGCCGTCGCGCTCGTGGCCGACGCGGTCGACGAGGAAGTCGATCATCTCCTCGGTCTCCATGCGCTCGAGGTGGAACTTGAGCGACACGATGATGCGGGCCGCGCGGTGCATGCGCCAGAAGAGCATGCCGATTCGGTCTTCCGGACCCTTCGGCCAGCCGAGGTCCCACTCGACCATCTCCCAGTAGAGCGCCCAGCCCTCGCCGTAGAACGGCGTGCGGAAGAGCGAGCGGTGCGTGTTGTAACGCCGCGCCATGAAGCCCTGGAGGTGATGGCCCGGGATGAGCTCGTGCGGCGTCACGGCGCGCGTGAAGTGGATGTTGTTGCCGCGCATGGCCATGAGCTTCTGGTCGAGGTCCATGTCAACGGTCGGGTAGGCCACGTCCATACGCTGACCGCCGTAGGCGGCGTAGGGGAGCGTGCGCTGGCTCTGGCGCGAGAGCATGCGGACGCGCCAGGTCTCGCGGCAGAGCTCGGGGATCGTCACCAGGTCGCGCTCGTCGAGGAACGCGATCGCCTCGCGCGCCTGCGCGGCGACGAGCGCGTCCTGCTCGCCGGGCGGGACGTGCAGGCCTTTCACGTGCTCGAGCGCGGCCTTCCAGTCGTCGCCGAAGCCTAGATCGGCCGACGCGCGGCGCATCTCGGTCTCGCACCAGGCGAGCTGCTCCTCGCCGATCGCGAGGAGCTCCTCCGGCGTGTAGGGGATCAGCTCGCGCGCGAGGTCATCGAGCAGCGCCTCGCGCCCGATCGGGTCGCCGACGAGCGGGTCGTCGTCTTCGCCCTTTTGGCCGGCGACCTCCTCGCGGAGGTGCTTGCCGTAGGCTTCAAGCGCGTCGTTGAGCTCCTTGTGCGGCTTCTCGCACCACCAGGCGAAGCCCGGGGCGTAGGCGTCGTAGTGGCGGTACCACTCGGCGAGCGCCGAGCGCACGCCGCGCAGCCGGCCGGCGACCCACAGGGCATCCCCGGCGCTCACTTCAAACGGCTCGACGTCCTCCGCCTTCTCGACGCGCTTCTTCGTCTCCTCGACGAGCTCGGCGAGCGCGCCCAGCTTCTGCGCCGCCTCGCGCGGCTCGACCGGCTCCACCTTCCAACGCGCCTCCTCGAGCTCGACGATGCCGGCGGCGAACGGCAAGAGCTCCTCCAGGTCGCCCAGCCGCTCCTCGAGGTTCGCGCGCAGCTTTAGCACGTGCTCGATCCGCAGGCGCAGGGCGACGTAATCGACCTTTTCCGCGCGCTCGAGCGCGTCGAAGTCGAGGTCGGCCAGCCGCGCGAGCCACGACCGCTCGAAACGATCGAGCCGTTCGAGCCGCGTGGGGGAGACGCCGATCTCGTAGAACCGCTGGATGGCCTCCCGGTCGGTCGCGTAGCGCTCGACCAGGCGCTCCATCTTCGAGGGGCTCGTGGGAGGTGCGAGCGCTTCCTGCTGCGGAGCGGCGGAGGCGCACGAGAGGAACAGGACGACGGAGAGCCAGCGCATGGCGCGAGAGCCTACCAGCTTTCGATCCCCGCGAAGAGGCGCACGAAGCGCGCGTCGGAGCGCAGCTCGGCGAAGGCCTCGACGTCGTCGCGGACCGCTTGGAGCCGCTCCAGCAGGTCTTCCCTCTCCGCGCGGGCGAAGGTGGCGCCGAGCTCGCCTGGAAGCGGGTCGCCCGCGATCCGTTCTTCGCACAGGGCGGCGAAGCGCTCGAGCCAGTCGAGCGCGACGTCGTTCCAGCGCTCGTCGCCGCCCGCCGCGGCGAGCGCCGCCGCCTCCGCGCCGTGAAGGAGATGCCCGCGGTCCACTTCGTTCGCGAGCTCGCGCGCGCGCAGCGCGATCTCGAAGTGCGGCGCGGCTTCGCGCGGCGCGCCGGCGTGCCAGCGGGCGTAGGCGAAGGCGAGGTGCTCCGACGGCGTCGCGGGGGGGTGTTCCTCCGCCTCCATCGCGCGCGTCCACAGGAGCTCGCAGTGCCGCAACTGCAGCTCCCATTGCCCTCGCAGCTCGCGCGGCTGCTCGCCCAAGAGCACGAGCCGCCGCACGAAAGGCACCGCGTCGCGCTGCATGCGGACGAGGCGCTCCGGGTCCGCGCCCTCCGAGACGAACTCGTAGTACTGCGCGGCGAGACGCGTGTAGCGGATCATGTCCTCGAGCGCGAGCGGGTTCTCCTCGCAGAGCTCCTTTCCGAGGTCGAGCGACTCGTGCGCGGCGGTGCGGGCGGCGTCGATCAGGCCGCCGTTGAGATAGACCCCCGCCGCCTCGGCAAGCCAGTACGCGAGCGCCTGACGCCGGTAGGACGACGGGTTCTCCTCCACGAGCGCGCGGTAGACGTCGACCGCCTCCTCCGCGAACGGGACGCCCGCCTCGCCGTTGCCGGAGTCGACGTGGATCTCCGCCAGCCACAGAAGCGTCTGCACCAGGTAGAAGGAGTTGTCGGGGCTGTCCGGAGCGTCGCGGAACGCCGCGCGGCGGATCTCGAGCGCGTCCGTGTACAGCCGCTCCGCCAAGGGGAAGGCGCGCGATTTCCAATAGACGTCGCCGAGAGACTGGAACGCCTCGGCCGCCGTGTTTCGGTTGTCCGCGTCCTCGTCGTCGGCCGCCATCAACTCGCGCGCGATCACGACGGCCTCCTCGAGCACCTCGCGCGCCTGTTTCGGGCGCTCGAGCGTCAGGTAGGCGTAGCCGAGGTTGCTGAGCAGCATCGAGTACTGCCGCTCCTCGGAGGGGCGCAGCTTGGCGTTCTCCGCGTACTCGCGCATCAGGGCGAGCGCCTCCTCCAGCTTCGGAAGAGCGACGTCGTGGTCGCCGAAGATGAAGTCGTTGCGCGCCGCGGAGCCCAGGGTGAAGGCGAGGTCCCGCTTGAGCCGCGCGTCGTCGGGCTCGCTCGCCAGGATCGCGCGGCGCAGCTCGCTCGCCTCGGAAAGGAACCCGCGCGAGCCGCGCACGTCGCCCTTCGCCTGCGCGCCGCTGCGGGCGATGAGCGCGGAGGCGAGCATCCGCTGGACGAGGAGGTTCTCGGGCTCGGAGGCCAGGATGTCGCGCGCCAGCTCGATCGCCTCGTCGCAAAGCCGGATCTCGTCGGTCTCCGCCTCGAGCGAGTCGGCCAGCTTAGCGAGCGCCAGGCGCGAGTCGAGGAGGTCGATGCGCGCCTCGAGGTCGCCGGGGGACGAGGCGACGAGCTCCTCGGACGCCGCGAGCGCGTTCTCGTAATGCCGGAAGGCCTCGCGCGTGTCGCCCATCTGCGAGGCGAGGCTGCCCATCCAGCGGTGCGCCTCGGCCGCCGTGCGCGAGCCCGGCGAGGCGTAGATGTCCGCCGGCAGCTCGCGCAGCCCCTCGAGCGCGATGGTCAGGAGGCTCGTCCGCACCGCGCGCACCTCGCGTCCCGGCAGGTCGGCCATCGCGTGCTGCACCTCGCGCGCGAGAGTGTTCAGCGCCTGGAAGGCCTGGTCGGCGTGCTTGGAGGCCGCGATCGCGTTCCGCTCCGCGCGCCCGCGCTCCTCTTGCAGGCGCAGCATGAACGCGATCGTCCCCGCGACGGCGACCAGGAACATCGCCGCCGTCGTCGCGGCGAAGGCGCGGTTGCACTGGACCCACTTCTTCATCTCGGCGATCGGCCCGGTGGCGTGCGCCTTCACGACGCGGCCCTCGAGGTAGGCGCGCAGGTCCTCGGCCATGGCCTCCATGCTGGCGTAGCGGTCGAGCGGCCGCCGCTCCATCGCCTTCTCGCAGATCGCCGCGAGCTCGGGCGGCGTGTCCGCGTTCCACGCGTGTACCGGCGTCGGCGCGCCGTGGAGCACCATCGCGACGACCGTGCGCGCCGACGGCTGGTCCGTCGCGCTCGCGTACGGCGCGTAGCCGGTCAGGAGGTGGTAGAGCATCGCGCCGACCGAGTAGACGTCGGACCACGGCCCGATCTCGTCGACGCGCCCGGCCGCCTGCTCCGGCGGCATGTAGTAAGGAGTGCCGACGACGGTGCCGTCCATGGTGACGAGCGGCGAGCCGGAGTCGTCGTCCGCTTCGGCGCGGTCGGTGCGGACCCACGTCGCCTCGTCGCGCGAACCGCCCCGGAGCCGCAGGTCGTGGCGGTCCTCCTCGCCGGCGACGCGCGCGAGGCCCCAATCCATCACGTAGGTCTCGCCGAAGCGGCCGACCATCACGTTGCTCGGCTTCAGGTCGCGGTGCACGACGCCCTTCGCGTGCGCGAAGGCCATCGTCTCGCACACCTTGAGGATCGTCCCGACGGCGCGCGGCAGGTTCCAGCCGTCGCGCTCCGCGCGCGCGTCCTCGGCGATCTCGCGGAAGCTGCGCCCGCGCACGAGCCGCATCGTGAAGTAGGGCTGCCCTCGGTCCTCGCCGTACTCGTGTACCGGCACCACGCCCGGATGGTCGAGCTGCCCGGTCACCTGCGCCTCGTCGCGGAAGCGCGTCAGCACCTCCGGGACGACGGCGCCGCTCGACAATCCGCCCTCGCGGTGCTTGTCGAGGATCACCTTCATCGCGAGGTTGCGCCGCAGCGGCTCGTCCCAGACCTTGAGCACCGCGCCCATCGCGCCGCGGCCGATCAGCTCGCCCGCTTCGAAGGAGCGCGACGCCGAAGCGTCCGCCGGGCCGAGGGCGACGGTCGCCTCCGGATCGGAGCGGGCGATGCTGAGCGTGCTCTCCGCGCCGGGCTCCGCGGAGACCGTCCGGTGGAGCCCGAGGAGCTCGTCCCGGATCTCCGGACGTTCGGCGGCGAAGGCCTCGATCGCGAGCTTCTCCCCCGACGCCCGTCGGGAGAGGAAGTCGGCGAGAGCGCGGACGGATGCGGCGCGGGGAAGAGTCATGGCGGGCGAGCGAGCTCGGGACGAAGGGGGAGCGGGGATTATCGCTCCCGCCGTTGCACGCGCAGGCGGCTCTTCGCCGATCTTCGCCCGGCTACGGGCCGACGACGACTTGCAGCGCCTCGGTCAGACCGAAGACGATCCCGCCGCCGCCGGTCGCGTCGAACAGCAGTCCCTGGTAGTAGAGCGGAACACCAACGAGCGCCGGGTTCGTCGAGAACGCCGTCGGCACGCCGGCGGGAACGCCCGGCCCCGACCACGCAGCCGGCCCGAGCACGGCGAGCGGGTTCGGTGCGACGACGCTGAGCAAGAGCTCGCCGAACGGGCCGGACATGCCCCAGCCGGGGATGAGCGTGCCGCACGGGGTGCCGGGGTCGGGGCTTCCCGCCAGCGCGAGGAACGCGAGCGAGCCGGGCGTCTGCGTTCCGGCGGGATTGTCGACGCCGAGCGTCAGGGTGGAGCCGAGCGCCGGTTCTCCGCCGAGAACGACGAGGCTCGCCGCCGGGTTGAAGCCGCAGCCGTAGGGTTCGGGCTGCACCCAGGTCGAGACCGACGTCGCCGGGCCGTCGCCCTGTCCGTCGCCGGGCGTCACGGTCACGGTAACGAAGCTGCCGCCGGGCTGCGCCGGCAGGCGGTCGCTGCGCGCCGCCGACGCGACGTCGCGCGCGACGTTGCCGTCCACGGTCCAGACGTACCGATAGCGGACGATGTCGTAGTCGCGGTCGTCGAGGATCGACGTGCTCGTGATCGCGCAGGCGAGCGTGTCGGACGCGGTGGGGGAGTCCGGACCGAGCACCGCGGTGATCGCCTCGGGCGCACGGTTCGGCGTCGGCGCGCCGCTCGCGACGGACTCGACCGGCGCCTCGACGATCTGCGCGCCGTTCACGTAGAGCCGCAGCTTCCACGTGCCGGGTACCGCGAAGGACGCCATCGTCGAATCCGCCCACCACCACCAGGTGAACGGGTAGAACTCTGCGATGCCGAACGGCACCGTGCCGCTGTCGTACGCGACCGCGCCCGAGGGCAGGACGAGCTCGTAGCGGTACGTGCTGAACGCCGGCATGTTCGGCAGGTAGACCCACCAGTACGTGAGCGGGTCGCCGATCTCGTAGTAGCCGTCGCGCGGCATCTCGTCGGGGTAGACGAACGAAGCCAGCGGCTGGCGCGCGAAGGCGAAGTCGTAGAGGAAGAGCGACGTGTCGAGCGGATCGGCGGGCACCTGATCGACCCAGCCGCTCGGCCCGGGGTTGCACGGCCCGGCGTACGGCTCGACGAGCGTGAAGCCGTCCCAGCTCTCGAAGTGGAGATGCGGGCTGCTGCTGAAGCCGGACGAGCCGATGAGCCCGATCTGCTGCCCCGCGACGACGCTCTCGCCGGGCGAGACCGCGACGCTCCCCATCTTCATGTGCCAGTAGTAGGCGAAGCGGCCGCCGCCGTGGCTGACGATGACGTAGTTCGCGGGCTCGGACCCCGTCGGGTTCGTGACCATGTCGAAGTTCCCGTCGACGGCGGCGATCACGGTCCCGTCGAGCGCGGCATAGATCGGCACGCCGACCGCCTGCTCGCCGAAGCTGCGGATCATCGTGTCGCTCGCGGCGTGGCCGTCGTAGGTGTATGCCGTCGGCGCGCAGGACCAGTCGAGCGTCCCGGGCGAGGGGTCGAGGTCGTTGAAGTTGATCGCGAAGAGGTCCTCGAAGTGGACGCCGGCCTGGGGGTAGAAGGGGTAGACCACCGATCCGTCGGCCGGCGACGGCGAGGTTGCCAGGAAGCGGGCGACCGCCGCCTGCGCTTCGGCGCGCTGCTCCGGCGAGATACAGGCGGTCGCGTTCAGGTGCACGGGGCCGCCGCCCGACTGCGGGGCGGGCACGGGGAGGAGCGGCAACGCCAGGAACGGGAACGCGGCGGGGTGCATGGTGGGCTCCTTCTTTGGGCCCGAGGGTATCACTTCGCGATCTTCGCGGGCTCGGGCATCGTCTCGATCGCCCGCTCGAGCTTCGCGCGCGCCCGCCGCGCCTTCGGACCGATCTCGCTCTCCTTCAGCGGCGACGCTTCGTCCGCGTCGAGCGTCAGGTCGTAGAAGCGTCCGTCCCCGTAGAGCTTGTAGCGGCGGTCGCGTGCGTAACGCCGCTCGGGGAACTTCTTGTTGCCCGGCCGCGGGTTGTAGTAGCAGCGGATCCACTCGCGGGGGTTTCCCCTGTCTCCGCGGAGTTGCGGCAGGAAGTTGCGCCCGTCGAGCACGAGCTTCTTCGGGAGCTCCAGCTCGCACGCCTCGGACAGCGTCGGCAGGACGTCGCTCAGGTCGACCAGGTCGTCGCACACGCCGCCGGCCTCGACGGCGCCGGGCCAGGAGACGAGGAACGGCACGCGTGTCGCCGCGTCGGTCGTCGTGCCCTTGCCGCCGCGCACCTCGCGGTCGCCCATCCGCGAGACGATCTTGGAGTGCGTTCCGTTGTCCGACGTGAAGATCAGGAGTGTGTTCCCGCGCAGCCCGAGCTCGTCCAGCTTGGCGACGATGCGGCCGACGTTGTGGTCGAGGTACGCGACCATGTCGGCGAAGTACGTCTGCTCGTCGGCGGTCTCCCGTTTCGGGCTCAGCGGAGTCCGCACGAAGGGCTTGTGGAGCAGCGCCATCGGGTAGTACGCGAGGAAGCGCTCGTCGCGGTGCTCCTCGATGAAGTCGAGCAGGTAGTCGCAGAAGACCTCGGGACCGTACGCGCCCTTGACGACCGCCGGGCCTTCACCGTCGCGCTCGAGCAGGGGATCGGAAAAGCGCGAGCCGACCTTGGTCACCTGCCACATGCACCAGGCGTCGAAGCCCGCGTCGCGCGGGTGGGTGCCGGTGCCGGCGCGCTCGCCGTAGGTGTCGGCGGCGTAGAGCTGCCACTTGCCGGCGATCCCCGTCGCGTAGCCCGCGTCGCGCAAGAGGTGTGCGAAGGTCACCTCGTCGCGGTCCAGGATGCTGAAGTGCACGTAGTTGCGCGCGTTGCTCCTGCCCGTCATCAGCTTGACGCGGCTGGGCGTGCAGAGCGGGGTCGAGAACGCGTGCGTGAAGCGCATCCCGGACTCGGCGAGCGCGTCGACGTTCGGCGTTTCGTAGCTCGTGCCGCCGTAGCAGCCGAAGGCTTCGAGGCCGACGTCGTCGGCGAAGATCAGGACGACGTTGGGCGGATCCGGCTCGGTGGCGGCGAGGACCGGCGCGGCGAGGAAAGCGAGCACGCTCACGCCTCCACCTCGAAGCGGACGCGCTCCACCGCCTCTTCGGCGCGGCGGACCGCCTCCTCGCGCGAGTCACCGATCGTGATCACGAGCCCGGCGCGCTTCGTGTGGTCGGTCACGGGCTTCAAGGTATCGCCCGCTTCGGCGAAGAGCACCGCGCGGTGCACCCACGGCTCGGCCGCGACGTCGTCGAAGCCCTCGACGGCGCGCAGGATGCCCGGCGGCGGGAAGAAGTAGCGCACCGCGACCGGGTTCCACGAGCGCGGCTCGACCTCGGCGGGGGAGAGCGCTTCGCCGACCGCGATACGCGCGGCCACCTGCACGAGGTCGACGCCGGTCGAGAGGGGGATCTGGTCGGTGCAGAACCAGCCGCCGGAGAGCCGCGGCGCCACCTCGATGACGGTGAGGCCGCGCTCGGGATCGACGACGAGATCGCCCTTGAGCGTGCCCTCGTCGAGCCCGATCGAGCGCGCCGCGCGCAGCACGAGCGAGTTGACCTCGGGCAGGACTTCGTCGAGCAGCGCGGTCGGCTGCACGCCGCCGTTCTCGATCACGTACGGCGCGAACGTGTCGAGGAGCTCGTAGTTGCGGTCCGAGCACCCGAGGGTGATCGCCCGGTCGTCGAGGATCACCGATTCCGTGCTGAGCTGCGGCCCGGGGAGGTACTCCTCCGCCATCACGCGCAAAGTCGGCGAGGCCGCCATCGCCACGCCGAAGGCCCAGTCGGAATCGACGCCGCCGGCCATCCGCACGACGCCGCGCGCTCCGCGGCTGTCCACCGGCTTCACAACGAGCGCGTCGCCGCGCTCGGCGATGAGGTCGGCGAGGTGCAACGCGGACTCGACCGGCGTGTACCACGGGATCGGCACGCCGTCTTTCCGAAAGCGGTCCTTCATCGCGAGCTTGTCGCTGGCGAGCTTCGCCGTCTCGAGGGGGATCCCCGGCAGCCCCAGGGCTTCGGCCACGCTCGCGACGGTCAAAGGCACGTCCGCCGCGATCGAGAGCACGCCTTCGATGCCCTTGCGCTTGTGGTAGCTTTCCGCCGCCGCGACGGTCGCCGCCACGTCGTAGGTCGAGACGACGATGCGGTCGTCGGCGACGCGCATGCCGGGGGCCGACATGCTGATGTCGCTGACCGCGACGCGCAGCCCGAGCGCCTGGACGCGCTCGATGCCGGGAACGGCTTCGAGCCCGCCGCTGATGATCAGGACGTTGCGTGCCATCGTGATGTCGTACGGTGCCGCAGCAATTCGTCTACGTTTCCGTCGTTCGACCCCGGAAGAACGTGACGATAGCGGCGACGGAAACGTAGACGAATTGCTGCGGCACCGTACGACATCACCGCACCCACGCGCCGCCGTTGACCGACAGGGTCTGCGCGGTGACGTAGCTCGCGCCCTCGGAGGCGAGGAAGATCGCGGCTTCGGTCACCTCGTCGTACCGTCCGAGCCGGCCGAGCAGGATCAGCGGAAGGATCTTCTCCTTCAAGAAGGGCGGCATCGACTGCGTCGTCAGGTCGGAATCGATCACGCCGGGCGAAAGACAGTTCACGGTGATCCCGCGGTGCGCGACGAAGCGCGCCATGCAGTGGGTGAGCGCCATCACGCCCATCTTCGCCGCGGCGTACGACGGCGTGCGCGGACCGCCGTACTCGCCGGAGAGTGAGCCGATGTTGATCACCCGCCCGTTGTCCGGCAGGTGCGGCAGCGCCTCCTGGCAGCAGAGGAACACACCCTTCAGGTCCGTGTCGACCACGTCGTCCCACATCTCGTCGGTGATCTCGTCGAAGTCGCCGGTGCGGTTCACGCCGGCGTTGTTCACGAGCACGTCGATGCGGTCGTGTCGCTCCGCCACCGCGGCGAAGCACGCGCGGATGCTCTCGCGCGAGCACACGTCGAGCGGCAGGCAGAGCTCCGATCCGCACTCGCGCGCCACCTCCTCGCCCGCCTCCTTCGAGCTTTTGTACGTGACGGCGACCGTCGCCCCCTCCCTCGCGTAGGCGCGCGCGATCGCGGCGCCGATGCCGCGGCTGGAACCCGTGACGACGCAGACCTTGCCCTTCAACCTCATCAGACCCACAACCCTCCGTTCACGCCGATCGTCTGCGCGGTGACGTAGCCCGCCCCGGGCGAGGCGAGAAAGAGCACCGTCTCCGCGACCTCCCGCACCGTGCCGAGCCGCCCGAGCAGCACGTTGGGGAGGATCTTCTCTTTGAGCTCGGGCGGCATCGTGCTGTCGAGCATCTCCGAGCCGATCGTGCCCGGCGAGACGCAGTTCACCGTGATCCCGCGCGGCCCGAGGAACCGCGCCAGGCAGTGCGTCAGCGCCATCACGCCCGCCTTCGCCGCCGCGTAGGACGGGGTGCGCGGGCCGCCGTACTGGCCGGACACCGAGCCGATGTTGATCACCCGGCCGCCGTCGGGCAGGTGGGGCAGCGCCTCCTGGCAGCAGAGAAACACGCCCTTCAGGTTCGTGTCGATCACCGTGTCCCACTGTTCCTCGGTGATTTGATCGAAGTCGCCGACGACGTTGACGCCGGCGTTGTTGACCAGCACGTCGATCGAGCCGTGGCGTTCCGCCGCCCGCGTCATGAGCGCGCGCACGCTGTCGCGCTCGCGCACGTCGAAGGGCACGACCACCTCGGCGCCGACCTCGCGCGCGACCTCCGCGGCAAGCTCGTCCTCGCCCTCCTGGTCGCGGTGGTACGAGATCACGACGTTGGCGCCCTCGCGGGCGAAGGTCCGCGCGATCTCCGCGCCGAAGCCGCGGCTCGAGCCGGTGACGACGGCGGTCTTGCCGCGAAGTTGTGTTCCGGACGTCTCCATCCCCGCGGAGGATACGTCCGCCGAGCGCCGGCACCCCCTCGAAACCCGGCGTGCGCTGCCGATAGAATCCCGTCGTGACGGCAGAGCGGCGCATCGCCTTCGTGACCGGCGGCAGCCGCGGCCTCGGCGCCCGGATCGCGCGCGCGCTGACCGCCGCCGGCCAGCGGGTGGCGATCGGGTACCGCGAGCGCGCAGACCTGGCCGCGGAGATCGTGGCCGCCGGCGGCGCGGAGCAGGCGGTCGAGGTCGAGCTCGGCGACGCCTCCTCGGTCGGGGCCGCCTTCGCCGCCGTACGCGAGACCCTGGGGCCGGTCGACGTGCTCGTCAACAACGCCGGGATGGCCCAGGAGAAGCCCTTCCTCGACCTCGACGACGCCGACTGGGAGCGGATGCTCTCGGTCAACCTGCTCGGCGCGGTGCGCTGCCTCCGCGAGGCGCTCCCCGCCATGCTCGAACGCGGCTTCGGCCGCATCGTCAACATCTCCTCGATCGGCGGACAGTGGGGCGGCGTGAACCAGGTCCACTACGCGGCTTCCAAGGCCGCGCTGATCAACCTGACGCGCTCGACCTCGAAGCTCTACTGCGACCGCGGGATCACGAGCAACGCGATCGCGCCCGGGCTCGTCGCGACGGACATGAGCGCGCCCGAGCTCGCGAGCGACGCGGGCAAGGCCAAGGTGCGCGGCATCCCGCTGGGGCGCCTGGGCACGGTGGAGGAGGTTGGAGCGACCGCCGCCTACCTCTGCTCGGACGCGGCCGCCTACGTCACGGGCCAGACCTTCAACCTGAACGGCGGCATGTACTCGGGGGCGCCATGAACCTGAACGGGACGCTCTTCTTCCATCTCAACCTGAGCTACTCCTCGATCGAGGAGGAGGACCGCGCGAAGGTCATCGAACGCTGCTACCGGCCGCTGCTCGGGTTGCTCGACGAGGTGCCGGACCTCGTCATGGCGGTCGAGGCGAGCGCGTCGACGCTCGCCGCCGCGCGCGCGCTCGACGCGGAGTGGTTCGGGCGGCTCGCGGCCGCGGTCCGCGACGGCAGGGTCGAGCTCGTCGGCAGCGGCGACACGCAGTTGATCGGCCCGCTCGTGCCGGCGCGCGTACACCGCATGAACCAGCGCCTCGGCCGGGACGGCGTCGGCGAGCTGATCGGCACGCGGCCGACCACCGCGCTCGTCAACGAGATGGCGTGGTCGCAGGGCCTGGTCGACGGTTACCTGGACGCGGGCTACGACACGCTGCTGATGGAATGGAACAACGCGCGCCGCAACCATCCCGAATGGGAGGACGAATGGCGCTACGGCCTCTCGTGGACCGCGTCGCCGGGCGGGCGCCGCGTGCGGCTCGCGTGGATCGACGCCATCGCCTTCCAGAAGTTCCAGCGCGCGGTCGTCGGCGACCTCGAGTTCGGCGAGTACCTCGAGTGGCTCCACGAATTGCGCGGCGAGCTTCCGCGGCACGTCTTCCTCTACGCGAGCGACGCCGAGGTGTTCGACCACCGGCCGGGACGCTTCGCGGCCGAGCCGGCGATCAACGGCGACGGCGAGTGGACGCGCATGGCCGAGCTGCTCCGCGCGATCGCCGCCGCCGACGTGCGCTTCACGACGCCGCGCGAGCTGCGCGAGGATCCCGCGTTCGAGCCGCGTGGGAACGTGCGGCTCGCCTCATGGGCCGACCCGGTGCCCGTGAAGAAGCAGCCGAAGTACAACGTGACGCGCTGGGCGCTCTCCGGTCGCGACGACGTCGGGCTGAACAGCCGCTGCTTCGCCGAGGCGCGCCGCCTCGACGAGCGCGATCCCGACGGCCGCGACGCCGAGGCGTGGCGCGGTCTCTGCCGCGCCTGGGCCTCGGACCACCGCACGCACCTGACCGAGGCGCGCTTCGAGCGGGCGCTCGCGACCCTGCCGCCGGAGGCGGAGGGCGTTCCCGAGCCGGCCGGCGTGACGCTCACCACGGCGGAGGTCGCGCGCGACGGCCGGCGGCTCTGCGTGACGACCGACGGGATCGACCTCGAGCTCGACCTGCGCCGCGGTCTCGCGATCCGCTCGCTCGCCTTCGCGACCGCGGGCGACGGCTCGCTCCTCGGCACGCTGCCGCACGGCTTTTTCGACGACATCCACTGGGCGGCGGATTTCTACAGCGGGCACACCGTCGTCGAGATCCCCGCGCGCAGCCGCGTCACCGACCTCGAGCGCGTGACGCCCGAGGTCGACCGCCGCGCGGACCGGATCACGGTTCACGCGGAGGTGCCGACGGCCCTGGGTCCGTTCGCGAAGCGCGTCACCGCCTTCGCCGACCGCGTGCGGCTCGAATACGACCTGTCGCGCTGGGGCGAGCGCCCGCTCGGCAGCGTGCGCACCGGCATCGTGACCCTCGCGCCGGACGCCTTCGGGTCGTCGCTCGGAGTGACGACGGCGCTGGGCGGACCGCGCGAGCGCTTCGAGGTCGAGGGCGCGTGCGACCACGGGCGCGGCGTCTCGGCGCTCGTCACGGCGAGCGCCGCCTTCGGCGCGACCGACGGCCGGCTGACGCTCGACGACGGCGCGAAGGCGCTCGAGCTGAGCTGGGATCCCGCGCGCGCGGCGGCGCTGCCGCTCCTCGCCGTGCACGCGATCGACGGGAGGAAGATGATCCGCGTCTTGTTCTCGCTCTCCGAGGTCGACGACACGCACCGCCCGGGGGCGAAGCAGCGCGACTTCGCGCTCGAGCTCGCGGCGCGGAGACTCGCGCCGTGAGGTTCGTCGCCGAGGTCTCGAGCAACCACGGCCGGTCGCTCGAGCGCTCGCTGGCCTTCGTCGACGCCGCCGGCAAGAGCGGCTTTGACGCGGTGAAGTTCCAGCAGTTCCGCATCGACCAGCTCTTCGCGCCGGAGGCGCTGCGCGCGCATCCCGAGCTCTACGAGCGCAAGCGCTGGGAGTTGCCCGCCGCGTGGAACGCCGAGCTCGCCGCCGCGGCGCACGCGCGCGGGATGCGCTACGCGAACACGCCCTTCTACCTGCGCGCGGTCGCGCTGCTCGAGCCGCACGTGGACTTCTTCAAGGTGGCGTCGTACCAGATCCTCTGGTTGGAGCTTCTGCGCGAGGTCGCGGCGACGGGGAAGCCGGTCGTGCTCTCGACGGGAATGGCGACGCTCGACGAGGTGCGCGCGGCGGTCGACGCCTTGGGCGAGGTGGAGGTCACGCTGCTGCACTGCGTTTCGGGCTACCCGACGCCGCCGGAGGAGGCGAACCTCGCCGCCATGGCGACGTTGCGCGATGCCTTCGGTCTTCCGGTCGGCTGGTCGGACCACACCGTGGACGTGGACGTCGTCGCGCGCGCCGTGCGCCGGTTCGACGCGGCGTTGATCGAGCTCCACTTCGACCTCGACGGCGAGGGCGAGGAGTATCCCGGCGGGCACTGCTGGCTGTCCGACGGCGTCGCGCGCCTGCGCGCGAAGCTCGCGGCCGGCGACGTCGAGCCGGAAACGCACGCCGCCGACGGCGACGGCGTGAAGGCGCCGCGGGCGTGCGAGCTCGACGAGGTGGAATGGCGTACGGATCCGTCGGACGGGTTGCGCCCGCTGCTCGCGGTGCGCCGCACGCTCGCGCCGGGGAAGCCGCTGTGATCGAAGCGAACCGCGCCGTCCTAGCGGAGCGTTGGCCGGAGCTCCTCCGGTGGATCGAAGAGGCGTCGGAGCCGGAGAAGGCGGAGCTCCTGCGCGACGGCCCCGCGCCGGCGCTTCGCATCGGGGGCGTGCAGCTCTCGTCGAGCTACGACCCGCGCGCGGAGGCGGAGGTGCAGGCCGCACTCGTGCCGGAGGCGGCGGACGCGGTGACGTGCTACGGCTTCGCCGGCGGCGAGCTGCCGCGCGTGTTGCTGCGGCGGCCCGCGGTGCGCGCGCTGACGGTGGC
>JANQEJ010000318.1 GCA_028278425.1 Planctomycetota bacterium | reverse complement strand
TTCTGGGTCCGCGCGGACGAGCGCGCCGCCTTCGACTTCGTCTACGACGCGCTGCCGCTCGAGCGCGAGGTCGTGCTGCGCACCTACCCGATGGTGGGCATCCCGCTCGCGTTTCTCGTCGCGTCGACGGTCGGCGAGCCGGGCTCGACGCGCGGCGACCTGCTCGCGGTGCTGCTCTTCACCGCGTGCATCTACCTGCCGATCCTGCTCGTCCACGTGCCGGCGTCGGAGTCCCACCGCGCGAGCTGGATCCTCACGACGCAGCCGTTGAGCGAGAACGTGCTCGCCGCCGGCGCGATCAAGGCGCTGGCGGTGCGGTTCCTCTTCCCGCTCTACGTCGTGCTGTCGCTCCTCGCCTGGTCCCAGGCGGGCGTCGAGCTCGTGCTGCGCCTCGCTCTCCCCGGCTTTCTCATCTCGCTCCTCGTCACCCGCGGCCTCTACAAGACCTGCGTGTCCGAGCCGCCCCTCTCCGTCCCGCCCGACGAGGTGCGCGCCGACTACGACTGGGGCGGCCCGTTCCTCGGCATTGCGCTCGTGCTGACGATCGGCGCGGTGCTCGCCAGCCGCTTCCTGCCGACGATCGGGCACGGCGCGGTGCTGGCGGGCGTCTTGATCGCGGCGGAGCTCGTGGCGGAGCGGAAGCTGCGGAGGGGCGTAGCACCGGTTTCGGGGGGCGCCTAGAATCGGATCAGGCCGGCCAGGCTTCCAATGAAGGGAGGGCGATGGCTCTTCGCACCGTCTTCAGGCTGCTCGGACTTCCGTGCGCGCTCGCGCTGCTCGCCGGCCCCGCTGAGTCGTTCCAGGTCCACTCCAACGACCTGCCGCTGAACAACGTCGGCGACGTCTTCTACATCTACAGTTCCCCGAGCGTGGGGTCCTCGGTCGGCACGGTCCCACCGGACCTCGCCGGCGACCTCTACTGGCGCGCCCTTCCCGGCGATCGCGTGATGAGCCACGAGACCGCGTTCGGTGCCGTCATGGAGGTCGACGGCTACTACGAGACCCTTTGGGACACCTACTGGGGCACGACCGCGTCGCCGTCCCCGGCGGACTTCTACGATCGCTCGCACGGGCTCGCGCTGGCGTCCACCGTGAACCCCGGCGTGCTCGAGCCGGCGTTCTTCCAGCAGGGATGGACCACGGAGGTTCTGGTCTCCATCGGAAACTCCGGCTTCGGCAACCCGTGCACGGTCGCGCCGTCGCTCTGCACGCCGCCGGGCGGCCCGTGTCCACCGATCGGTTTCGTCAACGGGTATCTGGTCGACCTTCAGTTCAGCAGCACGCCCGGCACCGGCGTCGTCCTTCCCGCGGACGGCACGTCGGCGTCGGACACGGCGCTGACCTACTTCCTGGCGGGCGGCATGACCGCGACGGGCGGCGTCTGCGGGATGGGAGACTACGTCCTGCAAGACGTCCACTCGACGGACGAGACGCAAGCGGACGCGACCGGGAGCGGGGTCAACCCGTTCGGCGGGTTTCAACTCGCCGGCAGCGGGCCCCTCGCGGAAGCGGTGACGTCGATGGCCGAGGGGCACGAGACGTACCGCGACCCGCTGCTGAACGTCGTCGCCGACAGCGGACTCGGCGTCGAAGTCGGCGACAACGGCGGCGGAGCGCTCAACGGCTTGAACCTCTCCGTCGGCGGCGGCACCGCGACGCTCGGCGTGGAGCTTCGAAGCCTGGGCAGCGCGGTCACGCCCAACGTGGCCGTCGTCGCCGCTTCGCTCAGCCCGCTCTCGCCGAGCGCGTCGGTCTTCGGCGCTGCGCTCAAGATCAAGCCCGACGCGCTCTTCCTGACGACGTCGAGTGTCTGGCAAGGCTCGGTGTCCGCGACGACGTTCGTCTTTACCTCCGAAGCCGTGTTCTCCGGCGCGCAGCTCCCCGTGCCCCCGGTCGCGGCCGGCGCCACGCTCTACCTGCAGGGGTTCGCGCTCGACCTGACCACGTTCACCGGAAGCAACACGAACCGCGTCGCGACGCGGCTCTTCCCCTGACTCAGGAGCCGACGACCACTTCGAGGCCGGCGCTCGCGCTCGCGAGCCCGAACCAGGCGCCGCCGGGATCGACCACGGCGTACTGGAAGACGAAGCGCAGACCGACGAAGGCGGGAACCGCGAGCAGCGGGTAGGCGATCTCGCCGAGGGCGTCCGTCGCCAGCGGAACGGACCCGAACGGCTCCGCCGGGAAGAACTCGCAGCTTGCGCCGATGTCGAACGAGCCTTCGCCGAAGCTGAAGAAGAGGAACGCCGGGGCATTCGGAAGGGCATCGGCCAGCGTGACGTCGAACGGCACGCCGACGGTCGGCGTCCCCGTGAAGCCGATCACCGGCACGAGTCCGCCGGTCCCGGCGCAGCCGGCGCCGATCGGTTCGGCGACGTAGTCGGGCAAGGCGGAGAGGGGAACGACGTGGAGCTCCTCGCCGAGGTCTCCGTCGTCGGCGGTGAAGAAGAGCAGGTTGCCCGCGCGCGTGAAACGCTCGGGCTCGGAGCTGATACCCGCCGGCGCCGCGTCGGCCAGGAGCATCGTGCCCGCGGCGGTCCCGTCGGTCACCCAGACCTCCTCGCCGGCGACGCCGTCGTCGACAGCGAACACGAGCTTGTCGCCCGAGCCCGGGCGCAACGGTTGGCCCGGAATCTGGTAGAAGAAGCCCGTCGGATCGATCGTCTCGACGAGCTGCGTTCCCGCGAGCGTTCCGTCGGTCTTCCACAGGTTCGTCTCGGTGAAGCCGTCGTCGACCCAGAAGAACATCGCGTCGTCGTTGGCCGCCGTCGTGTCGAAGAAGATGCCTCCCGGAAAGTCCGCGATCTTCACGGTTCCCGTCGCCGTGCCGTCCGAGCGCCACGGCTCGTAGACGAACTGCCCGGGCGCTCTGCCGGGAAAGAGCATCAGATCGCCGACGCGGTGCAGCTCGAACGCCGTGACTCCCGGCGCGACGACCGAGGTACCGTTGGTCGTTCCGTCGGTCTTCCAGAGCTCGCCCTTCGCGGTGAAGTAGAGCTCCCCTTGGAAGCTCAAGAACTTGGTACTGAAGTTCATGCCGTCCGCGGCTCCGAAGGCGACGTCCTTGACGAGCACGGTGCCGCCTGCGGTCCCGTCGGTCTTCCAGAGCTCGTGGCCGAACGTAGGGTGCTCGGCGGTGAAGAACAGCTCGCCTTCGTGCACGAAGAGGTTGCGCGGCAAGCCGTGGCCCGGACCGGGAACGAACTCGAAGAAGAGCGAGGTCCCCGCGGGCGTCCCGTCGGTGACCCAAAGCTCCTGGCCGGTCGCCTGGTCGGCCATGACGAAGTAGAGCCGGTCCTCGAACACGGTCGGCGATTCCACGGTATAGAACAGCGGCGGATCGAACTCCGCGAGCTGCACCGTTCCGGCGAGCGTCCCGTCGGTGACGTTGACCGCCGTCAGCGACGACGTCAGGACGTCCACGGACCCGAAGAAGAGCTTGTCCCCGAAGGACGCGACCGCGTGGATGCCCGCCGAGGCGGGGCCGGGGTTGAGGTCGAACAGGAGGCGCGTGCCCGAAGCCGTCCCGTCGCTGCTCCAGAGCTCGCGGCCGTTGACGCCGTCGTTCGCCTCGAAATAGAGCCTTCCGAGATGCGGGGTCAGCGAGGACGGCAGCGAAGACCCCGTCGTTCCGGGCGTCAGCAGATCGGCGACGAGACTCGTTCCCGGAGTCGTTCCGTCGGTCTTCCAGAGCTCGCGCCCGTGGACGCCGTCGAAGGCGCTGAAGAGCAACGCGCCCCCGACGTCGAGCCCGAACGAGGGAGTGGACCCCAGCGTTCCCGGATAGATGTCGGCGAGGAGCACCGAACCCGCCGCGGTGCCGTCGCTGATCCAGAGCTCCCGGCCGACCCCCGCGCCGATCGCCGCGAAGACCAGGCTCGATCCAAACTCGATCGCCGGGATGAAGGTCCCCTGAAACGCCGAGCCTCCGGGATAGAGGTCCTTGAGGAGCTGCGTTCCGGCGGGCGTGCCGTCGGTGCGCCAGAGCTCGCCCGCGATGCCGGGCGTCGCGGCCGCGAACAGCAGAAGCCCGCCCGCCTCCCCCATCGCGAACGCGTTCGAGTCCATCTGCCCGGGATGGATGTCGCGCAACAGAAACGTCCCGGCCGCCGTGCCGTCGGTCACGTACGGCTCGCGGCCGAGGCCGAACACCTCGGCGGAGAAGAAGACCTGGTTGCCGTAGAGCTTGAAGTCCCTGGGATCGCTGAAGGACCCTCCGGGCGCGAGGTCGACGACGACGGCGGTCCCGGCCGCGGTGCCGTCGCTGCTCCAGAGCTCCTTCCCCAAGAGCGGATCGATCGCGGCGAAGACCACGGTGCCGTTGGGGAGCCCCGTCAGCTCATCCGGCACCGCCGAAGAGGCCGTGACGTCGGCGACGAAGACCGTCCCGCCCGTCGTGCCGTCGGACTTCCAGAGTTCCCAGTGCGTCGTCGGACCCGAAACGTCCTTGACCGTGAAGTAGAGCAGCGACCCCGCGGCGATGAGCATGTTGCTCCCGCCCAAACCGGTGGAGCCGGGCACCACGTCCTTGACGAGCACCGTGCCGCCGGGCGTCCCGTCGGTCTTCCACAGCTCGGAGCCGTGCACGCCGTCGTCCGCCAGGAAGAACACCTCGCCGCCGAAGGGCGTAAAGAGCGACGGGCTGGACGTCGTCGGGCCGGGGAAGACGTCCTTGACCAGCACGGTCCCGTTGGCCGTGCCGTCCGACTTCCAGACCTCGCGCCCCAGCGCCGTCGTCGCGGAGAAGACCACCTCGCCGCTCGGCAGCGGACTGAACCTTCCCGGCGAGCCGTCCCCGGGGCCAGGGAAGATGTCCTTGACCAGTACGGTGCCCGCCGCCGTGCCGTCGGTCCGCATCAGCTCGCGCCCGAGGCCTTCGAGCTCCGCGCCGAGGTAAGGCACGCCGCCGATCAAGCCGAGCGGGGAGGGACTCGAGCTGGGCTCCGCCGGATCCGGCTCGGTGTTGATGTCGAGCACGAGCGACTGCCCGTGCGCGGCACCGGCGAGGAAGAGGACGGCAAGGAGTCGGCGAAGCGAATGGGCGGCGGGCTTCATGAGACTCTCCGCTCAAGAGGGGTCGGGGGATTCGATGGTACTCGAAACCGAGAATCCGCGACCGCCTAACCGCGAACCTCGTTCGCCATCGCCCGATAGCGCGCCGCCTCGTCGGCGCGTCCTTCGCTCGTCAGCAGGACGACCAGACGGTCGAGGATCTCGAGGTGGCGCGGCTTCAGCTCGACCACGCGCTCGTATTGCTCGATCGCCTCGGGGATGCGGCCGAGGTTGTCGAAGCTCAGGCCGAGGTTCAGGTGCGGGCCGTACCAGGAATAGCCGGTCTTGAGGCTCTGCTGCGCGGCGAAGGCGGCGTCCTCGTAGCGCCGCAGGCTGACGTAGCCCGAGCTCAACTGCGCCCAGGCGAGGTGATGGAGCGGGTTCTCCTTCACCAGCGGCTCGAGCAGCGCCACCGCCTCGGCCGGACGGCCCGTCGTCTGGAGCTCGATCGACCGCAGGTAGTTCCGGTGCGCCGCGATGCGATCGCGCGGGTTCGGTCGGTCCGAATCGTCGAGCGGGTGCAGCCGCGCGCCGCCGCTCGCGCCCGCGCCGGTGTAGCCGAGGTTCTGGAGCTGTTCCGCCAGCGCCGCAGCCGCGACGTCTTCCTCGGTGCGGTTCAGGACGGACCGGTCCGCGAGCGCGGCGAGGCGCCGGCGGTGGTGCTCGACGACGTCGGCGCGTTCGCCGACGAGGTCGCGTTCTTCGCGGGGATCGGCCTCGACGTCGTAGAGCTCGGGATCGGAGCTGTGGATGTACTTGCCCCGCTCGTCCGCCCAACCCGCGAGCTGGCTCCAGCCGAAACCGTAGAAGCCGTAGAGGCTCTCGAAGTACACGCCGCGGTCCGCGGGGACGGCGCGCCGGAACAGGCTGAGCCCGTCCACGTCGGCGTTCGCGCGCAGCCCGAGCGCGTCGGCGACCGTCGGATACACGTCGGCCACGCTGACGATCTCGTCGGACACGCTGCCGGCGCGCTCGTCGCCGGCGTCGCGCACGATCATCGGCACGCGGATCACGCCGTCGTAGACGAGGCAGCCGTGCGTCGCCTCGCCGTGCTCGCCCATCGCCTCCCCGTGGTCGGCGACGGCGATCACCAACGTGGTGTCGTACACGCCCTTCGCGCGCAGGGCGTCGAGGATGCGGCCGATCTCGTGGTCCATCGACGCGACCTCGGCGTGGTAGCCGTCGCCGCCCGCCTGCTGCAGGAAGCGCTCGTCCGCCTGATACGGGAGGTGCGGGTCGAAGAAGTGTACCCAGGCGAAGAACGGCTTCTCCGCGTCGCGCGCGTCGAACCAGCTCAGGAAGGCATCGGCGACCTCCGCGGCGGGCCGGTCGTCGTAGTGGATGTCCTCCTGCAACGCCGGTCGCGTCGGCTGGTCGTAATGTTCGAAGCCCTGCGCGAGCCCGAAGTCCGAGGCGAGCACGACGGCGGCGACGAAGGCGGCGGTGTCGAGCCCGGCGGCCCGCGCGTCCTCCGCCAGCGTGCGCGCCGCGTCGGGCAGCGCCGCCTGGCTGTTCGTGTGCACGGTGTGCCGAAGCGGGTAAAGCCCGGTCAGCATCGAGGCGTGCGACGGCATCGTGACCGGCGCGACCGTCCGCGCGCGCTCGTAGCGCACGCCTTCGGCCGCGAGCGCGTCGAGATGCGGCGTCACGCCCGGCGGACCGCCATAGCACGTGAGCGCGTCCGCCCGCGTCGTGTCCAGCGTGATCAGGAGCGCCGAGCTCGGCCGGTTCGCTCCGCCGCCTCCACAGGAGACGGCGGCGGCGAGAAGGCAAGCCCCCGAAATCGAGAAACGAAAGCGCATGTCGGGGCGCCCAGAATAGCCGCGGCCGTTATGCTCGTCGCGTTGCAGTCGCGATGCCCCGCCTCGCTCGTCCTCGCGATCGCTCTCCTTCTCGCGGCCTGCGAAGGAGCGAAGCCCGAGCGCGATAGCCCGTTTGAGCCCGTGTCCCTGGAGCGGGCGCAGGAGGTGTTGGCGGGGAGCGGCTGCGTCGCGTGTCACGCGGCGCCTCCGGGTGCCGAGAAACGCCTTCCCCGGCCGCGCGGCCCCGACCTCGAGCGCGTCGGCGCGCGCGTGCGCCCGAGCTGGCTGCGCGGGTTCCTCGCGGCCCACGCCGGCGCGCCGGACGCGAACGAGATCGAGAATCTCGTGCACTTCCTCGCCGCGCGCGGCGGGCCGTTCATCGAGACGGACGTCGAGCTCGATCCGTACCTGCTCGAGCGCGGACGCCAGCTCTACCACGGCGTCGGTTGCGTCGCCTGCCACGAGGCGCTCGAGGTGCCCGAGGACCTCGAACTGCCGCTCTGGCGCTTCCAGGGCGGCTGGGTCGAGGGAACCGCGCCGCCGGGCGACGCGCTCCGTCCGCTCGACCATCTCGCGGCGAAGACGAGCTCCACAGCGCTGGCGGAGTTTCTCGAGGATCCGCTCGCGGTGCTGCCCGACGGGCGGATGCCGTCGATGAACCTGAGCCGCGGCGAAGCGCGTAGCCTCGCCGCCTACCTGACCAAGCCCGAGGTGCGGGCGGACCACAGCGGCTTCTCGTTCGCGCCGGGGCTGCACGTCGAATACTTCGAGGGTGACCTTCGCGGACCGCCCGAGGCGTTCGACGAGCTCGACCCGGTCTGGCGCGAGATCGCCGGCGAGATCGCGCTCAAGGGGCATCGCGACGATCGCTTCGGCTTCCGCTTCAACGGCTTCATCGACGTGCCCGCGGACGGGGACTACACCTTCTTCACGACGTCGGACGACGGTTCGTTCCTCTTGATCGACGGGAGGATCGTCGTCGACAACGGCGGCGATCACGGAATGATCGAGCGCAGCGGCGAGGTGACCCTCGCGGCCGGCAAGCACGCGCTCACGATCACGATGTTCGAGAACGCGGGGGGCGAGGGTCTCGAGGTAGCCTGGAGCGGACCGGGCTTCGAGAAGGAGCCGCTGCCTTCGTCGGCGCTCCTGCACTGGGTGCGCGCGGAGACGCCGGCGACGGCCGACGTCTTCCAACCGGATCCGTCGCGCGCGGCGGCGGGCGGGCTGCTCTTCGACGGGATGGGGTGCGGCGCGTGCCACGATCTTCCGGGCAGGCCGTTGCCCGAAGCCGCCGCGCCGCTGGCGTCGCTGGATCCGGACGGCGACTGTTCGTTCGCCCCAAACGCGCAAGAGCGCGGCGCGGTGGCAACGCTCGTCGCCGAGCACGAGGACTTCGCGCGCCCGCTTTCTCCCGCCGGCGAGCTGCACCGTGCGCTGGCGCGCTTGGACTGCTACGCGTGCCACGAGCGCGGCGGCGTGGGAGGACCGCCGCTCGAGCGCGTCGACTTCTTCCAGGTCGAAGGCGACCTCGACCTGGGCGATGAGGGACGGCTGCCGCCGCACCTCGACGGCGTCGGCGCGAAGCTTCGGCCGGAGACGCTCGCGAACGTCCTCCTCGAGGGCGAGACGGTCCGCCCCTACATGACGACGCGCATGCCGCAGTTCGGCGCGGCGAACGTCGCGCACTTGACGAACCTCTTCGCCGCGGTGGACGCGCCGCACCCTTTCGCCGAGCTAGAGTTCGACCGCGGCCGCGTCGAAAACGGGCGCAAGCTCGCCGGCACCGGCGGTCTCGGCTGCATCCAGTGCCACAACCTCGCCGGCCTGGAGTCGACCGGCATCCCGGCGGTCGACCTCGCGACGGTCTACGACCGCATTCGGCCGGGCTGGTTCCGCACCTTGATGCTCGACCCGAAGGCGATCGGGATGAACTCGCGCATGCCGGTCTTCTGGCAGGACGGCGCGAGCCCCGTGGTCGACGTCTACGGCGGCGATCCGGTGCGGCAGACCGAAGCGCTCTGGACGTGGCTCTCGCTCGGCGAGGCGATGCCGCTTCCCGACGGGCTGCTCGTGCCGGACTCGGAGCACGAGGTCCTTCCGGGGAAGCGTCCGGCGCTCGTCGGCGTGTTCATGAAGGACGTCAGCCCGCGCACGGTTCTCGTCGGCCACGAGGAACGCGTGCATTTCGCCTTCGACGTCGAGAACTCGCGCCTCGCGAAGGTGTGGCGCGGCCGGTTCTTCAACGCGCGCGGCACGTGGCACGGCCGCGCGGGCGAGCTCGAGGTTCCGCCCGGCGAGGACGTGCTCGACCTGCCGCCGGGCGTTCCGTTCGCGTTCCTGGAGAGCCCGGACGACCCGTGGCCAACCCCGAGCGCGGACGAGCTCGGCTATCGCGTTCTAGGCCGTCGCTTCGACGCGGAGGGCCGGCCGGGATTCCGCTACGCCGTCGGCGGCCTCGAGATCGAGGAGCGGATGTTCCCGAGGCTCCAGCCGGGCGGCGCGACGCTGGTCCGCCGCTTCCGCGCGACCGGCGACACCGGCGGGCGGCGCGCCACCTTCCGCGCGATGGTCGGCGGCGCTTTCGAGGCGTACGCCGACGTGCCGCCGCCCGGCACCGCGCGCACGCGCACGTCCGGGGGAAGCGAAGAGTTCCTGATCGACCTGCCCGCGTCGCCCGAGGGCTTCGAGTTCGAAGTGGAGCTCCGATGGTAGCCGCGCTGCTCGCAACCGCGCTGGCTCTCGCCGGCGCCCAGGATCCCGTCGAAGAGGACTACTACCGCCTGGTCACGCTGCCGACGCCCGAGGGGCTCGTCGTCGAGGTCGGCGGCATCGCCTTCCTCCCCGACGGCCGTCCGATCGTCTGCACGCGGCGCGGCCAGGTCTTCGTCGTCGAGAACGCGTTCGCCAACGATCCCGCGACCGTCGAGTACCGCCTCTTCGCGGAAGGCCTGCAGGAAACGCTCGGCCTCCTCGTCCACGAAGGCTGGATCTACACCGTCCAGCGCGGCGAGCTCTCCCGCATGCGCGACGTCGACGGCGACGACCGGATGGACGAGCTCGAGTCCGTCTGCGACGACTGGCCGATCAGCGGCAACTACCACGAGTACAACTTCGGCCCGCGCCTCGGCCCCGACGGCAAGCTCTGGATCACGACGAACAAGCCCTTCGGCGGCGAGCCCTTCGGCCGCGCCGACTGGCGCGGGTTCGCGCTGCGGTTCGACCTCGATGGGAACATGGAGCCGGTGTGCTGCGGGCTGCGCTCGCCCGCCGGCATCCAGAACAGCCCGTGGGGCGATATGTTCTACACCGACAACCAGGGCGAGTGGTGCGGCGCGAGCAAGCTCTCGCTCCTGAAGCCCGGCGCGTTCCACGGACACCCGTGGGGCATCTTCTCGTGCCACCGCGACGAGTGGCCCTACGGCCATCCCGGCGACCCGCCGAACGGCAAGCTGATGCCGCTCGTGCACGAGGACGTGCCGACGTTCCAGCTCCCAGCGGTGTGGTTTCCCTACGACAAGATGGGCCGCTCGCCGTCCGGCTTGGCGTGGGACGAAACGGACGGCGCCTTCGGCCCGTTCCCCGGCCAGGTCTTCGTCGGCGACCAGTACGCCGCGACGGTGATGCGCGTCTTCCTCGAGGAGGTCGACGGCCACTGGCAGGGCGCGTGCTTCCCCTTCCGCAAGGGGCTCCGCAGCGGCGTCATCCGGGTGGCGTTTGGCCCGGATGACTCGCTCTTCGTCGGCATGTCCGACCGTGGCTGGCAAGCGCTCGGACACGCGCCGTTCGGGTTGCAGCGGTTGCTGTGGACGGGGAAGGTGCCGTTCGAGGTCTACGCGATGCGCGCGACGACGGACGGCTTCGAGCTCGAGTTCACCGCGCCCGTCGACCCGGCGACGGCGGGCGATCCGGCGTCGTATCGGATGGAGAGCTACACCTACCGCCTCCACTCGACCTACGGCAGCGACGAGATGGACAAGGCTCCGAACACGATCGCCGCCGCGGCGGTGTCCGACGACGGAACGAGCGTGCGGCTGTCGGTCGATCCGCTGCGCGCGGGATACGTCCACGAGCTCCACCTGCCGGGCGTGCGCGCGAGGGACGGGCGCAAGCTGCTGCACGCGTCGGCGTACTACACGCTCATTCGCGTGCCTTGACCCCACGCTCGCCGTGAGGGCTCTTCCGCTTGTCGATCACGCGGCGCTGAGCGGAGCGAGTACCGATGCGTCCACGGGGTCCAGGTCCAGGGAAACCAAGAGCCGGTTGAACGTGGCGACGTCCGTCCGCGCCGGTTCCGTGATCTCGATGCCGATAGGACGTCCGTCCGGGGCAAGGTCAACGACGAGCCCGGCTTCCCAGGGACGTGAGCGATCGACTCGGTCGCCCTCGCGGCGCGGCAATCGAAAGTACGCGGCGAACGGCTGGCCGTGGCGGTAGGTGACTTCCAGGGGAGCTTCCATAGCGGTCAATGGACGCGGTAGGCGGTCACGACGACGGTCTCGGTGGACGATGGAGAGGGCTCGAGGACGACTTCCCAATTCTCGCCGCGCCAGCGGCATTCCGCCACCCAGCGACCAGCTCCTGCGCCCGGACGTATGCCGGTAGCATCCTCCAGCATCTCTCGAAGATCCGCTTCCGAGAATCGGCGGTCCGTCATGCGGTCGAGCAGATGACCACTCGTGAGGATCGGCCACTGCCACCAGAAGGGATGCCACGTCTTCGCTCCCTCGCCCATCGAGGCGGGAGACCTGAGGGATTCCGCGTTGGTTGCACTCTAGGTCGGCACAAATCGCCCACTTGCGATCTGGCCCCTCGCTAGAGATCCGCGGGGGCGTAATAGGGCCGCCCTTCGAGCTCCTCAAACTTCTGCCGCCATTTGGCTCCCGCGTTCTCGGGGTCGAAGCTCCACGGCTGGCGGTGGTAGTTCCAGTTCGCTGGGTCGAGCCTCTGCGCCTCGGCGAAGTGGTGCTCGGCTTCGTTTGTCTCGCCTCGAAGATGCAGCTTGACGGCTTGACGGAAGTGCTCGTCCGCTTCGGAACGGTGGGGGTTGGTTGAGGCGAGGCGCTGTTCCACGGCCTCGGGATCAAGTGCGTACTCGCTCGCCGCGCCCTTCGCGACCCAGTCGCGCAGCGCTTCCGCGTAGCGGTCGTCGCCGACGACCAGCGTGCCGAAGGTCCACTGCTTCGAGTAGGCGACCTCGCCCGGACGCACGAGGACGCCTTCCTCGTCGATCCAGATTCCCGACGGCACGTTGACGAGGTCGTAGAGCGCGGTCACCGCGTGCTCGACGTCGAAGAGGCTCGTGAACGTCGCGTTCGCTTCGGCATAGTAGCGGTCCGCGACCTCCGGCCCGCCCGTGTCCTGCGCGGCGGCGACGAGCTCGAAGCCGTCGCCGGCAAGATCCGCGTACACCGCTTGCCACCCGGGCAAATCGGCGCGGCAGCCTCACCACGAAGCCCACGTGAGAAGCAGCACCCTTTTCCCGCGGAAGTCCGACAACCGCACGGTCCGGCCCTCGCGGTCGGGGAGCGCGAAGTCCGGCGCGAGCGTCATCCGCCGGCCTGGGCGGCCTTCTTCAAGAGCCCGATCTGCGCCAGGTGGTAGAGGTTGTGCTGCACGTTGCCGTGGGCGTTGTCGTAGGCGGACGAAGAACCTTCGAACATCGGCTCGTCGAGCTTCTCGTCGGGGAACTCAACGATCGCCTCGCGCAGGCGTTCCTCGTTGCGGTGGAAACGGTCGACGAGCGCCTTCCACGCGCCGGCGTCGGTCTCGCCCACCGGCGGCCAGAAGCCCTCCTCGTTGAGCGAGGCCGCTTCGCCGTCGAAGCGGCGGAGGACGAGCTCCTGCGTCGTCACGAGGTGCAGAACGATCTGCCAGATCGAGTTCGCGCCGACGATCGGACGCGCGGCGGCGGTCGCGGCATCGATGCCGTCGAGGACATCCTTCGCGGACGTGCCGAGCCAGGGCTCCCCTGCGTGCGCCCGCGCCATCTGGTCGCGGATGCGCTCGGTCTCCTTCTTCATCCCGGGATGGTAAGCGCCCGGCCGTTGTCGCGCACACCGATCCCGAGCAGGAAGTCCGCCGCACCGTGGGACCACTCGTCCGGCTTCGGGTAGGCGGCCGCGTGCTCGTCCCAGCACTTGCGCAGCATCGCGGTGTCGATCACGCCGGGGTTGACGGCGGCGGCGACCAGGCCGTTTGGAAGCTCCTGCGCGAGCGCCTGGCTCAGGCCTTCGATCGCCCATTTGCTCGCGCAGTAGGGCGCGACTTCCGGCGACGTGGAGCGCCCCCAGCCCGAGCTCAGGTTCGCGATGACGCCGGTGCCGCGCTCGATCATCGCCGGGACGAACGCGCGGATGACGTTGACCGTTCCGGTCACGTTGACTTGCATGATCTCGTCGAACTCTTGCGCGTCGAGCTCCCAGAGCGACGCCTGGCGGTTCATGACACCGGCGTTGTTGACGACGAGGTCGGGCGGACCGAGCGAAGCGAGCACCTCGCTCGCCCATCCGGCGACGTTCTCCGCGTCCGCCACGTCGACGGCCGCGAAGTGATGGGGCTCCGGGTGCTCGGCCCGGAGCCGCTCGATCTCCTCGCCGCTGCGCCCGCAACCGGCGACGCGGTGGCCGCGCTCGACGAAGCGCTCGACGAGCGCGCGGCCGAGACCGCGCGTCACGCCGGTGACGACGATGTTCCTCGCCGCAGCCACCTAGGGCAGGAAGTCCACCGCGACCGCGTTGGACAGGCCGATGCCGAAGGGGGCGGCCGCATCGAGCGTCGCGAACTGCATGTGCACCGTCGCGGTCGCACCGCCGGCGGTGATCGTCGTCTTGAACTTGCCGTCGGGGTCGGTCTGAAGCGGCACGACGACCGCCGGCGGGACGGGAACGAGCGATCCTCCGAAGAATGGCACCGGGTTCGACGAGAATCCAGCGACGAGGAAGGTTGCCGCGTCGCCCGGCGCGCCGGTGAGGAAGAGCTCCGCCTGGTTGCCGGTCGTGAGCGTGTCGCCGCAGACCGAGAGGATCGAACTGCCCGGACCCGCGAACCCGGAGTCCGGCTGGCAGAAGGTCGAGCCGACGACCGCGTCGACGTGCGCGATGACCTCGCGCAGCGTGACCTGCGCCGCCTGCTGCGCCACCGTCCAGGAGATGTTCCCGCCGACGTGCACGTGTCCTGCGGTGACGACCCACTTCGGATCGAGCGGCGAGGCGTAGATCGACTGGTACCAAACGCTGTGGTACGCCATGAACTCGCTCAGGAACCCGCCCCCGTCGCCGGTGAAGCAGATGAAGGGCGAAAGCCCGAGCCCCGACGCGCTGATCGCCGACACGATCTCGTTGGCCGGAAGCGTTCCCGGGCGAAGGAAGCCGGCCGGCACGCTCGCGTCGGGCGGCGTCGGCGTCGGCATGAACGGCGAGACGAAGTCGTTGATCCAGAACGAGCGGTTGAACTGGTTCATCTCGACTTCCCAGCTCAGGTCGATGTTCCCGCGGCTGAAGGTGATGATCGCGATCGGGTCGACCGAGTCGGCCAGCGGGAAGTAATCGGCCGACGTGTCCTGGTAGTCGACCTCCAGATCACCCGTGCCCTTGCCGCAGTTGAAACAGGTCGGCGGATTGAACTCGGGGAAGAAGGCGAAGACGTCGTAGCCCCGGCCCTCCCAGTTGCCTCCGATCCAACCCTCGGGATTCTGGACGGGGTCGGTGCTGAACCGGCGGATCGCCTCGTTCGATGGCGGCCAGTAGCCGGCGAGAAAGATCGCCGGGAGCCCCGACGCACCCTTGTGCAGGTCGGGCCGCGTGATGAAGTCCCGCGGCGCGGCGACGCTCGCCCCCGGCGGCGGGCCGGGCGCTTTCTCGACGCGAAAGACGTCGACGTCGCCGCGCTGGGCGGACGCCGTCCCCGTGAGGCCGATCAACGCGCAGAGCGCGAGAGCCTTCGTGACGTGAAGCATGACGGAACCTGCACCTTTCTTGAGCCTGCCCGGGGAGGCACCCATCTTACCGACCCTTCGCACTCGCGGGGCGCGCACCGCGACTAAGGCAGGACGTCGACCGCGACCGCGTTGGAGAGCGCGAAACCGAACGGCGCCGACGCGTCGAGGATCGCGAGCTGCACGTAGGCGGTCGTCGCGAGGGCGCCGCCGACGAGCGTGTAGCGAAGCTTCCCGTCGGGATCGGTCGCAAGCGGCAGCACGGTGACCGGAGGAACGGGCACCACGTTTCCACCGAAGAGCGGCGTCGGGTTGGACGCAAGTCCCGCGATCAGGAACGCGCTCGCGCTGGACGGAGCTCCCGTCAGGAAGAGCTCCGCCTCGGCACCGGGAGTCAGCGGATCACCGCAGACCGAGAGCGACGCGCTTCCGGGTCCCCCGAAACCGACGTCGGTCTGGCACGCCGTGTTGCCGACGACCGCGTCGACGTAGCTGATGACCTCGCGCAGCGTCACGCCGACCGCGGCCTCGGCAGTGGGCCAAGCGATGTTGGCGCCGACGTGGATGTGCCCGGCGCAGACGACCCAACTCGGATCGGTCGGTGACGCGTGGAGCGACTGGTACCAGACGCCGTGGTACGCCATGAATTCGCTCAGGTATCCCCCGGTGTCGCCGGTGTAACACACGTACGGAGTGAGCCCGAGCCCCGCCGCGTCGACCGCCGCGACGATGTCGTTCACGGGCAAAGTCGAGAGTCGCAGGAAGCCGGCCGGCACGCTGGAATCCGGCGGCGAGGGCGTCGGCTTGAGGGGCGCGTTGAAGTCGCTGACCCACGTCGAGCGGTTGTGCTGGTTCATCTCCACCTCCCAGCTCTGGTTGAAGACGCCGCTGCTGAACGTGATGATCGCGATCGGGTTGATGGAATCCGCGAGCGGGAAGAAGTCCGCCGACGTGTCCTGGTAGTCGGCCTCGAGATCTCCGGACCCTTGCCCGCACGCGATGCAGGTCGGCGGGGAGTACTCCGCGAAGAACGCGTGGACGTCGTAGCCGCGCCCCTCCCAGTCCGAGCCGATCCAGCCGTCGGGGTTCTGCACGGGATCGGTGCAGAACCTGCGGATGCCCTCGTTCGACGGCGGCCAGTAGCCGGTGAGCATGATCGCCGGGCGTGTCGTGGAACCCGCCTGCAGGTCCGGGCGAGTGATCAGGTGTCGCGGAACCGCGTCGGCCGTCGCGCGCTGGGCAGCGGCGGTGCTGGCGAGGGAAACGAGCAGGGAAGGCAGGGGGGCGATGGGCATGGAGGGGGCATGTCCGTCTCGGGGGGCGCGTCTCGGAAGAGCAACATCCTAATGACCCGCGGCGAAAGCGAGGCTGCCCGCGAAGAGAATCAGCGCGCCGAACCCGAAGGCGAGCCCGGGCACCGACAGACGCCGCCTCCCCACCATCAGGGCGAGCTGCGGCAGCGCCACGCCGCACCCGACGGCCAGCAGAAACGCGCCGATCGCGGCGCCGCGTCCCATGCGGATCGAGCCGGTGAGGAAGAGCAGGTAGTAGGACGGGGCGAGAACGAGCGCGGTCGGAACGAACGAAACGAGGCTCACGAGGAGCCCGCCGACGGAGACGCCGTCGCGATCGCGCGCCGCGAGCAGCACCCAGAGCGCCGGCATCGACGCGAGCAGCGGCCAGCTCAGCATGTAGCTCCCCCCCGGCAGCGCGAGCGTGAAGAGGACGAGGCCCGCGGCCCACCAGACCGCTCCGCCCGCGGCCAGGACCGCCGGCTCGCCGAACCGGCGCAGCCCCGACACCGCGATGGCGCACGCGATGCCGAGCAGACCGATCGAGATCCACGTGGCGCTCTGCAGGTTGCCGGTCGGCTCTCGGGCTCCTCGGTAAACGACGCCCGCCAAGAGATGGAGCACGCACCAGGTGAGCCACGTTCCGAGCCCGACCGCGACGGCAAGCACCGCGAAACGCCGCGCGCCGCGCCCGAGCTCGCTCCGCGTCAGCTTGTGCTTTCGGAGCACGAGGGCGACGCAGAGAACGGTCGCGACGGCGATCGGCCAATTCCAGCCCATCGGGTAGTGGACCAGCCGCTTCCCGAGCACGTTGAAGAAGACCGCGTCCCCGTTCGCCTCCTCCGTCAGGTCGAGCTCCGCGGCGACGCGCAGCATCGCGAGCGCGTTCTCGCCGTGGTGCTGGAGCGACGCCTTGGACACGTTCGCCGGCGTGTCGAACGCCTGGTGGTACGCCGTCGCGCCGCCGATGAAGGCGAAGTTCACGCCCGGGATCGCACGGTCGCGAAAGGGCGAGAAGCTCGTGTCGTTCGGCATGCGGGAGTACACCGCCGCCGCCAGCGACGTCGCCACCGGCGCCGGTGCGTTCGCGGCGAACTCGCCGATGAGCCGCGCGTTGTCCGGGCCGGTCTCGAAGAGGATCGACGGACCGCCGTTCCCGCGTGCGTCGAAGTTCAGGACCAGCCGCACGTCCTCGCCCCACGGGTGCTCCTCCGCGAGGAGCTTGGCGCCGAGCAGAGCGATCTCCTCGCCGTCGTCGAAGAGGACGAGCAGGTCGTTGCGGAAGTCGCGGTGGACGTCGAACGCGCGCAGCGCCTCGAGCACCGCTGCGACGCCGACGGCGTTGTCGCCGGCGCCCGGCCCCTCCTCCACCGAGTCGTAGTGCGCCATCACGAGCACGCAGCCGTGGCCGGCCGTGCCGGGGATGCGCACGAGGACGTTCTCCAGTGGGATGACGGGCGGCGGCTCTTCGTCGTCGGGACCCTGGAGGCCCAGGGGCTCGTGCTCGCCGTGCTGGATCGACGCCTCGAGCTCGAGCTCCGCGAGCTGGGCGACGAGGTAGTCGCGCACGCGCTGGTTAGCCTCCGAGCCGGCGGGGTGCGGCTCGCGCGCGATCGCCTCCACGTGCGCGAAGGCGCGCTCCGCGGAGAACTCCGCCGCGTCCGCCGTCGCCGGCCGCGGGTCCGGAGGCAGCATCGCGAGCATCGCGGCGACGATCACGACGAGAACAATGGCAAACGTCGCCGGCGCGAAGTCGGCCGCCCGGGCGCTCATGCGAGCTCGGCCAGCGCGGCCTCGAGCGGCGCGTGCACGATGCGGCAGGCGCGTTCCACCACCTGGAAGAGCGCCTCGGCGGCGGCAAGGTTCTCCTCGAGCGAGGTCGCCTCCTGCGCCCGCTGCTGCGCCGCGACGATCTCGCCCTGCGCGATCAAGGAGAGGAAACGCACCGGCTTCAGCGCGCGGGAGAGGTCGGCCTCGGCCTTCTGGAGGTCCTCGAGCCCGGACGCGTCGCGCGACGCCTTGCGCGCGAGACTGCGGCAGCGCGACGCCTGCTCGAGGCAGGGTCGGATCCGTTCGACGCGCTCCTCGATCCAGGCCCTCATCCGCGCGCGGCGCGGCCCGGGGTCGAAGTCCGCGGTCGCGCGGTCGAGCACCGCGCCGACCGAGATGTCGTCGCGCAGGTAGGCCGAGATGACGTCGGCCAGGGGCTTGTGCTGCATTCCGCGGATGTTCGCGCCGCCCTCCGTCGCGTTGATCAGCATCGTCTTCCCTTCGAGCGAACGGGCGACGGTCTCGAACCAGATCAGGAACGAGTGGAAGCTCTGCGACGTCAGGACGAGGCCGCCGTGGTAGCCCGCCACCTTCTGCAACTGCTGCGGCCGCGTCGTCCGCAGGTCGCCGTCGGCGTCCGCCTCGCCCGGCGCTTCGGTGCCGCCGGGCTTGACCAGGTAGAAGGTCGTGCCGTCCGCGCCGGGCTTGACGCGCGACGCGCCGTCGATGTTCGAGGGGGAGTAGTAGTGCCCGTCGGGAAAGGAGAGATCCTGGCCGACGAAGATCACCGGATCGCAGCCCATCTCGAGCGCCAGGCTCAACTCGGAACAGGCGACGGACCCGCCGGTCGCAAGGCGCGCGTTCTCCGCGACGCCTTCGAAGATCCAGTCGTCGATCCGGTCGTTGCTCGCGAAGCTGAAGAAGCGGCGCGCCCGCTGCTTCCAGTGCTCGCGCACGCACGTGGCGCCGACCATGAGCGCCTCGATCCCGGAGACGTCGACGCCCTCGTAGTGGCGGAGCAGCGCCGGACTCGGGTCGGCGGCGAAGACGACGTCGGGCACGACGTCGTGCGCCTGGAGGACGCTGAGCGCGTGCGTGCACGTCATCAGGACGGCGCGTCCCTTCGCGCTCGCGAGGTGCTCGATGTTCTTCTCGAGCGAGGGCCCCGGCGAGATGATGATGCACGGGCGCTTGACGAACGCGCCGCGCAGCGCGGCGATCGAGGGCCGCGACGCGACGTCGGGCAGCGCGGCGATGCCCTGCAGCAGCCACGCGGTTCCCTGCTTGTCCACCGTGCCCATCTGCAGGCGCTTGGAGCGCAGGCTCTCGTCGACGGTGCGCGCGACCTCGCTGTGCAGCTCCTCGGAGACCCACGGGTCGGTCTGCCTGCGCACGATCGTGCGCTTCGGCAGCGGGCCGGTCATCGCGAGGATGCCCTCGAAGAGCTCCATCGGCGACGTCGTCACCTTTGCGGACGACGGCAGCGCCGCGGTCGGGGCCTCCTCCGGAAGGTAGACGAAGAGGCGCTGCTGGCCCTGCGCGACGAGCTGCTCGATCAACGGCTCGGCGCCGCGCCCCACGACGACCAGGAGGTCGCGCGAGGTGTCCCATTGCTCGGGAAAGAGGCCGCCGTCGCCGATCATGGCGCGCAACATACGTTTGAGCGACGGGGCTATCCAAACGGACGCGGGGGATATTGCGGGGTGGACGGACCCACCTAGACTCGGGGCATGAAGCGCCTTGCCCTCCCCGCCGCCTTCTCGGTCTGTCTCGCCGCGGGAGCTTCGGCCCAGGTCCCCGCGCCGGTCGTTCAGCAGGGCCACGACGTCCCGGGCATCGGGAAGGTCATCCGCATCGACAGGGTGGCGGTGGGAGACTCCGGCGACTGGATCGTCGAAGCCGCGACCGATTTCCCGGACACGACGCGGAACTCGGTGTTGATCCAGAACGGCGTGGTCGTCGCGCGCGAAGGCGATCCGGTCACGGCGCCGGCCGGCGCGACGATCTTCGAGTTCGATGCCATGAACATGAACGGGAGCGGCAACGGCTGCCGCAATCTCCACCTCGACGGAGCTCCGGGAGTGGAACAGGCGCTCTACTTCAACTCGAAGCTGGTCGTGCAGGAGGGCACGGTCTCGATCGCGCCGCAGCTCTCGCCCGGCAGCACCTGGTATCGCTTCTGGGACGTGAAGATCAACAACCAGAACCAGGCGCTGGCGCGGTGCGAGATCGACGATCCGGCGCTGCCCGGCAACCGCAACGGCATGCTCGTCGTCCTCGATCTCCAGCTTGACGGCACACTCATCGCGGAGAACGTGCTCTACAAGCAGGGCGACCTGCTTCCGGGGCAGACCGAGACGCTCATCGACTTCGGGCTCAACCCGCTCAAGTGCGCGTTCAACGACGCGGGCTCGGTCCTCTTCCAACCCAGGTTCCCGAGCGCCGGTCGGGCCGTCTACCTGGACTCGCTCCTGCTCGCGCAGGAAGGCTCCCCTTCGCCGATCCCCGGACGCCCGTGGGCGAACCTCGGCTACTCGTTGCGCACCGACCTCAACGCCGCCGGAGAGTACGTTTTCATGGGCGTGGTCACGGGCGAGACCACGACCGGATGGGTGATCGTGAAGAACGGCGCGAAGTTCCAGCAGCTCGGCGACAGCCTGCCCGCGATCGCTCCGCACAAGCTCACGAACTTCGGACAGAGCCCCATCCGCATCGACGACGCCGGCAACGTGCTCTGGTACGGCGAGTGGAACGATCCCGATCCCGTCGCGGACGCGGCGCTCTTCCTGAACAGCACGCCGGTCGTCGAGGAAGGGGTCACGGTCGACGTCGACGGCTTCGCGATCACGAACCTGGTGGAGCTGGTAGAAGGCTACGACCTGAGCGACAACGGCCGCTTCCTGATCTTCGAGGCGAAGCGCTTCGACGGCGTGTGGGCCGCGTACCTCCTGGACCTCTCCGGGAAGATTGCGCCAATGAGCGAGTGCACCGCCAACCTCGCGTCCCTGGCGCACACCGGCGGCGACGCCGCCGTCGGCGGCAAGGTCCGGCTGTCGATGGACTCCGGTCAGGCTCCCGGCGTCTTCGCGTTCCTCGCCTTCGCGGCGCAGCCGGCCCCGCCCTGGCCGCCGTGCGGGGTCGCGCTGCCGGGTATCGGCGAGCTCCTGATCGCGGTCTCGCCGCCGAACCCGGTCCTGCTGGCCTCCGGAGCTCAGCCGTGGACCGCCGATCCGCTCTCGTTCGATCAGGGAATTCCCGCCGACCCGACGCTGATCAACGCGAAGGTCTACGCCCAGGGGCTCTTCGCGGACGTCGGCGGTGTCGGCTCGCCGGCCGAACCGTTCCGCCTGACCGGCGGCCTCGAGATGGAGATCGTGCCATGAGACGTCTTGTCTTCGCGTTGCCGCTCCTGTCCATCCCGGCCGCGGGCCAGACACCCGCGCCGCTCGTGCAGCAGGGCGACGACGTCCCGGGGATCGGCAACGTCCTTCGCATCGACAACGTGGTGGTCAACGACTCCGGCGACTGGATCGTCGAAGCCATCACCGATCATCCGAATCCCGCTCAGGACTCCGTGCTCATCAAGAACGGCGTCGTGGTCCTCCGCGAGGGCGATCCGGTGTCCGCGCCGGCGGGCGCGGCGATCGGCGAGTTCGACGCCGTCGGCCTGAACCGGAACGGCGACGTCGTTTGGAACTTCGCGCTCGACGGGACCTCGAGCACGGCGGACGACGGCGGCATCTACTTCGGGTCGAAGCTCGTCATCCAGGAAGGTACGGTCTCCGGCGCGCCGCAGTTTGCGCCCGGCACGGTGTGGCAGAAGTCCTTCGACGTGAAGCTCAACAACCTGAACCGGGTGCTGATCCTGAGCTACGTCAAGCCGCCGTCGGGCCCGCCCGAGCAGGCGCTCGTCATCGCCGACCTGCAGCCGGACGGCACGCTGACCGCCGAGAACCTGGTCTACAAGACCGGCGACGTCCTTCCCGGTCAGACGGACCCGGTCGCGGTCTTCTCGATCGCCCCGCATCGCTCCGCGTTCAACGACGCCGACTCGGTCCTGTTCGTGGCGAACATGAATCAATCGAGCGGAGATCGCGCGATCTATCTGGATTCGCTCCTGCTCGCGGCCGAGGGCTCCGGGTCGCCGGTCGGGCTCCAATGGGGCACCTTCTACAACGCTTCGCTCGATCTGAACGCGGGCGGGGAATACGTCTACACCGGCAACCTCACGCCGCCGTCCGGCAGCAACGTCCTCATGGTGAAAAACGGCGCGAAGCTCTATCAGACCGGCGACAGCTTCCCGGCGATCGCGCCGTTCTCGCTCACGGACTTCGGAACGGGTCCGGTCGACATCGACGACGGCGGCGACGTCCTCTGGTACGGCGAGTGGAGCGACCCGAGCCCGACCAAGGGCGCGGGGTTCTTCGTGAACGACAATCTCGTCGTCGAGCAGTGGGTGACCGTCGACACCGACGGCCACACGATCACGAACCTCGAAGACACGGTGGAGGGCTACGCGGTGAGCGAGAACGGCCGCTTCCTCGTCTTCGAAGCCAAGCGGGACGACGGCATCTGGGGGGCGTACTTCGTCGACCTCTCCGGCAACGTAACGCCGATGAGCGAGTGCGCGGGCAACCTCAGCACGCTGGCCCACACCGGCGGCACCGGAGCGACCGGCGACAAGATCCAGCTCGCGATGGATTCCGGACAGGCTTCGGGCGTCTTCGCTCTCGTCGCGTATGCGACGCAGCCCGCGCCCGGCTGGCCGCCGTGCGGGGCCGCGCTCCCGGGCATCGGCGAGCTCCTGCTCGCCGTCGCCGCGCCCAACCCGGTGCTCGTGACGATCGCCGGCCAGCCGTGGACCGGCGGCGCACTCGTCTTCGACCAGGCGATCCCGCTCGACCCGACGCTCGTCAACGCGAACGTCTACGCCCAGGGGCTCTTCGCGGACTTCGCCGGCGTAGGCTCGCCGGCCGAGCCGTTCCGCCTGACCGGCGGGCTCGAGATCCTGATCGGGCCGTAGCGTTCCCCACCGCGTTCGAAGGGTTCGCCTAGAATCGGGGCATGAAGCACCGTGCCCTCCTCACCGCGTCGTTCGTCCTTTCCGCCACGGCGGCCTTCGGCCAGGGGATCGTCCCGGTCGTCCAGGAGGGCGACGTCGTCCCCGGCGTCGGCAGCGTCACGCGGATCGACAACCTGACGGTCAACGACGCCGGCGACTGGATCGTCGAGGCCGACACCGATCACCCCAACACCGACCGCGATTCGGTGCTCCTCAAGAACGGCGTGATGATCTTCCGCGAGGGCGATCCCGTCACCGCGCCCGCCGGTGCGACGATCGACAGCTTCGACACCGTCAACTTGAACCAGAACGACAAGAGCTGCTGGAACTTCTTCCTCGACGGCACGACGGGAATCAACGACGACAGCGGCGTGTACTTCGAGTCCACGCTCCTGATCCAGGAGGGCGCCGCCTCGAGCGCGCCGCAGCTCTCCCCCGGCAGCATCTGGCAGGGCTTCTTCGAGGTGAAGCTCAACGACCTGAACCAGGCGCTGATCCTCGGGACGATCGACGATCCGGCGATCCCGACGAGCGTCGATCAGGTTTTCCTCGTCGCCGACCTCCTGCCGGACGGGACGCTGCTCGCCGAGAACGTGATCTACAAGGAAGGCGACGTCCTCCCCGGCCAGACGGAGTCGGTCGCCACGTTCGGGACCGGGCCGCACCGGTTCGCGTTCAACGACTCGAGCTCGATCCTCTACCTCGTCGATCTGAACGGATCGAGCACGACGGACGGCGCGATCTACCTCGACTCGGCGCTCCTGGCGCAGGAGGGGAGCGCTTCTCCGATCGCCGGACGCAACTGGTCGAGCCTCGGCACGACGCGGCTCGACCTCAACACCGGCGGCGACTACGTCTACACCGGCTCGCTGGACGGCGACTCGTTGACGAACCTCGTCCTGATCAAGAACGGCGCGAAGTTCCAGCAGGAGGGCGACAGCCCGAGCTCGATCGCGCCGTTTTCCCTGACGAGCTTCGGCAGCGGCCCGCTCCTGATCGGCGACAACGGCAACGTGCTCTGGTACGGCGAATGGGACGACCCGAGCCCCACGACGGGCGCCGGGCTCTTCCTGAACGACACACCGCTCGTGAGCGAGGGCGTAACGGTCGCCACGGACGGCCACGTCATCGCGGATCTCTCGAGCGTGCAGGACGGCTACGCGCTGAGCGACGACGGCCGACATCTTCTCTTCGAGGCCGAGCGCGACGATGGTCTCGAAGCCGCGTACTACTTCGACCTTTCCGGCAGCGTCACGCCGATGAGCGACTGCGGCGGCAACCTCGGCACGCTGACGCACACCGGCGGCTCGAGCGGCATCGGCGACGTGCTCACGCTCTCGATGGACGCCGGGCAAGCGCCCGGCGTGTTCGCGTTCCTCGCCTACTCGCTCCAGCCTGCGCCGACCTGGCCGCCCTGCGGCATCCCGCTACCGGGCATCGGCGAGATACTGATCAGCGTCACGCCGCCGAACCCCGTGCTCCAGGTCGGCGGCGCCCTGACGTGGACCGGCACGCCGCTCGCGTTCAATCAGGGCATTCCCGCCGACGTGGGACTGATCAGCGTGAAGCTCTACGCGCAGGGGCTCTTCGCCGACCTGAGCGGAGTGACCTCGCCGCCCGAGCCCTTCCGGCTCACCGGCGGCGTCGAGATCCAGATCGGCAGCGGCTAGATCGCTAGCTTCCTGAGGCTTGAGTCTTGCCCGGCCGTCATTCGATGGAAGGGCCTCAGACGGCTACCGACCTCGGTGACAGGCGACTGGCTCACGAGGGTCCAGCGAGGTCGGAACGCGGGCCGCGGGCCCTTGCGTTGAGCTGGACACCCGGGCGCTCCTATGAACGCTTGCAAGTCATTATACAAAAGCAACTTCCGCCATAGTTCCCAATTTGGGAACGAAATATATTGGTTCCCATCTTGGGAACTTTCTAGTTTGCCGATATGAAGATCATTGGACGACAACGACTCCATGACTTCACCCGCAAACACGCCGACGCTCGGGCCTGGATCCGGGGCTGGATAGCGGAGGTCGAAGCGGCGAACTGGAAAACCCCGGCCGAGCTGAAGGCCCGATACCCAAAGGCAAGCATCCTTAGAGACGACACCTACATCTTCGACATCCGAGGCAACAACTACCGAATGCAAGTCAAGGTGCGATTCGAGGAGGCCATCGTTCTCATCGAGCGCCTTGGAACACACGCCGAGTACGACAAGTGGACCTAAGGAGAAAGTGATGACTCCCCGCGTAATCAAGACCCCCGAGCAGCACAAGACGGCGCTGGCTGAGGTCGAGCGACTTGTTGCGCTTTCTCCTAGCCCGAACAGCCGCGAGTCCGAGGAACTTGAACTGCTTGCCACGCTCATCGAGATGTACGAGAAGGAGTCGTTTCCGATTGAGCGCCCTACTGCTCTCGAAGCGATCCAGTTTCGTATGGAGGAGCAAGGACTTCGCCAGCGCGACCTCATCCCCTACATCGGAAGCAAGAGCAAGGTCTCAGAGCTTCTGTCTGGAAAGCGACCGTTGACACTTGCGATGATCCGGTCTCTGTCTACCAATCTCGGTATCCCCGCCGACATTCTTCTTCAGGAAGCATCTGCACAGCCGGCTTCGATCGACTGGACTCGAATCCCGCTGAGGGAGATGGCAAGGCGAGGTTGGATCAGCGCAACGACCGCTCAACTCCGGGCCTATCCAGAAAAGCTCGCTCGTGACTTCTTTGAGCCCCTGGGCGATCCGTCGGGTCTCGTCGCACATTTTCGGCGAACTGTACATCATCGTTCAGGTCGATCGCCGAGCGCCTACGCTGTTTTCGCCTGGGCGGCACGCGTGCTAATGCGCGCGCGAGAGATGGAGGCCGGCGGTGATTTCAATCGAAGTGCTATTGACCAAGGCCTTTTGACCGAAACAGCGCGACTGAGCTCTCAAAGCGATGGTCCTCTGCAAGCGAGAGACTATCTGAGCCAGAACGGCATTCTACTCATCATCGAGCCACACCTACCGCGTACCTATCTTGACGGAGCAGCGCTGCTTAGCGAGAAGGGTCGCCCGATCGTCGCATTGACGATTCGGCATGACCGGCTCGACAACTTTTGGTTTTCGCTTCTCCACGAGTTGGCTCACGTGCTGTGCCATCTTGACAGTGAGTATTCTGTCTTTGTTGATGACCTCGAAGCAGACGCTCACGACGATCGGCTTGAGAATGAAGCAGATCGCGTTGCAGCGGAAGCGCTGATTCCGCGAGCTATCTGGAGGAGAAGCTCTGCTCACCTCGAACGCAGTGCGACGTCGATAAAGGAGCTTGCAGCAGAGCTCAGAATCCATCCGTGCATCGTTGCTGGAAGAATTCGTCGAGAATCAAACAACTTCAAGATCCTCTCGCAGTTCGTAGGCACTGGAGAGGCTCGGGCTTTCTTTTCCGATGTTCAGTGGGCTTAGATCCGCGATGTTCGACCACCTACACTACGTACCATTGCTGAAGGGGAAACTGGGAGAGTTCGGGGCCCTCAAGGAGCTAGGTGACTCTGCTAGGCGGCGTCTCACTCCTCTCATTGATGTGCCCAGGGCAGACTGGGACTGGGGGAGGGGAAGGCCAAAGAAGACCCTCGAAGCTCACCTCGAGTGCGTGGCTAAGAGAATCGAAAAGAGTTGGGGCACGGAACAACCGTTCTTCATTGATCTCTTCGACACGGACCTGAGCATTCGAACAAGCGATGGCACTCATCCGGTCACTTGCATCGCTTCGCATGCACGAACACTTGGGCTGAAGTCTATCCCGGTTACCGGACTTGACCGGGACTCCGACCTACAGTCGGCCGTAGCACTTGCTGTCCAACAAGACGGTCGTGGTGTATGCATTCGGCTATTGCGAGAAGATCTCGATGACCTAGTTGTGCTGCGCAGTCAACTCATGAAGCTGGTGAGGGAGTTTGCCGCACAGACAAGTCAAGTCGACCTCCTCTTTGACCTCCGCGACCTGCTTGAGCATGACGTTGACCACGCGTCGGAGCGTACTGTGGAGGCGCTTGGATTCCTTCCTTGCGAAGACTTTAGAGCGCTAATCGTCGCAGGATCCGGATTTCCGGGCTCACTCGTTGATGTCCCTCCCCAATCTGTCGCTGTCGTTCCAAGAACGGAATGGCTACTACGACAGGAACTGATGGCCAGAAGCTCCGAAATCAGCCGCCCGCCCACATTCGGAGATTATGGAGTAACCCACCCGGACCTTCTCTATGGGGACATGCGGAGATTCTCGTTGGGCGGCTCTATTCGATACACACTTCGCAAAGAATGGCTGATTGTCAAAGGGGGGAGCTTCAAGAAGTACAAGCATGCTCAGTTTCATGAACTCGCTCGGACGCTTGTTGG
>JANQEJ010000296.1 GCA_028278425.1 Planctomycetota bacterium | reverse complement strand
CGTCGAACGTCTGCGCGTTCGTGGTCAGGTCGACCGGGCCGATGCCGGCGTTCTTCGTCTCCTCGACGAAGTCGAGGAAGTGCGGGTGGAGCATCGACTCCCCGTCCGCCGCGTAGCGGAAGACCCAGAGCTGGTCCTTGAAACGCTTCGTTTCCTCGATGATCTTCGAGTGGACCTCCGGGGGCATGTAGGCCGCCCGATAGTCGCGGTCCTTCTTGATGACCGGGTGGGCGCAATGGGTGCAAGCCATGTCGCACACGTTGGTCACCGCGATGATGAGGATCGGGGGGAACTCAGCGTGGGTGGGCTCGACGAACCCGTATCGGCCGGCAGCCACGGGTTCGGGGGCGGACGTCTCGCCGAAGATTCCCGCGGACGGTTGTCGTCTGGGAGCTGTCACGGCTTGGGGGGACTCCTTTTACCATAGCCCGTTCGGCGGGGGGGTGCCGAGTTTCCGTCCGCTCACCGCCGCCTTCGTCGACCGCGCCGCCTAGGCCTGAGGCTGAGGCTGCGCCACTTCCCTGAGCGCGCTCAACAGCCGAGCGGCCGCGAACGGCTTGGGAAGAAAGGCAGTGTGCGGCCTCCCCGCGATCCAGGACAAACCGACCTCGTCCCCGAAGCCGCTGTAGCAGACGATCGGCAGGTCGGCGCGGAGCTCGCGCAGGCGCTTGAAGACCTGCCGGCCGTTCATCTCCGGCATGGTGAGGTCGAGGAGGACCGCGGTGATCTCACCCGCGTGCGATCGGAAGAGCTCGAGCGCCTGCTTCCCGCCGCCGGCGGCGAGGGTGCGGTAGCCGGCGTGCTCGAGCATCGCCTGGCCCACGGTGCGGACGGGCTCTTCGTCGTCGACGACGAGGATCAGGCCCTCCTCGCTCTCCGGAACGAGCTGGACCGCGGCCGGCGGAGACGCCGGCTCGGACGGCGCCGGTGTCCGCGGGAAGAGCAGCTCGAAGACGGTCCCCTTGCCGGGCTTGCTCTCGACTCGGAGGGCGCCGGCGTGGTCGTTCACGATCCGGTGCGTCGCCGCGAGCCCGAGGCCGCGACCGGAGAACTTGGTCGTGAAGAAGGGGTCGAAGATCCTGCCCAGCGTCTCTTCGTTCATGCCGCAGCCGCGGTCGGACACGCGGACCGAGGCGTACTCCGCGGCCGGAAGGTCGTCCCGTAGAAAGGCGGCCTCGAGCTTCGAGCGGTCCGCGTAGACGATGCCGACGCGCACGACGACGCGGCCGCCCTCCTCGCCGTACGACTCGGCGGCGTTGGTGATCAGGTTCATGATCACCTGCCGGATCTGCGTCTCGTCCCCGTAGATCCAGACGTCGCGGGCATCGATCAGCGTCTCGACCACCGTGGCGTTCCGGAGCCCGCTGCGCGTGAGCTCGGCGGTTTGCTCGACGAGAGTGCCGAACTCGATCTTGCCGCGCTTGAAACCGCCCATGCCCGCGTAGGCGAGCATCTCTTCCGTGAGCTCGGCCGCCCGCTCGCTGGCTTCCTGGATCGCGGCCAGGCGCGCCTCCACGGGCGGATTGGACTTTCCGAGTTGTCGCTGGGCGAGCTCGGCGTTGCCGCGGATGCCGACCAGGATGTTGTTGAAGTCGTGTGCGATGCCGCCGGCGAGGACGCCGAGGCTCTCCAGCTTCTGGGCGCGAAGCATGCTCTCCTGAAGGCGTCGGTTGTCCTCCTGGGCCAGCTTGCGCTCGGTGATGTCGATCGCCTGCCAGATGAAGCACTCTTCGTTCCCCAGGGTGCTCGACGCCGCGGATACCAGCGCGAACCGCGTGTGTCCGTCGCCGCCGACGAGCTCGACCTCGACGCTCCGGACGGGCACTCCGCACGAGAGGTTCTTCAGCAGCCGGTGGCAGTGCGCCGGGTCCTTCCACAGCTCCAGCGCGCCCAGGTCTCTCCCGATGAGCCGTTCCCGCGTTTCGCAGAAGGTGGTTAGAAGGCTTTCGTTGACGCCGAGGATCCGGCCGTCCACCGAGCTGATCACCATCCAGACCGGGGCGGCGTCGAAGGCGGCGGAGAACCGGCTCTCGCTCTCTCGCAAGGCTTCCTCCGCGTGCGCGCGCGACGTGGTCTCGGACGCCAGCTCCGCGGAGCGTTCGAAGAGCTCCTCGCTCGCCTCCTTCAGCTCGCTGGCGACCTTCCGCGCGGCGAAGGGCCAAAGGAGCGCGCGCCGAATGCGGGAGCGCAGGCTCGGCGTGGCGTGGTAGCGGACGTCGTAGCGCACGCAGTCGTCGAGCTCGGTCATCGTGACCTGGGACTCCGGCTGCCCCACGAGGCGCGGCATCATCATCAGCGAGCCCTTGCACATCAGGTCGAGCTCGCGGCAGCGCTCGTACCCGGGCTCCATGGTCGCGGTCACGATCATCCGGTTGGGCTCCACCTCCTCGATCGCGTTGTTCATGCAGGAGAAGCACTGCTTGGCGATCCCGCGCGGGGAGACCAGGACGTAGCGGTAGAGCCCGCGGGTCGAGAAGAGCAAGCTGACCACCGAGGCGAAGTGGGCCTGCCAGGGCGAGCACGTCATCCGCTTGCCCGCCTCGACGAGCTCGTCGTCGTCCCAGACCTTCCCGACGTTGGATAGGAAGCGTCGGAAGGTCTCCCAATCGATGCGACCCGTCCTGCGGCAGAGCTCCTTACGGGTCAGCCCGACGCCCTCCTCCAGAAGGTCCGCGGGGTGGCCCTGCCGCTCGAGCTCCCGGTAGAAGAACTCCAACGGGCGACGCAGGACCTCCCGTCCGGCGTTGCCGGGGCGTGAACGCGAATCGGGCTGGCTTTGCACGTTCGTGGAATCGTCCTCCCCCTGGAGCAAGTCAATCGGCCTCGAGCACGCACCGGTAAACGCACGGCGGCTCCACGGGGAAACCACGTCGCGGGATCGCGTCGTCAAAACCTCCGCTCTCCGCGAGTCGGCGCCCTCGATTCCCATCGCCGGGAATCGAGGGCTCGGGGAATCCCTGGCCGTCGGAACGCGCGGCGCGCAGGCCTGGATCGGGTTGCGACGGAACCCCGCGGCGCGGCGAGCTCGTCTAGCATGGAGCTCCAAGGAGGGTCTTCCCATGCGTCTCTCTCTCGCGATCGGGCTCGTGCTCGGCGTTCTTTCCGCGCCCGCGGCCGCCCAGACCACCGGCACTCCCTTCATCAACGACTACACCGTCGGCGGCATCGCGTCGGGCAGCACGTCCTGCACGCCCGTGCCGATCCCGGGCGGCGGTCTGGTGCCGTTCACGGTCACCGCCACGGCCCCGGGGCTGCCGGTCTTCATCTTCGCGTCGATCTCGGCCGTGCCGGGCGCGGTCTGCGCGTGCACGCCGTGCACGATCCCGGCGCTTCCGTCGCCGTGCCCGATTCCCTTCACCGCCTGCGGGATCGCCGGCGTTCTGTCCAACCAGTCGGTGGACCTTCCCATCGGCCTGCCGTTCTGCACGCTGCTCACGGTGGCCGGCGTGACGGTGCCGTCGCCCGCGGGCCTCGGCGGCGTGTTCACGGCGCCGCTCCCGCTCCCGCCCGGGCTCATGTTCTCGACGCAGGCGGTCATCGTCGACCCGTTCTGCGCCACGCCGTCCTTCGGCGTCGTGATCACGCAGGCGTACGACGTCTTCACGTAGTCGGCTAGAGGCGCGGGAGGCTGTTGAGGGATTCCGCCAGTCTGCCGTCTGCTCATCAGAATCCGTTTTCGGTGGGGCACAGGCAATCGATGCTGTTCATGCCTGTCGTGACCGGCGTCTTGGGGCCCTTTCCAACCCCTGACGCGGTCGTCGTCGCGCAAGCCGTCCATCCATCCTTGAGCTCGGCGGTGGTTCCGTCGTTGTTCTCGAGCTCGTAGACGTGTTCCACCTTCCACTCCCAGTGATAGGCGTAGGTGTACGCACCCGAATCCTCCGGGCATTCGAGGACAAGCCAGGTGACGAAACTGTCGGTTTGCGTGACCTTCTCGAGCTTCTTCCCCTTGTGTACGAGGTCGAACGTCGTTCCCGGCGGGTCGAACATCTTGGCATCGAACTTCGTGTCGCAGGCGTTGTTCTCAAAGGGGCCTGGATTCGCGTAGAAGGGCGGATTCGGCGATTTCTTGGCGTCGAGAAGCGGAGCGGTGCAGTCCGCGCCACCCTTGAACTCCTTCGTGATCGTTGCTCCTCCCGTGTAGGTGCCAACACGCGAGAACGCCAACGCGTTCTGGATGAAGTCCACGCGGCACTCTTTGCAGCAGTTGTCCCTGTCGCCGTCCAGCTCGACCTCCACCATAGACGAGGCCTCATTCACTCCGACCGACTGGATGGGTACTGCGACGCCCCCGGTCTTGATCTGGCCACCGCCGATCTGCGGCTTGTCGGGCGGCGTGAACTTGGGGGTCGTGAAGTCCTTCAACGGATCTCCGGTCGTGTTGATCTTGAGCGTGGGATAGTTCCCAACGCAGCTCACGCAGGGGGCCGCGCCGAACAGCGCGGTGATCATTGCGTTGGTGTGACTGAAGGTACTCCCAACGGGGAAGGTGAGGTCGACAACCACGCCCTGCGTGTGGAGAACCGCACCCGACAGGCAAGGAACGGCCGGGAGCTGAGGGCTTGTGAAGGCTCCTTCCGAGGCAAAGTTGAAGACGGTGGGAGCCGTAGAGCCGACCCAGGCACCCGATGTAGCAGCGAACGTGCCGGCCGGAACGACGAGGAGGTTCGCCTCGCCGCCGAAGACGGGAACACCTGGGTTCGGGATCGAGAGCGGCGAGGAGCCGGCAACAGTGATGTTCGGCACCGCAGAGCTTGCGAGGTCCCGTACCTCGACACCGATCGACGAGAGACCGCTGGAGGTGTCCAGACGAAGACTGTTGGTCGCGCCGCCGCCGTTGTCGCTGACTTCCACCGGGCCGGCTGCGGTCGAGGCTTGCACCTGCAGGATCTTCACGCGAAAGGTGAGGTTGAACTCGGCCATGGAGACCACGGCCTCGGGAAGCGGCGGACCGCCGCCGAGCTGGAAGCCACCGTCCGGGTTCAAGCCAGCCGCGACGTCAGCCTGTGTCTCGTCGTCTGAGTGCACGTCCTGGAGGCCGTAGTCACCTAGGCCGCAAGGGCCGCCGACTGCAGTCATGCCGCCGGTCACGAAGTAGGTGACCGCCGTGTCTGAGGATGACGTGCCGTCGGCCGGCAGGACGACGCCGGTTCCCGGCGTGCTACTGAAGTTGAGCTCGACGAGGTAGCCGTTCACGAGGCCCGTCGGTGGGCAGGTCGAGCCAGGGGGCGAGCACAGAGAAGGATTGACGGTACACGGGTTGCCAAAGCCGGAGTTGCCCACGAGAACGAGGGTCTCGCCCGTGAATCCGCTGCTGACGAACGCTGGCTCGAGAATCCCGGGGTTCACCGTCGAAGCTACGGCCGGACCGAGTGTTCGCGCGTAGAAGTCGGCGGCCGAGGAAGCCGGCGATCCGACAGTGCCCCAGAACGTGTCGAACAGCGACTCGTAGAAGCCATCCACCTCCATCACCGAGCCGAGGCCTGTGACGTGGTTCATTCCGCCGGCGCCGCTGTACACCTTGTAGTACCAGTCCCCTGCGGCATCCGGTGGATCAGCCGCCGCCGTGAAGCCCGAGCTAGGGCTCGAATACATGAAGATGACGTCGCCGCCGTTGTTCAGCGTCAGGTCGTTTGAGTTCACCTGCGCGTGCGACGTGCTCGCGGGCAGCGCGACCGCGAACGCTGCGCCTCCGAGCCAATGAAGGGCTCTCATGGGAAGACTCCTTAGTGCAAAAGGGTGCGCGAGCGCCGAAGTCTCGGCATCCGCAAGACCGGACACCAAGGAATCCGCCTCTCTCCAGGAGCGGAACTTAGGCCGGACCGTTTGAGAGCGATCCTACTCGAGCGTCGTGGGGGCGACAACCGTCGTTGGAGGACGGCGCAGGCAGCCCGGGACGTGCAAAGCCTAGAAAAGCCGCGTCCACAGGACGACGGCGACGATCACCACGATGGCGACCAGCAGCGCGCCGCAACCGACGATGACGAAGAGCTCCTTCCTGCGCGCCCGCTTGCGCATCAGGAACTCCTGTTCCAGCTCGTCGAAGGCGTTTTTGATCGGGGTCACCCGGGTTGGCTCCGTATGGCGGAGCACGCAGTAGAAGGCGGGCGGTGCCGCCGGGCAAAGCCCGTTCTCGCGAATCCGGAGGTGCGCGCCGCTCGGCGTTCGGTGAGCGCGCCGGCGCCGGACCCGCCTAGGCCGCGCTGTCTCTGGCCTCGGCGTCGAGTCGGTCGACGAGAGCGGTCCGATCGACCTCGCCTTCGGCGGTCGCCGGCAGCTCGTCGATGACGACGAAGCGCCGCGGCACCGCGGCCGTCGGCAGACGGTCCCTGAGCAGGGCCTTGACGTCGGCGAGCTTGCGCTTCCCCGGATCGATGAAGGCGACCACGCCCTGGGCCGTTCCGTTCTCCAGCGGCCAGCCGACGGCCGCGGCGCGGTCCGAGCCACACGCCTCGCGCAGCACGGCGTCCACCTCCTCGAGCTCGATGCGGTGACCACCGACCTTGATTCGGCCGTCGAGGCGGCTGAGATGGTGGAAGCGGCCGTCTACGTCGCGGTAGGCGAGGTCGCCGGTGCGGTACCAGACGCGCTCGCCGAGCTCGGGGTGGCGGAGCCGCGGGTAGCGCTCCGCGGTCAGCTCCGGATCGTCCCAATAGCCCCGCGTGACCTGCACGCCCGAGAGCACGAGCTCGCCCGGCTCGTTCGCCGGCGCAAAGCCACCGCGCTCGTCCACGATCTCGGCGTGCGTGCCGGGAAACGCGCGGCCGATCGCGACGGTGCCCCGCCGGGGCGTCGTGGCGACCCCGTCCGAGCACGGCTCCGCGAGGCAGGCGACGGTCGCCTCGATCGGCCCGTAGAGGTTCTCGACCCGCGAGTGCGGCGCCGCTTCCTTCCACCGCGCGACGGCCTCGGGCGAGAGGGGCTCTCCGCCGAAGAGCGAGACTCGCAGCGACGGCAGCGAACCCTCCCGCAAAGCGCCGAGCCGCACCGGAAGGGTGAGCGCCGACGGGACGGAGAACCACACGGTGAGCTCGCGCTCCTGCACGAACGAGACCGGCGACATGCGCGCGGCGTCGGGGACGACGTACAGCGCGGCTCCGGCGTCCCAGGTCGCGAAGAGATCGAACACCGAAAGATGCAGCGTCGGGTCGAAGAACTGGGAGACGCGGTCGCCGGCGCTCAGCGCGAAGCGTTGCTGGATGCACGCGACGAAGTGGCGCAGGTTGGCGGACGAGACGGGAACGCCCCTGGGCGCGTCGGTCGTCCCGGAGGTGAACATCAGGTAGGCGTCCGCGTCGTCGCCGACCGCGGCGGGCTCGTCGAGCCGGGCGTCGCCCTCCGCTCCGATCGCGAGCAAGTGCTCCGGGGGCTCGTCGTCCGGCAGCTCCGGCGGAGACGAGCCCGGGTCGTGTACGAGCGCGTGCAGGCCGGCCCGCTCGACGACGCGTGCGAGCCGCGCCGTCGGATCGTGCGGGCTGAGCGGGACGTACGTCCCGCCGGCCCAGCACGCGCCGAGGATGCCGGCGAAGGTCGCGAAGCCGCGTTCGCCCAGAACGCCGACGCGGTCGCCGGGCCCGAGGCCGGTGCCCTTGAGCCAACCGGCGACGCGTTGCGCGGCAACGGCCAGCTCGCCGTAGGTGTGCTCTACGCCGCCGACCCAGAGCGCGGTGCGGTCCGGGTGGGCGAGGGCGTTCGCGTGGAACGACCAGACCGGATTGCGCTGGGGAGTCATCGTGGGGCTATCGGTTCCCACCCGGGAAAACCTTTCCGAATTCGACGCCAAATACCGGCTTAGAGGAGCGAGCTTTTTCGGCGTCGCGGTCGCGTACCGCGCTCCTTCGACGATAATTGGGCAGCAGGCGTCCATCCCGCTCTTCGAGGCGAGACCGATCGCCGGCGAGGCTCGAAGCCGTGACCCTTTCCACGCCGAAGAAACCGACCTATGCCGCGGCGGCTCCGGTCGCGAAGAACACGAACCGCGTCTTCCGCGTCGTCGACCGCCTCCGCGCCTACCGGCGCCTCGGCTTGCACGCGCTGCGCTGCGGCGTCTCGCCGTCCAACCTGCTGCGGACGCAGTTTCCGTTTCTGCTGCCGGACGCCAGGAAGCCGCCCATCGTCACGGTCGAGCTCACCAACATCTGCAACCTCAAGTGCACGTATTGCACGAGCCCGCTCGGGTTGCGGCCGCGCGGCTACATGTCCGACGAGACCTTCAACGCCCTCGAGCGCAGCCTTGCCGACATGAAGGTCGAGCGCGTGCGCGTCGTCGGCAACGGTGAGTCCACGCTTCACCCGCGCTTCCAGGACTACGTGACCCGGCTGGCCGCCGCCGTGCCGCACGTGTCGGTGCTGTCCAACGGCAACTGGAAGCGCGAAAGGGTCGGGCACACGATGCTCGACGCCAACGTGCGGCTGATGGAGTTCTCCGCCGACGGCGGCGACGCCGAGGCCTACGAGCGCTCGCGCGTCGGTGGCGACTTCGAGCGTTTCGTGCGCAACCTGCGCGCCCTGCGCAAGGAGCGCGATCGGCGCCGGGCCCGCAGCTTGATCCTCGTCAGGCTCATGGTGCGACCCTCCGAGCTGGCGCGGAAGGCCGACCTGATGCGCTTCTGGCGCGAGATCGCGGACACGGTGTTCGTTCAGTACATCCGGTACCGCAAGAACCTGGAGTACGGCGACGACGTGTTCCCGCTCGGCGAGAACGCGGACGACGATTACCCCAAGTGCACGCTGCCCTTCAAGGACCTCGGCGTGGAGTGGACCGGCGCGGTGCCGCTCTGCTCCGGCTCGGAGAGCCAGCTCGGCCCGCCGGGCTTGATCCTCGGAAACGTCAACGAGACGCCGCTGGCCGAGCTCTGGAACGGCCCCGTCATGTCGAGCTACCGCTGCGGTCACCGCAACCGCGACCTCGAGAAGATCGCGATCTGCCGCGGGTGCGGGCAGGGCGTGTGAGATCGCTTCGCGCCTGCGCACTCTTGCTGACGGCCGAGCGAACGCAAGCGTGCTAGCGTAGCGCCCGATCCAACTGGGCTTGATTCCCGGAGGTAGCCCAATGGCCGCTCGAGTTCTTCAAGGCGTCTTCTCAATCGTTCTCGCGGCGGGATGCAGGGCGGCGGAGCCCGCACCTCCGAGCGGTGACGTCGCCGGTCCGTCCGTCGGCGTGAACGTCCGCGCGACGGACCGGCCGAACGTCTTTCGATCGGGCTTCGTCCTCGCTTCGGTGTCGAGCGTGCTGGTCGACGGGGAGGCGCTCACCGCCGCCGAGTGGAGCTTCGATACCGAGTCCGGCTTGCTCACCCTCGAAGAGCCGGCCACCGAGGACGAGGTCACCGCGATCGGCGTGCGCGCCGTGCCCTGGACGTGGACGACCAACGGGCCCATCGAGCCCGGGACGGTTCGCATGCTGCTGTCGGACGGTCCCGCCGTCGCCGGCGTCGACTTCGAGGTCGACGAAGACCAGGGCGTGATCCGCATGCTTCGCGCGGAGCTCTGCACGCCCGAGCAGCGCTACTTCGTCATCTTCGACTACCTCCACGAGACCCCTCGCGACGGCGTCACGTCAGGCGTCTATCGTGTCACCTCCGGCTCCTTCGGCAACCACGACGACCAAGCGGCGATCCGGAGGTTCCTCGGCCTGCCCCCCGAAGAGGAGAGCTGATCCCGCGGAGGCCGCCGTCCCCCCCTACGTTCCGGGGCGGCGCCGCAAGAGGTAAAGCGGGAAGTCGCTCTGGTACCCCTTGGCGAGGTCGACGCGGCCCACGTACTCGCACGAGAACTCGTCGTAGCCGCCTTCGATGCAGAGCTGGGCGGCGAACGCGGCGGTCACGAAGACCTCGCCGGGTGAGGTGATCGGCTCGACGCGAGCGGCGCGCGTCACGTGCGATCCGAAGTAGACGTCCGGCAAGTTGCGAATGTAGTCCTGCCCCTTGTAGACGGGCCCGAAGTGCCCGCCCACGCGAAGCTGGAGCTTCTTCTTGGCGTACTTTTCCAGCGCGTCCTGCATGTTCACCGCGCAACGCGCAGCGAGGCGAGCGTTCTCGAGGACGAGGTACACCGCGTCCCCCCATGTGTTTGTCTCCGAAGCGCGCTTGCCGTCCAGCGCCTTGCCAATGGCTTCCGCGACGGCCTTCATCACCTTGGTCTGGAAGCGGCCGAGCTCTTTCTCCTGGAGCTTGCTGAAGCCTTTCAGGTCGGCAAAGAGCATGGCCATCATCGTGCGGTCGAGGCCGCTATCCAGCTCTTGCTTTCGCCTCTTCTTGGCGGCGACGGAGCCGCTGCGCTGAAAGGGAATGACCGCGGTCCGCAATTGGCGACGATTCTCATTCGCGAAGTTCTTCGCAGTGTTCTTCCCTTCGTGCTCCATGTCGGCCGCGGTCTCGCTCTGCCGATGCGGCCAAGCCTGCGGCTTCTTCTTGGAGATGTTCTTCTCCCAATACGTCACCTCTGCTGCGGTCCCAGCTTGCCAGGGTCGTCGCTTCTGATCCCAAACCACAAGCTGCTGCACCTCCGTTTCCATCGCGCGCGCGCGCAGCATGGCCATCCCCATGGCGACCTTGCTCCCGTAGCTGAAAAGAACGTCGTCGGCGACGTCGCCGTCTTCACTGGCGAGCTGGATCTCGGTCGCCTGCTCGTGGCAGGCCCAGAACCGATCCTCCCATTGCTTTCCGAAGGGGCGGACCGAGAAGCGGACGTAGTCTTCCACCTGAAACGGGAACACGAGGTGCAATTCCGCCCCCCGGGCCAGGAGGCTCTCGGCGATCAGGATGTCCGATCCCGCCGCAAGGCACCCGTAGCCGTACTGCACGTCCGCTGCGTCGAGATAACCCTCGATCTGCGGGATCAAAGAGGCTTCTTGCTTCTTGTTCGCCCGGAAGATGTGACCGCAGTATTGGACAACGCGCGGGATCTTCAGAGCCTCCTCGATCCGTACGTCCCCTTGCCGGCGCACTTCTTCGATCAACAGCAACTGCCTGCGTGTCTTTGCGAGGCGCCCCCAGATGCGGCCGGACCGTTTCAAGACTCTCTTGAGAGCGGCCTTGAGCTCGTCCCAGCGCTCGAGGATCAGGAGGGCCTCGGCCTCCGTCGCCGCGACGTAGTAACGTTGCTCCTCCCAGCGGGATTGAGCCGCTGCTTCCGTGGCGTCGCCGATCGGGTGTGCGCCGGTGAGAGTTCGCTGCTCCTCCGTCTGGTGCAGCTTCTCGAGCCTCCTGCATTGACCGAGCACTTCCGTTGCGATTGTGTGAGCGCGTTTCTCTCTTCCGCTCAAGAACCAGAGCGCCGCCGCGTTGATGCCGGGAAAGTAATGACGCTCGCTCTTGTGGTAACCGTGCTCGTACCGGCGTGCCGCCCTGGCGAACATGCTCCGATCGCCTTTCATGCGGAAGCGCTCGATCGCCTCGTCCTTGTCGATGCGGCCGGGCAGCACGACGACGTCGCGGTGCAGTGGCGTGCGCACGGTCCCCATGGAGACTTCCGCGAAAGTCCCGGGCGAAGAGAACCACTTTCGATACTCTTCGCGCGCTCGTTGTCGCGACCCGGTGTTCAGCATCGTCAGGATCGCGTAGTAGCGGAGTTCCTCGTCCCGCGGGTGTTCCTTGACCGCTTTCAGTGCGCGATCGTGTGCGACGAGGTGGGCGCCACGCCCCTCGGCCGCCCGGATCATCGCGATCCAGCGTTCGACGGTCTGGCTCTGCGGCTCGCTCTCTTCCGGAGCGTCCTCGACTTCGGTCTTCTTCTCCTCCTCCATGGCGGGATTCTAGCGGACCGCTTCCGAGAACGACGAGAGAGGCCCCGCGTCCGGCTTCGTTCTATGATCGCCGGCGTGATGCGCGCTCTTCTCCTCGCCCTGGCTCTCGCTTCCCCGTCTTTCGCTTCGGACGAGCGCCGTCCCAACGTCGTCCTGATCCTCGTCGACGACCTCGGGTGGACCGATGCCGCCTGCCAGGGGAGCACGTACTACGAGACGCCGAACGTCGACCGCCTCGCCGCCGGCGGGGCGCGTTTCACGCAGGGCTACGCCGCCAGCGCGGTCTGCTCGCCGACGCGCGCGGCCGTGCTGACCGGCCGGTATCCGGCGCGGGTCGGGATCACCGACTGGATTCACCACGCCGGCCCGGAGGCGCAGAAGGCGCTCGCGAAGAACGAGAACCTCGACGGCTTCGACCTACCGCGCGGACGGCGCATGCTTACACCGCGGAACAAGGCCTGGCTCGAGGACGGCGAGGTCACGATCGCCGAGCTGCTGAAACCGTTGGGCTACGCGACGTGCCACGTCGGCAAGTGGCACCTCGGACCGGAGGGACATCTGCCCGAGGACCAGGGCTTCGACTTCAACCGTGGAGGTTTTCAGGTCGGCCATCCGCCGAGCTACTTCGATCCGTACGCCGGCGGCGGCTTCGACGGGATCCGCGGGCTGCCGCCGCGCCGGGAGGGCGAGTATCTCACCGACCGCGAGGCGGACGAGGCCGTCCGGTTTATCGACGCTCACGCCGACGAGCACTTCTTCCTCTACATGGCGCACTACGCCGTGCACTCGCCGATCCGCGCGAAGGCGGAGACGGTCGCGAAGTACGAGGAGAAGGAAGCGTCGAATCACGACTTTCCGGTCTACGCGGCGATGGTCGAGAGCGTGGACGACGCGGTCGGACGCATCCTGGCGGCGCTCGAGGAGCACGACCTGCTCGAGAACACCTTGATCGTCTACACGTCCGACAACGGCGGCGCGGTTCATTTCCGCGCCACGGACAACGCGCCGCTGCGCAAGGGCAAGGGGTACGCGTACGAAGGAGGCTCCCGCGTTCCGTTCCTTGTTCACTGGCCCGCGCGCGTTCCCGCCGGCGAAGTCCACCACGAGCCGGTGTGCAGCATCGACCTCTTCCCCACGATCGCCGCCGCGGCCGGCGCCGAGCTGCCCGCCGACCGGACGATCGACGGCGCGAACCTGCTGCCGCTCCTCGAAGGCAAGGGCACGCCGGACCGCGACACGCTGCTCTGGCACTTCCCGCACTACTGGTGGGGGACCCGCATCCAACCCTACAGCGCGATCCGCGAGGGCGACTGGAAGCTGATCCACCGCTACGAGACCGGCGCGGTCGAGCTCTACGATCTGGCGGAGGACGTTGGCGAGGAGCGCGACCTCGCCGGCGCGCAGCCCGAGCGCGCCCAACGGCTCCTCGCGAAGCTCAACGAACGGCTCGCCGCCATGGGGGCAAGGTTCCCGGAGCCGAATCCGGACTTCGAGAAGGACTAGGATGGGGTAGGGTTGACCTTGGCTTCAAACTCGCTCAAGGCCTTGGCGTGTTCCTCGGCATCCGGAGCGCCGATTTCACGCCAGTAGTTGACGGCATCGTGCATCGCAGCCAGGGCTTCCTCGGCCCTTTCCATCGCCAACAGAGACAGGCCGGCATTCCAGGAGATCATCGCCATCGATCCGCGGTCACCCATCTGGTCGGCCATGCGCCCGCTCATGGAGTAGTAATCGAGCGCTCGCTCGTGATCGCCCAAGCCCGCATGGATCCTTGCCAGGTAGAAGAGGGCGTTGGCCTCATCGACCGCCCACCCCATGTCGCGGGCGATGGCTTGAGACCTTTCGAAGCACTCGATGGCCTTCTCGTGGTTGCCCAGGTCCGCGAAGATCATGCCGAGACTGATCAGAGTTCCGACGTCTTGCCCCCCGCTGGCGAGCTCAAGCGCCGTTTCCAGACTCTCTCGCGCCTCGACGCCCTTTCCTTGCGCAGTCTGGAGTCGTCCAAGATTGCTCAATGTCCTGGCCACGAGGCTGTCTTCGCCTTCTTGCGACTTCGCAAGGTCGAGAGCTTCTTGAAGGCACTTGAAGGCGCCGTCCAGGTCCGCATCGTCCTGGTGAATCAAGGCCAGATCGTTGAGAGCGCTTACCGCACTTTCCACGTCTCCCGCGTTCCGAAAGGCCCCGATCCCGTTCTGGAAGTGTCTCTTTGCTTCGTCGTGGTCGCCCAGGTCTCGTAAGGCTAACCCCAGGCTCGCATAGATGGGTGCCATGGCACCCAGATCGGTCTCCGGATCGAGCAGAGTCAGCGAGCGCTCGTATTTCTCAACGGCGGGTCCCAGTTGTCCGGTATTCGCCAAGGCCGCGCCAAGGTTGGCGAGCACGTTCGCAGCCAACGGGTGGTTTCCTTGATCTTCCGCGAGGCGCCATGCCTCCTCCAGCTTCTCTAGGGCGGTCTTCACTTCACCAACCCGCCAGTAGCTTGTCGCCAATTCGACAAGGGCACGCACGACCGCGTCCTGATCGCCCCTTCCGCGCAACTCGTCCAGAGCATGCTCCTGCTCATTGATGAACCGCGGCTTGTCGCCCACGGTGTCGGAGGCGTCTCGACTATCCATCAACTTTGCCTCGAGCGGAACCCCCCGTCTTGCGTCCGATCAGCTTCTTCACCAGGGGATCGAGGTTGTTCTTCGTCGTGATCGTCTCGAACTTCATCTTCAGCTTGTTGGTCTCCTTACTCGCCTCCGCCTCAGTTTTTCTCCTGTCCTCGAGGTCGTCCAAAAGACCCCTCGCGGGAACGAGGACGTCGGAGAGGTCGTTGAGCACCTGATCCCGCTTCTCGATGCTTCCGGGGATTCCGAAGTGGGTCATGGTGAGCGACAGGACGGCGGCCGTACCCGAGAGGCCGACCCACACCGTTCTGAACTCCGCTTGTTGCCACAACGACCACCCAGCGACCGCCGATCCGCTCGCCGTCAATGCAACGAGGAAAGAGATGGTCTGGTTTGTTCGCTTCCACCAGGTCAGCCGGCCGATGAGCCTATCTCGCAGGGCTTCGACTTCTTGGACCAACCCTTCGAGCCTCAGCTTTACTCTCTTGTACTGACCCTGAGGCGGTAGCGAGCTGTACTTCCCTCGATCGCCGCCCCCGGATTGGGGGAGGACTGCGCCCAAGCCTTGCGCTGCGAGCTCCAAGCGGCATTCCCTCCAAACCCGACCCTAGTCGCGGAGAGGCGGGCCGGCAACCGATTTCTCCGGCGCGTCGTCGTCACACAGTCGTACTGGTGTTGAGCCGCTCGAGCTCAGAGCCGCCGGATCCAGATGTTGCGGAACCGCACCGGGTTGCCGTGGTCCTGCAGCGCGACCGGCCCCTCGGCCGCGTGCGGCGCGTACTTCGCGAGCCGCTTGTGCGTCGTCGCGCCGAGGAACTCCTCGGCGTGGTGGACGACGACGCCGTTGTGGAGCACGGTGACGACGGCGGGGGAGCGCAGCTCGTCGCCTTCGAACCGCGGCGCGCGGAAGAAGATGTCGTACGACTGCCACGCGCCGGGCTCGCGGCAGGCGTTGACGTCCGGCGGGCGCTGGCCGTACATCGCGGCCGCCTGGCCGTCCGCGTAGGTGGCGTTCTCGTAGGAGTCGAGGACCTGGATCTCGTACTTGCCCATCAGAAAGACGCCGCTGTTGCCGCGTCCCTGCGAGCCGCTCTGCAGCTCGAACGGCGTCGCCCACTCGACGTGGAGCTGGCAGTCGCCGAAGTGCTCCTTGGTCTCGATCCCGCCCTTCCCGTTGACGACCATCGCGCCGTCGACGACGTCCCACGGACCGCCCTTCCAGGCGTCGACGCTCGTCCCGTCGAAGAGCACGACCGCGTCCGACGGCGGCGCCGCGCCCAAGCCGGGCGTGACGACCGGCGGGTAGGGACGCGCCTTGTCGTGCACGCGCCACTTTCCGTCGGGCAGGTAGGGCGAGTCGTCGTAGCCCGGGCGTTCGTCCTGGGCGGCGAGGGAAACGAGCGCGGCGAGGAGACCGAGAAGCAGGAGAATCTTCATGATGGCGCGGATTCTACCGGCTTTCGTGGGACATCCGGACCCAGCGCGGCATTGATGCGGAGCCATGCAAGCGATTCCGAGCCTGATCCTCGCCCTCGCGCCGGCCGCGGCACGGGGCGGTGACTATCCCGACGTCTCCTACGTCCTGACCTACGACCACGAGGCGGGGACCTGGGAGGTGGAGATGAAGATCACCGAGCTCAGCCCCGAGCACCCGGTCGGGCTCCGGCTCGACGACTGGGGGGAGTGGACGGAGGTCGACTCCTACTTCCTTCGCGTGCTGGAGGCCGAGCCTCCGATTCACCGCGACCCCGACGACGCGGCGTCCTTCGTCGTCGAGTACCCGAAGAACTGGGACGGCACGATCGAGGTGCGCTACCGCATGAACACCAACGCGGTCGGCTCGCGCGCCGAGGAGCGCCACGGTCTCCTGCCGAGTCGCGCTCCCACGTACTCGGGAGGCTTCACGTCGAACACGCTGATGCGGCCGATGCTCGAAGGAGGCGTCACGCTGGCCGTGAACCGCACGCTCGAGATCGTCGCGCCGCGCGGTTGGACGGTCTTCACGGGCTGGGGCGGCATCGCGAAGGGTCGCGCGAAGATCGAGCTCGAGGAAGACGCGCACAACACCTTCCTCTACATGGGGAAGCCGGTCGGGACCGCCACCGGCAAGCGCGGGGGCATCGAGTTCGAGGTCGTGCAATTCGGACCGGGCGACGACTGGTCGAAGCGGATGCTCGACGCGTCGCGGGATCTCGTCCACGCGATGGCGAAGGCGCTCGACTACCCGCCGCGGCACCCGGTGCGGATCGGCATCCTGGAACCCGGCGGCGGAGGAACGCGCGTCGAGGGCGGGATCATGCTCGGGCAGCCGTATCTGTGGGGCGACCGCCTCTCGGGCTACTCGGCGTCGCTCTACGCGCACGAGCTGCACCATCTCTGGCTGGGCGGCTACCTCTCCCCGCACGAGCCGACGCTGCAGTGGTTCTTCGAGGGTTTCACCGAGTACTTCGCGCTCTGGTACGCGGCACAGGTCGGGTTGATCGAGCGTGCTTGGTTCGCCGAACGGCTAGGCGAGCACGACCGGGAGAGCACGGCGATCCGCTCGCGCGTCGACGCGTCCTTCGCCGACGGCGAGCTCCGCTGGCGCGGGGGTGATGTCGAAGACCTCGCGTACAAGGGCGGCGCGATCCTCGCGTTTCACGCGGACGCGACGCTGCGAGCCGAGGGGCGGCCCGGCCTGATCGAGATGATGCGCGACTTCCTGCACGAGGGGGACGGCGGTTTCTCGCACGACTCGATCCGTTCCTGGATGGAGACGCACGGGCTCGCCGACTTCTACGAGCGGCACGTCGTCCGCATGGAGCCGCTCGACCTGGGGGTCGCGCTCGAGTCGATCGGCTACGAGCACAGCCGCATCCCGACCAAGCTGACCTACGTCGGCATCCGCCTGGAGAGCGAAGGCGCCGACTTCGGCCGCATCGCCGAGGTCGACCCCGAGAGCCCCGCCGGCCGGGCCGGCCTGCGCGCCGGCGACCGCATCGGCGGCTACTACCCGACGCAGTCCGACCGGCCGCGGATCGATCCGTCGGTGGACACGCCTTTCCGGTTCGGGCTCGACCGCTTCGCGCCCGAGGGCGAGGGGCACTACATCAACGCGGAGCGCGGCGGCGAGGAGCTCCACTTCGAGTTCGAGCCGCGCCTGATCGACGGCGGGTACCGCGAGGGGTTCCGGGCCGACGACGCGAGGCTGGACGGGTTCTTTCGGTACGACGGGTAGCGGCGGCTCACCCATCCCTAAACCCCCACCCACCCGGGGGAGACCGGGGCACTCAGCCGGCAGTGGCGGTTTTTCTTGTGGGATTCCCACCCCTGGCTCGATCGCCGCACCGCACCACCGAGACTCACAAAAGGAGAGAAGACCCACAAATCCATCCGGTATGGTGCTTGGGACCGCCCTTTCCATAGAATCCCCATTGGCGCCGTGACGGCAGGGGTCCGGTCGCCTAGCCCATCGAGGGTCTTTCCCAATGAAGCACGCTTGGCTCGCTATCTTGATCTTCACCCTACCGACCGGCGCGCAGGCGATCTTCGTCAACGACGACGCCGCCGGCTCGAACAACGGCTCGAGCTGGCTGGACGCGTTCAACGACCTCCAGGACGCGCTGCTCGTCGCGAGCCAGGGCGACCAGATCTGGGTGGCCGAGGGGATCTACAAGCCCCTGCCGCCGGGCGGCGCGCGGACCGTCTCCTTCTTCATCAAGAACGGGATCAAGGTCTACGGCGGATTCGCGGGCGTCGAGGCCACGCTGGCCGATCGCGCCGGGCTTTTCAGCACCACGATCCTGAGCGGGGACCTGAACGGCGACGACGGACCCGACTTCGCCGGCAACGACGAGAACAGCTACCACGTGGTGACCGCGCTCGCCGTCAGCGTGCCGACGGTGCTCGACGGTTTCGTCGTCGAGGGCGGCAACGCCAACGGCTCGGCCGTGGAGCAGAGCGACGGGGGCGGGCTCGCGCTCGAAGGCAGCGTGCTCGTGCGCAACTGCGTCTTCCGCTCGAACCACGCCGACAACACCGGCGGCGGCGTCTTCGTCCGGGCGGCGGTCACGCCCACGTTCACCGACTGCGAGTTCGAGGGCAACCGCGCCGGTGTGCTCGGCGCCGGGCTCGCGCATCCGCAGGGAACGCTGACCCTGAACCGCTGTGGGTTCGAGCGCAACGTCACGGACGGCGACGGGGGCGGGCTCGCCGCCGCGGGAACGGTGGTCGTCAGGGACTGCACGTTCGCGGGAAACTCCGCGCTCGACTCGGGCGGCGGGATCTTCGCGATCAACGCCGTGCTCACGCTGGAAGCCTCGGTCTTCGTCGAGAACCTCGCCGGGCCCACGCTCAAAGGCTGGGGCGGCGGTCTCGCGAGCCAGCAGTGCAGCGGCAACGTCGTGAACTGCCTCTTCCTCGGCAACATGGCCAAGCGCGGCGGCGGCATCCACAACGGAGGCGGCGCCGGTCCGGACGGGCTCACGCTGCGCTTCAGGAACAGCACCCTGACGCAGAACCACGCCACCGGCGGCTTCGCCGGCGGCGGGATCTACAGCGCGCAGGTCGGGGTGCGCATGCACGGCGTCGTCCTCTGGAAGAACGTGGGGCCGGGCGGGACCGACTACGCCGCGCAGCTCGCGGGCCTCGGCGGCAAGGCCGACTACTGCTGCATCGAGAGCCTCGACACCGCGGTCGGGGCGAGCCTCGGCCAGGGCAACTTCGCCGGCGACCCGCTGTTCGCGGACCCGTTGGGCGCGGACGGTCTGCCCGGGACGGAAGACGACGACCTCCACCTCTTGCCCGGATCGCCGTGCATCGACGCGGGCGACACCGGCGCGATCGCGGGCTTCGCGACGGACAAGGACGGCCTTCCGCGCGTCGTCGACGATCCCGAGACGCCCGACACCGGCGTCGGCGGTCCGCCGACCGTCGACATCGGCGCGTACGAGCACCGGACGCTCCTCGGAGACGTCGCGACGATCTCCGTTTCCGGAGGAGGCGTGCAGAACCTCGCCCTGGAGGCGGGCGTCGCCTTCGGCGGCGACCTCTATCTCGCGCTCGGCTCGGTCAGCGGCACGTCGCCGGGCACGCCGCACGACGGCAAGACGATCCCGCTCAACACGGACGCCTACTTCCTCAAGACGCTCAACGACCCGAACAAGGCTCCGCTCGCGCAGTCGTTCGGCGTGCTCGATCCACTGGGCCAGGCCACGGCGATCTTCTACCTGCCCCCGGGCGTGGACTCGATCCTCGCGGGCCTGACGGTGCACCACGCCTGCGCCGTGCTCGACCCGGTGAGCAACAAGCTCGAGCTGGTGAGCAACCCGGTCGAGGTCAGCCTCGTTCCCTAGGACGGAACGCGAAGCTGGCCGCCAGCCCGACGCCGAAGCAGGTCGTCACGCCGACCGCCGCGTAGAGCAGGAAGTGAACCGCGCCTGAGCGCTGCACGAGCCACAGCACGGCCGCGCTCGTCACGAACCCGATCAAGACGCCCGGACCGTTCGCGCGGCGCGTGAAGATGCCGGCGGCGAAGAGCGCGGCGAGCCCGCCGCCGAAGAGGCCGATCACCTTCAGGTATTGATCGAACATCGACGTCGAGTTGAGCGACGCCAAGTAGAGCGCCGAGCCCGTACCCCCCACGCCGAAGAGCGCGGTCAGCGCGCGCGCCACGCGCAGCCGCTCGCGGTCGCCCGATCGCGGTCGCGCGAGCGGATAGAAGTCGGTCGTCACCGCGGTCGCCATCGAGTTCATGCTCGAGTCGAGACTCGACATCGCCGCCGCGAAGAGCCCGGCGATCACGAGCCCCGAGACCCCGGCCGGCATCTCGCCCGCGATGAACCACGGGAAGACGTCGTCGGTGCGCCCGCCGAGCGAGAGGCGCTCCGGGTGCGACCGGTAGAAGGCCCACAGAGCCGTGCCCAGGCCGAAGAAGATCGCCGCCGACGGGATCGCCATCAGGCCGTTGGTCCAGACCGATCGCGCGGCCTCCTTCTCGTCGGCGGTCGTCATGTAGCGCTGGATGACCGACTGGTCCGACGTGTAGCTGACCAGGCTGAAGAAGAAGTTGCCGACGATCACGACCCACAGGCCCGCCGAGGCGACGCTCCAGTCGAGGTCGGCCAGGTGGAGCTTCCCGGCGTCGACCGTCGCTTCGAACGCGCCGGGCTCGACCCGCAGGAAGATGATCGCGAGGCTCAGGAGCGCTCCGCCGAGGAGAACGACGACCTGGAGCACGTCGGTCCAGATCACCGCCTCGATACCGCCCAGGGTCGCGTAGACCGTCGCGAGCACGCCCATGACGAGGATGCACAGGTTGACGTCGATCCCCGTGACCGCAGAGAGCGCGAGCGCCGGCAGGAAGAGCACGATGCCCATGCGGCCGAGCTGGAAGAGCAGGTAGGACCCGCTACCGAGCAACCGCACCGCGCGGTTGAAGCGCAGCTCGAGATACTCGTAGGCGCTCGCCACCTTGAGCCGGCGGAAGTGCGGCAGGTAGAAGCCGACGACGACCGGCGCCGCCATGAGGATCGTCGCGTGCCCGAGCGAGAACACCCAGTCCGTCGCGAACGACTTCGCCGGGATCGCCATGAAGGTGATCGCGCTGAGCTGCGTCCCGTAGATCGAAAGCCCCGCCGCCCACCACGGCACGCGCCGCCCGCCGAGGAAGAAGTCCTCGGTCGACCGCTCGCGGCGCGAGAAGTAGAAGCCCATGCCGACGAGCGCCGCGAAGTAGAGCGCGAGCACGGTGTAGTCCGGCACGCCGAAGGGGCGCGTTTCGTTGCCCAGCGACATCCGCAGCACCCGCGGCGTGCGCGCGCCGGGACGGACCTCGCCGCTCGGCACGATCCAACCGTCCCCGTGCGCGACCGCGGCCGCCGTGACGGGAGGCGCCTCGGGCAGCTCACCCGCGCGGCGCCACGTGTCGGTCACCGTGTGGTAGGCGAGCACGCCGCGCGCGAAACCGGGATGCTCGTCGCGCAGGTCGCTCCCCGCTAGCTCTCCGGTGTCGCCGCCGAGAACCAGGAGGTGCGACTGTCCAAGCGCGGGGGCCGGCGACGGAGCGGCGGCCGCCGGCCGCGGAAGGTCCGCAACGCGCGTCCAGCCTTCGCCGGGCGTGTAGCGGTGCGCGTCCGTCAGGTAGTCGCGCTCGCCCTCGACCAGCGCGACGCCGCCGAAGAGGAAGAGCGAGCCGTCCTGCGCCCCCACGACCGCGAGCATGCGTCCCGGCCCGTCCCACGGCGGCAGCTCGCGCCACGCCTTCGGGCTCGAGAGGTCGAGCGCGAACACGTCGCGCGTCGCGGCGCGCGCGTCCGGACGGTCGATGCCGCCGACGACGTACAGCGTGTCGCCGAGCAGCGCGCCGCTGCCGAACGCGGTCGGCCGCGGCAGGGACGGAAGCTCCTCCGTCTCCAGCCCGCCTTCGCGCGAGCGCAGCAGGAACACCCGGTCGGAGTGCGCGACCGCGTCGCCTCCGCCGGCGCAAACGAGCGCGTCCTTCCAGGACACCGACACGCCGTACGCGAGCGGCTTGGGCAGCCGGGCGTCGAGCTCGCGCCAGCTCCCGCCCTCCAGGACGAAGATCCGGTCGTGCCACGCCTTCGCGCCGCCGCGCCACGGCGCGTCGTCGGGAAAGTTCGCGCCGCCGGCGACGATCAGCGCGCCGCCCGTCGCTCCCGCGAAGGAGCCGGCGAAGCCGTGCTCGTCCGGCAACGGCGCGAGCTCCTCCCAGGCGAGCGGCTCCTGCGCAACGAAGGCCAAGAGGAGCGGGGCGAGGTTCATCCGCGCGCCCAGTCGAAAAAGCCGATGGCATCGAGCTCGGCGCGCAACGCCTCGAGCTCCGTTCCGCCGACCGTCACCTGCGGAAGCCGCGAAGGCCCGCAGTCGAGCCCGATCAGCTTCATCGTCGCCTTGAGCCCGGCGTTGCCGTTGTGGCGGAGGATGACGCGGACCATCTCGACCGAGCGCGCCTGCTCGCGGCGCGCGGCTTCGAGGTCGCCGCGCTCGAAGGCCGCGATCAAACGCCGGTAGAGCGGCGCGGCGAAGTTGTAGGTGCTCCCGACGGCACCGTGCGCGCCGGCCGCGAGGCCGGACAGGAGCATCTCGTCCGCGCCGAAGAGGCAGTCGATGCGCGCACCGAACCGCTCGACGCACGCCTGGAACTCGAAGACCTTCGGCTCGGTGTACTTCAGCCCGGCGAGGGTGCGGATGCGCTGGAGCGCGAGCTCGAGGAACGCCGGCACGTCGAGCGCGACGCCGGAGAGCGCCGGGACGTGGTAATAGACCAGCGGCAGCGTGGGCGCCCCGGCCGCGACCTCCGCGAGGCAGTCCACGGCCGCTTCGAGCGTCGGCGGCTTGAAGTAGCTCGGCAGGACCGCCGACACCGCGTCCGCGCCGATCTCCTCCGCGTGCGCGGCGAGCTCGCGCGCTTCGACGAGGCTGTTGTGCCCGACCTGGACGACGACCGGCAACCGGCCGCGCGCGGCGGCGACCCACGCCTCCGCGGTCGATCGCCGCTCCCAGCCCGCGAGCGATGGCCCTTCCCCCGTGCTGCCGTTCACGTAGAACGCGGCGACGCCTTCGCGCTCGCCGTGGTCGACCAGCGTCGGGATGCGCTCGACGTCGACGGAGCCGTCCGGCCGCATCGGCGTCATGCCGGCGGCGACGAGGCCGCGCAAGCCGAGGGGCTGCATCGGCCTACTTGTTCTCCCAGCGGAGCTCGATCGGTTCGGTGGGGTGCTCTTCCACGAGGACGCGCTCGGGAAGGATAGCGACGTCGTCGGGGAAGACCTTGAACCGGTGGGGGCCGGGGGAGAGGCCCTTCAGCCTGGCGACGCCCTCCTCGTCGAAGTCGAGCCGCCGCTCCTGCATCGTCAGCAACGGATAGTGGGCGCCGCCGTCCCAGTGGTTTCCGCCGCTCTCGCTTCTCCAGTGGCGGACGCCGTCCCAGGCGTCGTCCTCGAGCAGGAGCACCGTGTGCCCCTCCGGTCGAGCGAGGCCCTTCGCCAGCTTGAAGGAGAGCTCGACGCCGGGATCCAGCTCGATCTCGACGCGGTTCCCCTCGTCCTCGCCCTCGGCGACGTACACCGCCGGGATGATCTTCACCCGATAGCCGTACTTCACGGCTCGCGGCTGAAGATCGATGTGGCCGACCGGCAGCTCCACGCGCCGCCACCCCTTCGGGTCTGCGTCGTGGTAGCGCCCCGACTGCGCGCTCTTCCACCCGGTGTCGTTCGCGCGGCGCCAGAAGAGCTCGAGGTTCGCGATCGGCTCGCCCGTCGCGGAGTCGCGGACGCGGTAGGCGAGCCGACCGAAAGCCGGGAGCACGAAGTCGACGCCGCTCGTCCCCGCCGCGATGCCGTCGCGCTGCGCGCCCTCGGGGCCGTGGAAGACGTGGACGTAGTAGAGGAAGTCCAGATCGGGCACGGCGATCGCGTAGTTCCCGTCGGCATCGGCGTTGCCGCCGAGCTGCACCCACTTCTCGCGCGAGCCGGCGCGTACGAAGACGTTCGCGGCAGGCCGTCCGTCGGCGTAGGTCACGCGCCCGGAGATCTCCGCCATCGGAAGCTCGACGTCGACGTCGTGCTCGAGCTCCTGGCCGCTCTCGACCTCGAGCTCGACCACGCGGCCGTCCATGAGCGTGAAGGCGTAGCGCAGCGCGCCCGGAGACGCGGTGAGCTGGATCGTGCCCGGCTCGACGTGCTCGAAGAGGAACGCGCCGCTCGGTCCCACCTCGAGCGAGTCGCCGTCGGTCGGACCCTTCCACGCGATGCGGCCGGCCGTCGGCTCGCCGTTGAGCAGCATGCGGCCGCGGATCGTCCCGCCCGGGATCTCCGGTGCGAGCGCGACGTTCACCCACGTCGTCTCGCCAGGCGCGCCGAGCCGCGGCGCTTCGACCTCCGCCGTTCCGGCGTCGGGGTGCGAGGCGTGGACGGCGTAGCCGAGCGTGTGCGGGATCAGCCCGGTGCTCCGAAAGCGTCCCTCGGCGTCGGTGGTCGTCGCGGGCGTGGGCACGTACTCGTCCTCGTAATCCCAGCCTTCCGGCAGCTCCGCGAAGGCCGCGAAGTCGTCGAGCTCGCCGCGCGCGCGCTCGATGATCCGAGGCTGGAGGTTGCCCCAGACGGCGACGCTGGCGCCCGCGACGGGGTTGCCGTCCGTGTCGCGCACGACGCCCTCGATGCGCGCGGCCCGCGGAAGCCGCACGCGGATCGGCTCGTCCGCGTCCTCCGGAACCTCGAAGCCGAGCCCGCAGTAGCCCGTCGCCGAGACGTCGAGCGCGATCCCGCCGTAGGGGTCCCGCGGCAACCGGAAATCGAACCGCCCGCCCTCGTCGGAGCGAAACACGTTCATCCCGGAGCCCGAGCGCTCGCGGAGCATCGCCCGCGCGACGGGCGCGCCGGTGTCGAAGTCGACCACCTCGCCGCGGATTCGCGTTCCGCGCGCGAGGCGGAAGTCGTGCTCGTAGCGATCTCCCTCGACCCGGTCGAGCTCGAAGGCGATCGCCTCGATCGGATACCCCTCCGCTCGCACGAAAACGACCGACCCGCGGCCGACGGGAACGTCGCCTAGCTCGTAGCGGCCGTCCTCGCCGGCCTCGACGGGCTGCGGCTTGCAGCCCCGGCACGAGCCGTGGCCGCGGTGCAGCGACGCGCCCGGCAGCGGCTCCGACGTCTCCGCGTCGAGCACGCGGCCGACGAGGGTGACCGCCCGGTGGAGCCGGATGGTCAGGCCTTCGACGTGTTGAAAGTGGGCGTTGACGTGGGCGTAGCCCTCCGCGTCGACGCGGAGCGGCAGGTACGTCGCGTCGGGCGGGACCTCGATCGCGCTCTCCCCGGCGGCGTCGCTTCGCACGGGCTCCCCGGGCGGGTTGCCCATCCAGCGCACGCCGGCGCCCTCGACGGGGACGTCGCCGCGGTCCACGACGCGGACCACGAACTTCGCCGGCGCGGAGTCGACCGCCGCGGCGTCGGACGCGGTCGCCTCCGTGCTCTCCGCTTCGCCTCTCCCCGCGCCTTCGCTCGCGACGGCGGGCACTTCGGCGAGCTTCGGAGGCGCGCTCCGCTCCGCCGCGCGGCTTGGCTTCGGCTCGACGCGGTCGTCTCCGCGCGGTTCCTTGCCGCGCAGGAACCAGGCTCCGAACGCGACGGCGAGGACCGCGGCCAAGACGATCGCCAGCTTCCTTTGCATTGGCTTTCCCTACCCGGTCGCCATCCTATCGCGGGTTGCGCTAAACTCTCGGACTCGCACGGCCCCCCCCGGCGCGGAGAGGATGACGGAGAAGAAGAACGAGAAGGAGAAGCTGCTCGAAGACGCCATCGAGGCGTCGCTCGACGGCGTTCGCCTCCAGGAGCTCGACGACGAAGACACCGGGCCCAAGGCGAAGGGGGAGACCAAGCTGCACGCCGGCACCGTCGTGGGGGTGAGCGACAGCGACGTGATCGTCGAGCTCGGACCGCGCTCCCAGGGCGTCGTGCCGCGCGAGGAGTTCGACGAGGCGCCCGAGGTCGGCTCGAAGGTCAACGTGACGATCCGCGGCCGCGAGGACGACCTGATGCTGCTCTCCGTCAAGGCGGCGCGCGCGCTCTCGGCCTGGAACGACATCGAGGTCGGCTCCGTCGTCAAGGCGAAGATCATCGGCTTGAACAAGGGCGGCCTCGAGGCCCGCGTCGGATCGATCTCGGCCTTCGTGCCCGCCTCGCAGGTCGCGTTGCGCCACGTCGACGACCTCGCTCAGTTCGCGGACCAGACGATGGTCTGCGAGGTGATCGAGATGAACGACGAGCGCAAGCGCGTCGTTCTCTCGCGCCGCAAGGTGTTGGAGGAGGAGGCCGAGCTGGCGCGAGAGCAGGGGATGGGCCGCCTGGTCGAGGGCGCCGTCGTCCGCGGCAAGGTGACGAGGTTGGAGTCCTTCGGCGCCTTCGTAGACATCGGGCACGGCATCGAGGGCCTCGTGCACGTCTCCAACATGTCCTACCGCCGCGTGCAGACCGCCGACGAGATGCTCAAGGCCGGGCAGGAGGTCGAGGTGATGATCCTCGAGATCAAGGAAGGCGGCCGGCGCATCGGTCTCGGCATGAAGCAGCTCGAGTCCGATCCGTGGGAAGACGTCCACCTCAAGTTCCCGGTCGACACCGTCTTCAACGGTCGCGTCCGGCGGCTGACCGACTTCGGCGCCTTCATCGAGCTCGTGCCCGGCGTCGAAGGTCTCCTCCACGTCTCGCAGCTCTCCGACGGCCACGTCCGCCACGCGCGCGAGTTCCTCAAGGAGAACGAGGAGATCACCATCCGCGTCACCAAGATGGACACGTCGGCCCGGCGCGTCTCGCTTTCTCGTTTCGACCAGAACGGAATCCTCCTGGGCTCCGACGAGGCGGCGGACGCGCCGCTGATCCAGGAAGTCCTCGAAAAGGAAGAAAAGCCGATCGGCACGAACCTCGGCGACCTGTTCAAGAAGGCGCTGAAGAAGGACGGGTAGGTTCGCGTCAACGGCCGGTGACCCAGTCCCACCGGGCCAGCGCGGCTGCACGCACTCGCTCCACGTCCTCCTCGAGAAGGAAGCGCTCGTCGGCGAGCGCCAGGATCGCTCGGTCCACGTCGGCCTCGTACGGATCGCGCACGGGATAGAGCGCGGCGACGCGCTCCTCGCCGAAGGGCACGAACGTCCCGAAGAAGTCGTTCAGCTCGTGCTCCTCGCCGGGCATTCCAAAGCGCAGGTTCCACGGCAGGTACGTCCCGAGCGGCGCGAGGATCTCGACCGTCGGGACGCCGGCGACCTCGTTGCCGTGTTCGTCCACTTGCGCCACGAGACTCGGAAAGGCGGGACCGAGCTCCGGCGGTTGTTTCGTGACGACGCCGCGCTCCCATTCCGGCCCGTAGTCGGCGCGGTAGGCCTCGTGGACGACGGTGGGCAGGTCGAGCCCGTCGATCGCCGGCCAGGCGACTTCGTCGATCGGGACCAGCGTGCCGTCGGCGACGCGCGGGTAGCGGCTCGGCGGCGGCTCGGTGTCGTCCTCGACCCACTCCTGCAGGGCGACGAGGAGCGCGCGCAGCGGCACGAGCAGGTCGATCGGATTGCCGCGGTAGACCTGCGTGCCCGGCTTCCGCTGGCGCGGGGGGAAGGGGACGGGAAAGTGTTGCGTGCTCGCGAGGTGGTAGATGCGCTCGTTGGCGAGAGCCTCCACGTCGGCGGAGCCGTCCAGCGAGGTGTGCAGGAGCGACGCGGCGCGGCCCCAGTATTCGTAGCCCGTGTTCGTGTAGAAGACCTTCGGCGCGTTCCTGTCGGCTTCGTGCCGCGCGAGGATGCCGTCGCGCTTCTTCGTCACCGGATCGCGCTGCGCGCGCCCGCTGAACGGGAAGAGGTCGGTGGGGTAGAAGAAGGCCGAATAGCGGTGCGCGTCGCGCGACGGCTGGCCGAAGCGGTGGTTGAAGCTGCCGCGGCCGGCGCCGGCGGTGTGGATCAGAAGGCCGTCGAAGGCGCGGCGGCCCTCTTCGTCGGTGTTGAAGCCTTGATATAGAAAATGGCGCAGGAAGCGGCCGGTCTGCGAGATGCCGACGGCAAGGCCGCGCTCGACCGGGAACGGGCATTCGTCGTCGTGTTTGGCGTACGCGATGGTATCGCGGACGGCGGCGAGCCCGAGCCCGACGACGCGCGGGTTCGCGGCGCGGTAGACGAGCTCGTAGATCCTGCCCGCCTCGAAGCCGCCTTCGCGGCGGATCGCGACGCCGTCGAAGCTCCACTCGTCGCGCGGAACGACGCGCCGCTCCGCCAGCCGCCCGTCGCGCTCGGTCAAGACGTTCTCGTCGGACTCGGGATCGAGCGGCGGGTACGCGACGTGGTTTCGGTGTCCGAGCGCGAGCGTGTCGCTCGCCCGCGCGACCGTCCAGTCGGCGCGCACGAGCCCCTCGACGCCCTCGATCGCCGGAACGTGCAACCGCAGGCGGCTCGGGTCTTCCGGCACGTCCCATTGCCACCCGACCCAGATGACCGTCAGACCGCGCCGCATCAGGAAGCCGTCGCCGAAGTGGGCCTCGTCGATCGGGTCGGAGCTGCGCCGGCCGCCGTTGAAGTAGCTGAGGGACGCCTTTCCGCCGCGGTTGGAAACCTCGAGCAGCGCCGTGCCTCCGCCCTTGGACGCGTCGACCGGCCGCAGGACCATCAGGTCGCCCCACGCTTCGACCAGGCCGTCCTCGCTGCGGGGCGCGCGGTCCAGGTCGACGATGCGCGCGTTGTGCTCGTTCGCCGGATCGAACGCGAAGCGGATCGTGCCGGTCAGCTTCTCGTAGGCGCCGGCGTCGCCGAACTCCTTGCCGCCGGCGACGACCTCGCGCAAAGCGATCTCGACGGAGCGGACGTCGGCGGCGGCGAGCGGGGCGAGGAGCGCGAGGGCCGCGATCCGTCTCACCGAGGCGGCTCCGGCTCGGATCGGATTCCGGTGGCCACGCGCCGCAGCGACCAGACGACGCCGGCGATGCCGGCGATCGTCACGACCGCGGCGATCCCGGTCTCCGTTCGACGCTGAAGGAACCAGCAGCCGACGCCGAGCATCGGTCCGTAGATCGCTGCCAGGCCTGAAACCGTGCCGACGAACGCCGGGAGGCCCTCGCGCGGGGGCTCGACGTCCGGCGCGAGCGCGCGGACCGGGCCCCACCAGCCGACGGGCCGGACGCGGCGGTAGAACTCCACCAGGGTCGCGGGGTCGGGCGTCTTCGTCACGAGCAACGAGAGAAGCGCGCAGGCGAGCGAGAACACGACCACGAGAATCAGCCGGCCTTCCGGCAGGAGGTTGCCGTCCTCCGCTAGCGCGCCGAGACGCCACTCGAAGTCCACGAACGTCAACACGATCGTCGCCGTGCTCGATGCTACGATCGCCGCGATCTCGGTCGACGCCCGGATGCGCCACCAAAGCCAGCGCAGCGCGAAGATCGGTCCCGCGCCGCCGAGGAGAGCGAGGAACAGCAGGAAGAGCCCGCCGATCGATTGAGCTGGATAAGCGACCGCCGCGCCCATCGCCAACACGACGACGCTGGCTGCCTGCGCGACGTACACGTAGTGCTTGGGCCCGCGGTCCGGGACAAGGAAGCGCCGGTAGACGTCGTTGACGAAGAACGACGAGGCGAGGTTCACGTGCGTGTCGACCGTCGACATGAACGCGGCGAGCAGCGAGGCGACCACGAGCCCAAGCAGGCCGATCGGCAGGTACTTCACCATCATCGCCACGTAGGCTCGCTCGGAGTCGGTCTTGGCCAGCACCTCCCCGGCGGCGACTTCGTCGCCTTCATCGACTTCGACATCGAGCGTCCACGTTTCCGAGAGCCCCTCGGCGTCGAGCTGCACGGCCGCTTCGTTTCCGTCCGTGTTGAGGACGATCTCTCCGTCACCGATCCGCGTCACGACGCCGTCGACCGGTGCCTCGACCGTGACATGGGGCAGGACGACCAGCGACGCGAGCGCCACGAGGATCCAGGGCCAGGGGCGAAGGGCGTAGTGCGCGACGTTGTACCAGAGCGTGGCGAGCATCCCCTGGCGATCGTCGCGAGACGCGCAGATGCGTTGTACGGAGGTACCACTGCCATCCACTCCCTCGGACGCCCACCAGGAGACGCCGAGATACACGCAGAAGGCTGCTAGGGGGATGGTCCAGAAGGCGGCGTCGAAGACGCTGCCGTCGCCGGCTGCGGGAAGGAACCTGAGCGAGTCGGGATTGAAGCTCGCGTTCGTCGTCGCCGCGGCGAGCAGTCCGTCGCTTCCGTCGATGGCGTTCCAGCTCAGGAAGGCCAGCGCGATCGCGCCGACCATCGCCATGGCGAACTGCACCATGTCCGTCATCACGACGCCCCAGAAGCCGGCGAGGAGTGAGTACGTCAGTGCGATCACGCAGGCGGCGCCGAGGGCCCACAGCTTCGGGACGTCGAACAGCACGTCCATCGCCTTGGAGGCGGCCAGCAGGACCCAGCATAGGACCATCGTGTTCGTGATGCCGGCGTGGAATGCTCCCAGCACACCCCGCAGCACGCTGGCGCTCTTGCCGCCGTAGCGCAGCTCGGCGAGCTCGGCCTTGGTCATGACCCCGCCGCGCCGCCAGTAGCGGGAGAACAGAAAGACCGTCAAGACGCCGTTGATCGCGAAGCACCACCAGAGCCAGTTCTTCCAGATCCCCCCGTCGCGCACCCAGCCCGACACGACGAGCGGCGTGTCGATGGCGAACGTCGTCGCCACCATCGACGTTCCCGCGATCCACCACGGCAGGGACCGCCCCGACAGGAAGAACTGGTCGACGTTCTGCTCGGCGCGCTTGGCGAAGCGGATGCCGACGAAGATGGCGAAGGCGACGTAGAGCGCCACGATCGCCCAGTCGACGAGGTGCATGTGCATCTGCATCGGGGCGAGAGGTTAGCGGGCTCCCCGGCGCCGCGCTAACATGGGCCGCCCCCATGAAGCTGATCCCCCTCACTCCCCTCCTGTTTCTGCTTCCTCTTTTCGGAGGCGCGCCCGCCGACAAGCCCTTTCCGCTCGACAAGACCATCGAGATCAAGGAGCTCGGCCAGACCTTCACCGTCGAAGGCCGTCAGTACGTCCCGCGCAACGTCAAGATCACCAACCTGCGCGCCTGCAAGATCCGCAAGAAGGGCGACGAGCCCGCGGTGATCGAGGTCGACGGTCCGCTCAAGCTGAAGGCGCTCACCGGCGGCCGCATCTCCTTCGAGGACGTCTGGCTCGAGATCGGCCCGGAGTGCAAGGAGGTCACGCTCTCCCACGTCGAGTTCAAGGGCAACGGCGGTATCCGCCCGTCCGAGAAGGGGCCCGGCAAGGCGAGGATCTTCATGGAGTACGTCTACTTCTACGGCCGCGCCTCGATGACGCTCTCGCAGAAGCAGGGCAAGGTGGACATGCAGTCGAGCCACTCCGACGCGCCGCTGACGATCCATGGCGCGCGCAAGTCGGAGAAGAGCGAGAGCAAGCTCGTCTTCCAGATGATGGGCTGCAAAGGTCAGGAGAACGGCCGGCCCATCGGCATCCTCGGCGGCATGACCTGCGACGGCGTGAAGGAGATCCTGGCGCGCAACAACGACTTCGGCGGTCAGACGACGACCTTCAAGGACTGCTCCAAGGTGATGTTCGACGGCAACAACGCGCGCTCGAACACGACGGAGTTCCACCAGTCGGCGTACGGGAAGTTCGGCGGGACGACCATCAAGAACAACGACTTCGACTCGCAGATCGTCTTCAACACACCGTCCAAGGGCGGGAAAGCCGAACGGGTGAAGCTCGACCACAACTGGTACCGCGGCCTCACGCAGGAGGACGACATCCTGCGCGAGATGGTCGTCGACAACCGTCGGAACGCCGAGATCGGAGTGAAGGCGGTGTTCGAGAAAGTCTGCCCGCGGCCGCTCGGTCTCGGGGGCGATCGCAAGTAACGGGAGACCGAAACTCATGAAGCACTGGATCTGTAGCGCGGCTTTGGTCCTTTTCGGCGCCGCGTGCGCGGCGACCGAGGACCACGAGCACCACGACGACGGAGAGGACGTGAACCTCGTCTACGAGGACACTTCGGAGACCTCCACCGACCCCGCCATCGCGGAGGCGGATGCGCACTTCCAGCGCGGCGACTGGGAGATGGCCGCCGAGGCCTACGCCGAGATCACCTCGGCCGATCCCAACAACGGCGTGGCGTGGCACCACCTCGGCTACGCGCTGCACGCGATGGGCAACCTCGAGGAAGCGCTGCCCGCGCACATCAAGGCGGCCAACTCCAGCGACCGCAGGATCGCCGGGCTCGGCGCCTACAACGCCGCGTGCGCCCATGCGCTCCTCGGCGACAAGGACAAGGCCCTCGAGTGGCTCGGCCAGTCGATCGAGGTGGGCTTCCGCCAGTGGGACGCGTTCCGCAACGACCCCGACCTCGACAGCCTTCGCACGGATCCGCGCTTTGACGAGCTCCTGAACTGGGCCCACGACAACCCGGTCGAGGAGGAGGCGGAGCTCCGCTAGCCGACGACCGCGAGCAGCGTGCTGACGATTCGGTGCGTCATCCCCCAGACGACGCGCCCATCGTACCGCCAGCTCGGAAGCTCGTGGACCACGCCGTCCTTGTCGTAGGGGAAGGGGTGGCTCAGCTCGCCGCGCAGCGCCGCGTCGAGCGGAAACCAGAAGGCCTCGCGCGCCTACTCGCCGGCGACCAGCTCGACCGCGCCGGTGAGCTCGAACACGAACGGGGACACGTCCATCGCGAGCAGCCGCCCCCTGGCGCGCGCCTGCATCGGCGTTAGGGATTAACAGATCGTGCTCGTTGGGGTGCGTCCCTCAGGCGGTTCCGAGACGGTCTTTGACGCGGGCGATGATTCTGTCGACACGAGCGGCGTCGAGGCCGTCTATCTCGGTCGTCCAGAACAGGTCCTCGTTCTCCACGATGCCCTGCTCGGCATACCACAGGCGCTTGCGCTCCCAGCCCTCTGCGTAGTCCCGCACATCGAGCATACCTAGGTGCTCCCAGAAGACGGCGGGCTCGTCCGCGTCGTCCAAGAATGTGAAGTCGGGTAGCCGCCATGTGCCGTCGCCAGAGCGCGCTGGCAACTTCGCTTCGTAGTAGGGACGAAGGTCGGCCGCTAGAATGCGCTCGTAGATGAACAGCTCAGACTTCGAGGCCAGGACGGTACCGTCGGCGGCTCGATGCATCAGGTGTCGAGCGTAGGGTCGACCCTCCCTGTCGCGGACGCCAGAGCGAAACAGATTGCTATTGCGACGAATCGTGTCTGAACTCCTGGAGGATCGAAGTGCGAGTAGCTCCGACAGATCGTTGCCTTCAACGAGCAAGACGAGCCGTTGCCTGGAGCGAGTGAGTGCCGTGTAGATCAACTCTCGAAAGGCCATGCGGCCTCGCGGCAGCACGACGATGACGATGTCGAAGTCGCTGCCCTGGGCCTTGTGGACGGTGAGGGCGTAGGCGTGCTCGATGATGCCCGGACCCGTCTCTCCTCCAAATTCGCTGCGAAAGAAACCGTAGGATCGTTTTCCTCGACCCGCGAACTTGATGTCCATCACTTCGCCGGCCTTGATTCGTCCGGTCGCGCGCTTGTCGTTGTCGCATAGTCCAATCTCGCCGTTGGCGAGGTAGTCGTCGATCTGTGATCTTTCATCCCAGTCGTAGCCTCGGCGCTTGCCGTTCTCGCTCAAGATCACTTTGTCGAGACGAACGATCTCCGCCGCGCCGAACGGTCGAACCCACCGGGGCTTGCTGGTGTCCCGAGCGCTCGCGAGTTCGTTTCCCCGCCACGATGCCTGCACCCACCGGTTCAGCTCGTCGATTCCCCAGACGTCGCGCCGGACGGGAGACAGAATCTGCCAGGCCTCTGCCCCATTGGGATCACCGACTATCGGGAACCCCCGCTCTGTAGTCGTCATTCCGAAAGACGCATTGAACGACGACACATTCCCTGGCTCGATCCCGACATAGGAGCGCAGGACGCTCGTGATGTGGTCGTGCAGCTCAACGGTGTTCGACCAGTAGCGGAGATCCAGATCGTTCAGCGCTTGGCCGGTGACTAGGTCGACGAGAATCTCCTCGCCGTCGATTCGAGGGTCGCCGGTGAAGTGATGCGCCAAGCGTAAGGTATCCGACGCCGCGCCTTGAAAGTGACGGACTTCATGCCGCAGCCGTGCAAGGGCTCCGCGCCTGACCTCGACGTTGTCGGGGTCCTCGTCGTCGAATTCTGTAATCGGGGCGAGATGGGCCACGAGATCGGCGAAGGGTCGGCCGGGTCCGATCGGCGGAAGCTGAGCGGGATCGCCGACCAGGATGAGCCTCTTGACCCTCCCCGTGAACGTCGAGAGCACCGCCGCGAGCGTGTCCTCCGTGAGCATCGAGGATTCGTCGATCACGATCGTCTCGTGTCCCTCGTAGCATCCCGCGTCGAGGACGATCGGATGCTGGCGTTTTTCGTCGTATGCGTGGTTCCGCCACAGGAATTGAGCGACCGTCATCACGGTCGTCCCGCGTGCGACTCGCGATTCTAGGCGGACACGGGCCTTGCCCGTTGGCGCGAGGAACAGGATGGACCCCGCGACCGACCTCGCTCGTGACAGAGCGCCGAGCACCGTGGTCTTGCCGGTGCCGGCGCGGCCTACGAGTACTGTCGTCTTTCGCGAAGTGATGACCCGGAGCGCTTCTTCCTGCTCCGCGAGTGCATCGGCGGTCCGTGGGGCATCCGTGTCGAAGTTTCCTGGACCGCTCCACGTGTCCCTGACCGTCCTTACCAGAAGATCTCGCCACGGCTCATCGAGCGAGGGGAGTGTGCGCTCGGTTCTCGCGCGAAGCTTGCGCTGCAACAAGACCGCGGTCTGTCTGCGGCCGCGAGTCTGGATTGTCTCATCCCCGCCGTCAAACACGAGCGCCTCGCCGAGCCAGTCGGCCTCGGCGGCGACCCACCCATCGGGGACCTGCGGGGGCTCCGGGACGGGGATCATCTCGACCTGCTCCCGGGCTTCTTCGAGGTCCAGCAGCGTGTCGCCCTGCTTCTCCGCCGACCGCAGGACCGACACGAGCGCCGCCCGGCGGCGACGCCGGTCGGCGGGCGAGGTCGACGTGTCGTTGGGCGTGTCGGTGAGAACAGACCGGTCGACCGAGGGAAAAGACACTGCCGACGAGGTAGACCCGCCGCCACGGTCGAGTTCGCACACAAGGTAGGGGTTTGCGACTATATCCTCGTCGGAGACGGTTCGGCCCGCTGCGTCGGCACGTCGCGCCCTGTCCCACCAGCGTTGGGCCTGGTCCGGTGCGAGCGCCATCCTCGACAGGGCCCGCGTCAAGGACAGGCGCGTGTCGTCGGCGAGGAGGGCCAACCACTGTTTGGCGAAGGCGGCGACGTCGGCCTTGAAACGATCCGCGGGCGGATCCGCCCGGTTCTCAAGAACTGCTGCGACGGCGTCCCAGGGATTGTCGGAGAAACCGGGCTCGTTCTGGGCCATCAGGTGGACGAGCGACGTTCCCATTCGGAGCCCCGCCGCCTCGAGCACGGGCCCGATGCCCGGATATGGTCCCCGCAATCTCCACGCCGCCGCCAACCGGTTGTTAAGCCAGGCCTCCGCGGCCGCCCAGTCGCCTTCGGCGATCCCATGAGCCCGTAGTCGTTGGCAGACCTGGACTCCTTGCGTCAGGACGGACACGACCGAGTCGTTCGAGAGGTGCTCGGATCGATAGGAGAACTCGACGATCCGATCTGGCTCCGGCGCGATCACGAGCTCCCGCGCGAGCCCTTGTCGCCTGACGTCTTCGTCGGGATCGCCCGTCGTGGCGAGGTAGTCGTGGAAAGGGACCAACAATCCACCTCGACCACCTGGACGCAGAGAATGGGCGACGTCGCGCTGCCAGATCGGATGGCGGCGCTTGCTGCGGTCCGACGAATCGTAGAAGCGCATGCGTCCGACGCCGGACACGCCTCCAATCCCGACGACGAGCCGGGGCACGTCGTCAGCGATCGGATGCCGGGACTTCGTGTAGAAGACGGCCAGAGAGTCGCCCTCGGCGACCGGATCGAAGAAGCCTGTGAGGATGATCTCCTGGACCTCCGGCAGGAAGACCCAGTTCGAACGATAACCCTCCGGTGCGACGTCCTCCGGTAGCGGTTCGAGGAGCCGTGGCTGGGTGAACGAATCGAGCTCGGGCCGCCGCAGCCAGCGAAACGGAACGGCATGAGCCGTGTGGGGCTCGACGGTCCAGCGGGTTCGCAGCAGATGCGCGTGCGTATCGGCTACCAGATCCCAGTTCTTGTAGGGATGCTCGTGGTCGATCGGCCAGGATCTGTCCGAGAGATAACCGCCTGACTCGTCGAAACACGGAGGCTTGGTAGTCACGTCGGCGAAGTGACGACCCGCGTCCTCGATCTCGCGGTCGAGATCTCGCTTCGCGAGGATGTTCTGGTACTCGATGCAATGGCAGTTGAGGGCTGGGTTGCGGCAGACGGTTCCGTTCCAACGAGCGTCGTGCCAGGGCACGCGGATGCTCAGGTGGGCAGGCATGCGCATCTGGGAGGGGCGCGAGAAGCTTCCTCCCAGCGCATTCTGCGTAGTACAGGCTCTAATGGCGAGCCTGAGTTTGGGAGCGGACGCGCTTCTAGCGCAGCGTCGCGAGCAACGTGCTGACGATACGGTGCGTCATCCCCCAGACGACGCGCCCCTCGTAGTGCCAGCTCGGGAGCTCGTGGATCACGCCATCGTGGTCGTAAGGGAAGGGGCGGTCCAGATCGCCGCGCAGCGCCGCGTCGATTGGAAACCAGAAGGCCTCGCGCGCCTCCTCGCCGACGACCGGCTCGACCGCGCCAGTGAGCTCGAACACGAACGGCGACACGTCCATCGCGAGCAGCCGCCCCCTGGCACGCGCATGGATCGGCGTCAGCCGGCCGAGCGGGCGCCCGTGCCGCGCCAGGTCGATCCCGACCTCCTCGCGCGTCTCGCGCACCGCGGTGGCGAAGAGGTCCACGTCCTCGGGCTCGCGCCCGCCACCGGGCAGCGAGATCTGGCCCGACCAAGGGTCGCCATCGTGTTCGACTCGCTTCATCAGGAGCACGTCCGGAGTCTCGGCAAGCCGCAGCACGATTGCGACCGCGGCGCGCCGTTCCGGTGCCGGATCCGGCTCGGCGACGATGCGCGCAGCCAGGCGCGCCTCGACCAGGCTCGCGTCCCACATCGCGCTACCCTCCCGAGACCGCCTGCATGATCCGGATCGTGTCGTCGTCCGCCACGGCGACGTCGAGCGAGTCGAGCCAGCGGGTGTTCTTCTCGTTGTGGAAGCAAAGCACGTGGCGTCGCAAGGCCCCGCGCTCGTCGAAGAGGCGCGTGCGCAGCGCCGGGTGGAGCTCGACGAGCGCCTGAAGCGACTCGGCGACCGTCGTCGCCTCGAGCGAAATGCGGTCTTCGCCGACGAGCGTCGCGAGCATACTCGGAAGCTGAACCGTGATGCGGGGCACGGCTAGTCCTCGTAGACGTCGACCGAAAGGACGCGCGGGAGCGTGGCGGGAAACTGCGTCCACGCGTCGCCGCCGTCGGTCGACAGGTAGACCGTCCCCGCCGTCGTGCCGACATAGATCCCGCACGGGTCGCGGTGGTCGACGTCCATCGCGGCGCGCAGGACGCCCATGTAACAGTTCTCCTGCGGCAGCCCGTTGCGCAGCGGCTCCCACGAGTCGCCGCCGTCGCGGCTGCGGTACACGGCGAACGCGCCGTCGATCGGCACGCGGTATTCGTCGGATTCGAGCGGCACGTCGTACAGCGTGCGCGTCCGCCGGTCCATCGAGAGCGGGAACCCGAACCACGAGCCGAGCCCGTTCTCGGCCCGCTCCCAGGTGTCCCCGCCGTCGCGCGTGCGGAAGAGCCCGTTGTGCTCGCGGCGGAAGATCAGGTTCGGGTCGTCCGGATCGGGGACGAGCGCGTGGACGCAGCGGCCGATGTCCTTGTGGTCCTTGTCCTCGATCATCGGCGGGATGCCGGCGTTCTTCTCGTTCCAGGTCAGCCCGCCGTCGTCCGAGCGGAACACGCCGACGGAGGACAGTCCGGCCCAGATACGTTGCGGGTTCTTCGAGTCGACGACGACCGCGTGCAGGCAGAGCCCGGCGTAGCCCGGGAACCACGCCGGCCGCGTGCGGTGCTCGTTCAAGCCCTCGACCGACTGCCACGTCTCCCCGCGGTCCTCGCTGACGAAGAGCCCGGCGTCGTCGATGCCCGCGTAGAGGCGGTCGCCGGCCGGCACCAGGGTCCACACCTGGTTGAACTTCCGCTCGGTCTCCTCGGGCCAGGCCGGTCCGTTCTCGAGCTGCCGCCAGCCCTCGAGGTCGTCGCTGACGTGGATCGCGGCGCCGTAGACCAGGCTCGCCGTCGCCGCGTAGAAGCGCCCGCCGTCGTCCCGCGCGGAGGTGGTCACCTTCCAGCCCTTGAAGAACGGACCGCTCAGCCGCCAGTCGTCCCGCGCGTCGCCCGCGCGGAGGAGGAAGGCCCCCTTGTCCGTTCCGATGACTACGACGATGCCCATGGCCTTGATTCCCGTTCGCAGCGGTTGCGGTAGCGTCTCATGAATTCCCCGTGGGTCGAAGGAAGGGAGTGAGGTAGGCGAGCTCCGCCTCGAAATCCTCCTGGCTGAGGCAGGTGTCGGCGACCTCGCGGCGGATGCCCTCGGTCAGCTTGCGGCGCGCGATCCAGAGCTTGTTCCGGTCCTGCTTCTCGCCGCTCAGGTGCCCGCGCAGGACCTTGTAGTAGGGCGAGCCTTGCTCGTTCAGGCGCTCGAGCGCGCGCTCGGTCAGGTGCCACGCCCAGACCTGGTCGAAGGCCTCGCCGCCCCCGTCATCGTCCGCCGGATCGAGGTCGTCGACCGGCAGGTCGCGGCGCTTGCGCAGGCGGTCCTGGAGCACGTGCGTCGTGACCGAGCGCAAGAGGCTCCGGAAGCGCCCGCGGTTGCGATCCGCCTTGGCGAGCACGCCGCCCTGGAAGACGCGCAGGAAGACCTCCTGGCAGAGGTCCTCTGCGTCGCCGCCGCGGAAACCGCGCGCGCGGACGTGCTCGAGCACCGGCGCGCGGTAGCGCCGCCCGAAGTCGTCCATCGCGTCAGCGTCCTGCGCGCCGGCCTCGAGGATGCGCGTCCAGATCGTCGTCGGGAACACGGCGCCAAGTGTAACGGGACGGTGTCGCTCGACCGGCACCGGCGCGCGATCGTATGGCGACAAAGCGAGCGGTTGCGCGATGCCGGGGGCCGTCCTACTCGCACTCCCGCGGCACGCGCGGAGGGAGGACGACCTGCTAGGATGAGCGATCGCATGGAGACGGACCGGGAGCTCGCGCGCCGTGTCGTCGCGGAGGGGCTGATCGCGACCGACGGCCTCCTCGCCGCCGAGGAGCCTTCCGTGCCCGATCGCTACGCGGTCGAGCGCGCCATCGGCCAGGGCGGCGGCGGCACGGTCTACCTCGCGCGCGACGTGAGCCTCGATCGCCCGGTCGCGTTGAAGTTCCTCACCGACGCGAGCCCCGCCGACCTCGAGCGCTTTCGCCGCGAGGCGCGCTTCACTGCGCGGCTGAACGATCCCTCGATCGTGCAGGTCTACGAGATGGGCGACTGCGACGGCTGGGCGTACATCGCCATGCAGTACGTCGACGGAGCGAACCTGCGCGCGGCCGAGCTGTCGATCGAGGGGATCGTGCGGGCGCTCCGCAGCGTCGCCCACGCGCTGCACCGCGCGCACGCGATCGGCATCGTGCACCGCGACATCAAGCCGGAGAACATCCTGCTAGACGTCGACGGCAACGCCTACCTGACCGACTTCGGTATCGCGCGCGACCTGTCCGGGGCGCTGGGCGAGACGATGAGCCGCGAGGGGCAGATCATGGGCACGCCCGCCCTGATGCCCCCCGAGCAGGCGCGCGGCGAGACCCAGAACGTCGACTCGCGCAGCGACGTGTACTCGCTCGGCGCGACCCTCTACTGCAAGCTGACCGGCCGCTACCCGTTCGAGGCGGACAACGTGGTCGAGGTCCTGCACGCGGTCATTCACGACGACCCGGCGCTGCCGCGCGCGCACGACCCGTCGATCCCGCGAGCGCTCGAGGCGATCGCGATGAAGTGCCTGCGCAAGCGGCGCGAGGACCGCTACCAGCGCATGTCGGAGATCGTCACCGAGTTCGACCGCTACCTCGACGGCTCGCGCGGCGAGGCGGAGGGCAACGCGTGGTTCCGCCGGCTCGTCGGCAAGATGGCGAGCGCGCCGCCCGCCCCCGATCCCGCCGAGAGCGTCGAGGACACGCGCTGGGCCCTGGGCGTCGAGCTCATCCGCGAGCTCTCCGCCTGGGACGCGAACCTCTACCGCGTCAGCGGGTCTCTGCAGCGCTCGTTCGACCGGCTCGACGGCATTCGGGAGCGGTTCGAGGAGGTGATCGAGACGACCCCCGACGCCGCCTGGGCCCGCTTCTACCGCGGCGTGGTGCTCTTCCGCCGCGGCGACCTGCACGGCGCGCTCGAGGACATGGAGTGCGCGATCGACCGCGTGAAGAACCTCGCCGGCGCGTACTTCGAGCTCGGGCGGCTCTACCTGGCGCTCTACCTGCGCGACCAGGACGCCGCGCGCAAGCACGTGCACGAGTCGGGCGTTCAGAGCGGCCTCGAGGAAGCGCGCGCGCGGCTCGAGCAGGCGAAGCTGGCCTTCCAGGAGGCGAAGCGCCTCCAGGGCGAGCTGCAGCCCTGGCACCAGGACTACGCGCAGGCGGTGACGTTGCTCGCCGACGCCGACTACAACGGGTGCGTCGCCGAGTGCGACCAGATCCTCGCGGACGAGCCCGACCTCGAGGAGGTCTGGAAGCTCCGCGGCGACGCGCTCCGCTTCGCCGGCGGCGATCCGTTCGAGAGCTTCCAGCGCGCGGTCGACGTGCGCCGCAGCTACTTCGAGGCGTACTACTGCATGGGCGAGGCGTATCTCGCCAACGGAAGCGTCGCCGAGGCGCGCGCCGCGCTCGAGCGCGCGACGGAGATCCACCCGTGCTTCGCCGACGGGATGGCGCTGCTCGCTTCCAGCTACCTGCCCGAGCACGGCGGCGGCACCGAGGTCGCCGACGTCGAGGCGGGCCTGCGCGCGGCCGAGCGGGCGCGCGAGCTCGACCCGTCGAGCTACCAGGCGAACGTCACCCTGGCGCGCTTCCAGCTCGAGCTTGCCCAAGCCTCGGGCGAGTCGCGCTGGCTCGAGGACGCGCTCGCGACGCTCGTCGTCACGTCGGACCTCGAGGGCTGCCAGAACCGCGTCAACATGCTCCGCTGCGAGGCCGCGCTCTCACTCGCCGCCGCCAAGCGCGAACGCGGCGAGGACCCGCGCGCGGAGCTGGAGGAGGTGGAACGGATCTCCGGCGAGGTTGCGACCGTCCTCGTCGAGGAAGGCGGACCGTGGTTCGAGATCCGTCGGCGCCTCGAGGAAGAAAACAGCCGGACGTCGTGAGGTTGGGAGCCTAACGATTCTCCTCGACCCACGCGTCGAGCGCCGCTTCGATCCCGGTCACGGAGACGTTGAGCTCGAGGCGTGAGCCGTCCTGTAGTGCGGTCCGTTTCCAGACGAGCTTCTCGACGTCCAATCGATCCCGCACCTCGTCGATCGCGCGGACCAACGCGTCGCCGACGCCCTCGCCCGCGCCGCGGACGGTGACCGTCGCCTCCACGCTGTCGGCGGAGACCGGCGCTACGCCGAACGTGGCGCGCTCGAATTCCCAGTCGGCCTCGTCGGTCCACGAGCCGAGGTCTTCGGGGCTTTCGTCGAGGAGCTCGCCCATGAGCTGGACGAGGTTCCAATCGCCGCCGACGCCCGCGCCAGCAGCAATCCAGTCCGCGCGCACGCGTTGCACCTCTTCGATCACAGCGGGTGAAGGCCTCTCGGCGGCGAGCCGTTCGAGCACGCGCGTCAGCGCCGTGAGGTCCTGAGCGAGCACGGCGGTGCCGCCGACGAAGCCGAGGTAGAAGTCGTCCTCGTCGAGCTCGAACACCCGGATGCCCTCGATCTCGTGTACCGGGGCCTCCTCGCTCTCGGCGATCTTGCCGATGAAGAAGCGCGCCGGCCGGACGAAGTTGCGGAAGTTGAGCGCGGCGACGATCGCCAGCACCTCGGGATCGTCGGTCGGTTCGAGCACGAGGGTGCCGGCGCGCGGCACGTACACCTCGATGGACTCGGAGCCGGACGGTTGGACCGCTGAGTTCAGGTCCTCGACCCACTGCCAGGACTCGGGCATCTCGCGCTCGCGCTGGCTGCGCGCGACCTCCTGGAACGCGTCGAAGGCGCGGTTGATCAGCGCGCGCACGCCCTCGTCGTCGAGGGCGTCGCCGACGTCGAGCACGAGCAGCGTTTCGTCGCCGGCGATCCGCTGCGTGTCGATCTGCTCGCCGGGCGAGTAGAACCACCACGCGGCGCCACCGAGGAGCGCCGCGGCGACGAAGAAGAGCACACCGCAGCCGATGCCGCACCCGATCAGGGTCTTGGCCGTGCCGGAGAGTCCTTGCTTCTCCTCGACCAGCGTCGAGTCGGGCTCCATGCCGAGATGCTACGCGATGGGGAGGGCTTCCGTCGCCCGCTCGCGTCCGCTACAGCAGCGTGAGCTCCAGCGGCTCGGAAACCGCGGCCAGCGAGCACGCGAGGGAGTTGTCGACGACGACGAATCCGAGCCGGATCGCGACGCCGGCGAGCACCGGCTCGTCCGGAAGCGCGAGCTTCGCGTCGAAGCCGAGCCCCGTCGACGAGAGCAAGCCCGTCGAGTTGAGCAGAATGCCGCCACCCGCGGGCAGCGTGAGCGCGAGCAGCGCGTCGGCGGCGAGCGGAATCGTCCCCGCGCAGCTCGCGAGCGTCGGCGCCTCCCCCGCGAACGAAGCGGCGAGACGGTAGGGCAGGTTGGGCTGTTGCGGCGCGCTGAGCAGGAGCTCGCGCGTCGCGCCGGTGGCGGGAGTGCCGAGAATCGAGATCGCCGCGTCGGCGCCGGCGTCGATGACGATCGGCGTGACCTCCTCGCTGCCGTCGGGGAGCTGGACGACGACGTAGTAGAGCCCCGTAGAAACCTGCATCCCGTGGGCGTCGGTCTGATCCCAGATCGCCGTGAGCGTTTCTCCCGGGGCGATCTCCTGCGCGACCTTGACGCACACCGGCGCGAAGACGGGCACGCCGTCCTCGGAGCCGTCGTCGACGAAGAACGGGCAGAGGCCGCTGTAGACCGGCACGGCACCGTCGTTCGAGATCGTGATCGTGATCGGGCTGCCGAGCGGTGCCACCTCGGGTCCGACGGTCGAGACGACCTGGGCGGCGGCGGGTGCGGCGAGGGCGAGCGAGGACAGGACGGTGAGCTTCATGGAACTGCCTCCTTGGGGAGGAACGACTTCCACCCGCTCCATCCGCCGCGAAAATCGCCGCCCCTTCTCCCGGCGGCTTCTGGGAGAATCCGGCGCATGAAGCCCGCCCAGCTCCTCTTCGCGACTTCGCTCCTCGCCGCAACGGCGGCGGCCCAGACGCCCGAAGACCTCGACGCGCTGCTCGAGCCGCTCCGCGCGAAGCACGAGCTGCCGGCGCTGAGCGCGCTGGTTCTCCGCGGCGACGAGATCGCGGCGCAGGGCGCGGTCGGCGTGCGGCGGATCGACCGGGACGTCCGCGTGACCGACGGCGACCGCTGGCACCTCGGCTCGTGCACGAAGTCGATGACGGCCACGCTCTGCGCCGTCCTCGTCGAGAAGGAGAAGCTCGCCTGGAACACGACCGTCGGGGAGATCTTCGGCGACGTCGAGAACCTGCACGAGGAATGGAAGGCCGTCACGCTCGAGCACTTGCTGACGAACTCGAGCGGCGCCCCGAAGCAGCTCCGCTTCGACGGCCTCTGGAACCGTCTATGGGAGCGTGAGGGCACGCCCGTCGAGCAACGCCGGACGCTCCTGGAGGGCGTGCTGACCCGCAAGCCCGACGCGACGCCGGGGACGAAGTACATCTACTCCAACGCGGGCTTCTCGATCGCGGGGGCGATGGCCGAGACGGTGACGTCGACTCCGTACGAGATGCTCATGCAGCGCGAGCTCTTCGACCCGCTGGGGATGACGGAGACCGGGTTCGGCGCGCCCGGCGCGAAGGACGCGGTCCTGCAGCCCTTCGGCCACTACGTGCGCCGCGGCGAGCTTCATCCGCGCGACTTCACGATGTTGAACGACAACCCGCACGCGATCGCGCCCGCGGGCCTGGCGCACGCGACGCTCGCGGACTGGGCCAGGTACGCGAGCCTGCACCTCGCCGGAGCGCGGGGGGAGGACGGGCTCCTCAAGGCGAAGACCCTAGAGAAGCTCCACGCGCCGAAGCTCAACGGCTACGCGATGGGCTGGTCGGTCCAGAATCCCGAATGGGCGAACGGCCCGATGATCTGGCACAACGGCAGCAACACGTGGTGGTACTGCGAGAGCGGGCTCTTCCCCACCGACGACCTCGCGATCCTCGTGGCGACGAACACCGCGCACGGGACCGCGAGGAAGGGGTCGAGCGAGACTCTCGAAGCGCTGTTCCGGTACGCGACGGACGACGATCGCTAGCGGAGCCTTACCGCCCGTCGGTGCTCAGCTTCTCCATCGCGGTCAGCAGCTCCAACCGAGCCTCCGCAGCCTGGAGCACGACCATTCCCTCGTACTCGCCTTTCGGCGAGAGGAACACGAACCCCGGGATCGGCGCTTTCGTCCCATCGATCACGACGGCGCCTTCGGGCGCGCCGGAGGGCGCGGAGCGAATCATCGACTCGTAGAGCTCGGGATACCGCTCCAGGAACCAGTAGGCGTGCGGTCTGCGGATCAGGACGCGCACGAAGTCCTCGGATGCGGCGACGACTCTCGGATCGGAGAGGAGGTTCGAGAACGCACCGCTCTCGAATCGCGTGCTGCCTCATCACGTCTCCGCGCCGGAGAGGCCGACGAGGACGCCCTTGTTCTCGTCCGCAGCCCGCTCCAGCGCGCGTTCCAGGTTGGCCAGGCTCGCGAACTGCCACTCGATTCCCTCTGCGTGCGGTCCGGCGTCGTCGCCGAGCACGATCGTCGTCTCGACCACGTCGGGATCGCCCGCCGGATGGAAGGCGATCGCGACCTCATCGCCGGGACGGTGGACGCGCAGGACGTCGGCCACATCGTCCTGGCTGTAGAGCGGGACGCCGTCGAGCTCGAGCAGGACGTCGCCGGCCTTGAGACCGAGCCGCGCCAGGGTGCTCTCACCCGTCACGGAGGTGAGCTCTCGGCCCTGTTGGCGAACGTTGAACGGCAGGTCCAGTCTCTCGGCGACCTCGTCCGACGGCACCGCAGTCTGAGCGCCGAAGGTGACGAGCGCGGATGTATCGACCGTGACGGTCTCGGACGTGCCGACGCAGGCCGCGAGGACGAGGGCGAGCGGGAGCACGTGGCGCGGCGTCATGCGCGCCAGCCTAGCGCGCCGCGGTGCCTTCCGCTCGCGGCTTGCAAAGCCCTCACGGCACCGCGACACCGAGCTCGCGAAGCTGCTTCTCCGCCTGCTTCGCCCAGCCGCGGTTCGCCTGCGGGTTCGCCGGGCTCGGGTGGAGGATCGCGCCGACGTCTTCGTCGCCGAGGGCTTCGCGCGCCCGGTCCTGCGCGAACTTGCCGATGCCGACCACGCGCTCGGGCTGCATGTGATCGACGATGCGCTGGAGCGCGCGGTCGCAATGGGCGAAGAGCGGATCGCGCTCCGCCCGCGGCAGCTTGTCCGGCGTGCGGTTGCGGCCGCTCTCCTCCATGAAGCAGAGCGGGCAGTAGTTCCACACGAAGAAGCGCTCGAAAAAGGCATCGGGGGAGCCGAAGCGGTCGCGGGCCCAGCCCCACACGCGCTTGCCGCTGCCCTCGCTCCGCGCACAGTCGAGACCGAGCACCGGGCGCTTCGGGTGCTCGTTCTTGGGCCGCTTCACCCGGCCGTCGATCGCGAGCCAGTCGCGCACGAAGGAGATCTCGCCGAAGGGGACGCCGGTCTGCGCCATGCCCCAGGGGCCGGGGTTCATCCCGAGGAAGAGGACCTCGCAGCCCGGCCGGGCGTAGCGCTCGAGGAACGTCTCGTGCAACGCCCGGGCGTAGTCGAGCGGGTTGTAAACGTGCGTGACCGGCGGGCCGAAGGCGAGCTTGCCACAGGCGCGGCCGAGCTCGCGGCTGATCCGGATGGGGTCCATCAGAGGTCCGTCGCGATGAGGAAGAAGAGGAACAGCACACCGACGAAGAAGCCCGCGATCACGACGAGGAGGATCCGGAACTGCTTCTTGTCGTCGGGCTCGATGGTCATGGCGCGGCGCGGCCGCGTTGTTCGCCGTCAGAGGTACAGGACGACGAAGACCACGAGCCAGATCGCGCCCATAACATGCCAATACACGCCGCACAGGCGAAGCGGCGTTTCCGCCCCGAGGCGGGCGCGGTCCATGTGGACGCCGCCGACGACCTTCGCGAGGTAGCCGAGACCGCCGAGGATGTGGATCGCGTGCAGGCCGGTGAGCGCGTAGAAGATCGCGCCGTAGCCGTTGGTCGACGGCAGGAGTCCGTCGAGGAAGAGCCCGCGCCAGAGGAACGCCTGCAGCGCGAGGAAGAGGACGCCCAACGCCGCGCTCGCGTACAGGCACTTGATGAGCGTCCCGATCTGACGTCGCCGGTGGGCGGCGAGACCGCGCGCGAGCGTGGCGCTGCAGAGGAAGAGCACGGCGGTGCTGGCCCACAGCCCGTTCGGCGGCCCCGGCGCGCCGGGCGGCGGCCATTCCACGGCGCTCTTGCGAATCAACACGTAGAGGCCGAGGAAGATCACGAAGAGCATGCAGATGCAGATCAGGGCGAGCGCCATCCCGAGGTCCGACGTCCCGGGCCGCGGCAGACCCTCCCACGGGTCGAACTCCTGTTCGTCGTCGTCGTCCCCGTCGCCGCCGCCACCCCCGCCGTCGTCGTCGCCGCCCCGCCAGCCGAAGGGCGGCCAGCCGTCGAGCCGGAAGCGTCGCTTCTCCCGCTCCGGCCGGATGGGAGTCGTGAGCCCGGTGCCACCTCCTCCGTGCAGGTCCAACGCGTCGGGTTTTTTCATGCGCCGCGTCCCCATTGTAGGACACGACTCCGAGCGCGGGTCTTACGGCACGAGAACGACGGCCTCCGGGTTGGTGAATCGCGGCACGGCGGTGACGGCGATCCCCTGGAAGCCGACGACGACGCCCGGGGTCAGGCCGGCGGGAACCTGGACGGCGACCAGCGACTCGCCGAAGGCGTCGGTCGTGTCCGAGGTCACGAGCAGCGCGGGGAAGAGGTTGACGAGCCCGAAGCCGGTCGGGGCGCCGGGTTGCAGCGCGACGCCGAAGGCGCCGAGGACGGCCGTGCCCGGCTCGCTCGTGATGCCGACGAAGAGGTTCTCGCCGAGCTCGACCGGGTGCGCGGGAACGCCGCCGTATCCGCCGAAGCCGGCGAGGTTGTTGATCCGCAGCCGCGCGGAGCAGGCGTCGAGCTGGACTCCCGCCGGCACCGGGCTCGTCTGCGGGAACTGGAAGATCTCGTCGGAGATCTCGTCGATGCCGACGAGGTCCATGTCGCCGTCGCGGTCGTAGTCGACGATGATCATGCAGGACCCGGCGAAGCTCGCGTCGAAGGTGGTGGGCGAGCCAAACATGCCCGTCCCGTCGTTTCGCAGGTAGGTCCAGTCCCCCGAGTTGTAGTTCGAGGAGATGAGGTCGAGGTCGCCGTCGCCGTCGGTGTCGCCGAGGTCGATCGCGAGGTTGAAGACGCCGGTTGGGTAGGTGTTGACCGGATCGAAGCCGCCCGAGCCGTCGCCGCAGATGACGCCGACCGCGCTCGAGAACGAGTTGCAGGCCGCGGCGTCGACGACGCCATCGCCGTCCACGTCGCCCGCCGCGAGCATCCACGGCGTCCCGCCGATGGACGCGGACTGGTGGACCCCGAACGTTCCGGCACCGCCGTTCAGCACCGAGGAGATCGTCTGCGAGTCGTAGCCGCCCACGTAGAGGTCGGGAAGCCCGTCGCCGTTCGCGTCGACGGTCACCACCGAGGTCTCTCCGACGACGCCGGCCTCGAAGTAGTCGGGACCGGAGAAGGTCCCGTTCCCCGCGTTGTAGTGGAACGAAAGGCGGCTCGTGCCGCGCAGCGCGATCGCGAGGTCCGCGTCACCGTCCGCCTCGACGTCGAGGACCGCCACTCCCCGCGGCGCGTCGCCGCTCGCGAAGGTGTCGGCGGCCAGGTACCCGCCCGCGCCGTCGCCGAGCAGCACGCTCGTGGTGTCGCCGCCGATGTTCGCCGTGGCGAGGTCGACGTCGCCGTCCTTGTCGAAGTCGGCGCCCTCGTTCGCGCTCGGGAACGCGCCGGCCGGCAGCGGGTAGATCGCCGCCGGGGTCGAGTAGCTCCCGCAGCCGTTGTTGAGCATCACCCGCACGTCGTCGGAGACCTCGTTGGGAATGCTGAAGTCCGGCGACCCGTCGCCGTCGAGGTCGCCGGCGTAGATCCCGTAGGACTGGATCAGCCCCTCGCCCGGTTGCCGCGCCGTCGTGACGACGTCGAGCGGAAACTCGTCCGTGCCCGGATTCGAGCGCGTCCAGAACATCCAGACGTAGCCGTCGGTCAGCGGCGCCCCGCCGGTGCTCTGGATCGCGTTCGTCAAGGCCACGGTGACCGTCTCGCCGGGGAAGAAGGGCTCGTCGGGGCTCCAGCGCACCTCGTTTCCGTTGACGGCGTAGGCGCCGGTCCGCACGCCGCTCCAACGTCCGAAGACCTGAAACGACGAGCCGCTGACCGTCGCCGCGTCCACGTTCGCGTCGAAGGTGACGGTCAGCGCCGTCGCGGTCGAAGCATCGATGACGTTGGCGGAGGGGTCGACGGCGGTCACGCCGAGCTGCGCAACGGCGGTCGAGGCGAGAAGGACGAGGGCGAAGGGGGCTTTCATCGGTTTGGACCTAGCGTGGGGGGAACGTGCGCTCCGCGAAGCCCAGCAGGAGCTCGTGGAAGCGCTCGGGTTGATCGAGATAGCAGGCGTGGTCGGCGTCCGCGATCAGGGCCGCCTCCGCCCGGGGCAGAAAGCCCGCGAGCCGTTCGGCGTCGGCGGGCGGGATGAGATGGTCGCGGTCGCCCCAGAGGACGAGGGCCGGCAATTCCGCGCCGCCGAGCTCGGGGCCGAACCGATCGATGCCGACCGGAGCGACCGGAACGAAGCCGGCGAGCGCGTCGGCGTGACCGGCGACGAGCGGCAGGCTGAAGCGGCCGCTCATCGAGGGCGAGACGACGATGGGCTTCTCGATGCCGGCGGCGTCGAGGAAGCCGAGGAGGAACGCCGCGGGATCCAGGTCGTTCGCCGGCGTGTCCCCGAAGCCCGGCAGGTCGACGGCCACGGCGCGGTAACCGCGGCTCGCGACGAGCTCGAGCGAGCCGAGGTCCTTCCAGGTCGTCGCGCGGAACGCGGCGCCGTGCAGGAACAGGACGCAGTCCGCTCCGGCGCCCGCCTCGAGGTAGTGCACCTCGTTTCCTTCGACGTGGACGGTGCGCGGCGTGGGGTCGGTGCTCGTCGCCATGGTCGAACCTCCGCAGGACGCTGCGAGGATCAGGACGGGGAGGGATCGGGCGGGTCCCAAGGCCTCCCCAGGGTAAGGGGAAAGGCGCCTAGCGCGCGTTCCAGACGCGCAAGGAACGATCCCACGAGCCCGACGCCAGGCGCTGGCCGTTGGGGCCGAAGGCGACCGAGGTGATCCAGTCCTCGTGGCCGCGCAGCGTGAGGAGCGCCTCGTCCTGGTCGAACGACCAGAGCCGCAGGGTGCGGTCCTTCGAGCCGGTCAGCATGCGCTCGCCCTCGCGGTCGAAGTCGACGGAGGTGATCCGGGCCTCGTGGCCGCCCAGGGTGTGGAGCCGCTTGCCGGAATCCGGATCGTGCACCGCGGCGTCGCCGTCGACCGAGCCCGAGAGCAGGAAGCGACCCTCGGCGTCGAAGCGCAGCGCCGTGACCTCGCGCGGGTGGGCCGCGATCGTGCGTCGCAGCGCACCCGTGTCCGCGTCGCGAAGCTCGATCCGGCCGTCGGCCATCCCGATCGCGAAGCGCTCGCCGTCGGGATGGAAGTCGGCGGCGGCGACGTACTCGTCCCGCTCGCCCTCGAGCGTGATGACCATCGCCTCGCCGGAGCCGTCCCAGATGCGGACCGTCCCGTCGATGCTGCGCGTGAGCAGGCGATCGCCCTGACGCGAGTAGCGCACGGCGGTGACCTGGTTGGTGAAGCCGGTGAGCTCGCGCAGAAGCTCGCCGCCGGGGAGCGACAGCACGCGCACGGTGTCGTTGTGACAGCTCACGGCCAGCTCGGAGCCGTCGGGCCGGAAGTCCAGGCAGACCGCGGGAGCGGGCATCGCGAAGGACGCCTCCTCCGCGCCGGTGGCCGCGTTCCACAGGCGCACCGTGCGGTCGCGCGAGGCCGACGCGATCCGCGCGCCCGAGGGCTCGAAGGCGACCGCCTCGACCCAGTTCTCGTGGCCGCGCAGCGTCGCGGTGGGAACCTCGTGCACCGACCAGACGCGCGCGGTCTGATCGGAGGAGCCGGTGACGACGCGCGTGCCGTCGGGGTGGAAGGCGAGCGCCTTGACGCCTTCGTCGTGGCCGAGCCTTCGGGCGAGGAGGCTCCCCGTCCGCGCGTCCCAGAAGGCGAGCGAATGGTCGAGCGAGACCGTGGTAAGCAAATCGCCGTCGGGCGAAAAGGCCACACCTTTCACCGTGCGCGTATGCGCGGCGAACTTGGTGAGAACGCGCAGAGTCGCGCCGTCCAGAACGCGCACGAATCCCTTGTCGTAGCCGACGGCCAGCGCGTCTCCCCCCGGCTCGAAGGCGAGGCTCTCCGCGATGTCCTTGTCGTGCGCGGTGACGAGCTGCTCGCCCGTCGCCGCGTCCCACACCATGAGGTTTCCGAGCGCGTCCGCCGCCACCAGGCGACCGTCGTCGGGGGAGAACGCGAGCGCCTGAACGATCTCGCCCACGTGGATCTCCAGGTCGTTCCCGGCCCCCGTCAGGTCGCGGATGCGGATGGTGCCGTCATAGGATCCCGAGGCGAGCGACAACCCGTCCGACGTGAACGCGATGCACTTGACCGACTCCGCGTGACCGGACAGCTTCGCCCGGAAGACGCCGTCGTCCGCGCTCCAGATCCAAACGTGGCCATCCTCCGCGCCGGCGGCGACGCACTCGCCGAGGGGATCGAACGCGATCGAGCTCAGCACCCCCTTCTCCGCGGAGGTCGAGAACTCCTGCTCGCCGGATTGGGCGTTCCAGACGCGCACTCTCCCGTCCACGGACGCGGTCGCGATGCGCTCGCCGGCCGGGTCGAAGGCGACGGCGTTGACGTCGTCCTCGTGCCCGGGGAGCACCAGCAGGGACGAGTCCGCCTTCAGCGACAGGTGGCGCCATTCCCATCCGCGCAGGTCGTCCTCGCAGGCTTCGAGGCGGCGCTTCGCGTCACCGTTCTCGTCGACGCGCAGGCTGGCGGCGGCTCCGCTCAGGTTGGCGACGTAGGCCTCGCGCATCTCCCGGTCCCGCGCCTCCGCCACGCGGATCACCCGGAGGTTCCGCTCGAAGGCCAGCGCGGCGAGCAGGACGGCGATCGTCGCGAGCGTGGCGGCGAGCCGCGGGTTGCGCGTCACCCACTTGCGCAGCCGCGCCCACCGGCCGGACTCGTAAGCCGCGACGACCCGGCCGTCGAGATAGCAGCGCAGGTCCTCCGTGAGCTCTGCCACGGTGGCGTAGCGGTCGGCCATGTCGCGCTCCATCGCCTTTTCGCAGACCGCGATGAGCTCGGGCGGAATCCGGCGGTCGACACGCGCGAGCGGCGTGGGCGGATCGACGAGGATGCGGTCGACGAGGAGCGAGCTCCAGGCGCTGTCGGTCGCGTCGCCGTAGGGGAGGTGGCCCGACAGAAGCTCGTAGAGGATCGCGCCGAGCGCGTAGACGTCGACCTGCGGGCCGACCTTGACGTCGCCGCGCGCCTGCTCCGGCGGCATGTAAGCCGGCGTTCCGACGATCGCGCCGACCCGCGCCCGGTCGCGTCGCAGCGCGAGCCCCCAGTCCATCACGAAGACTTCCCCGAAGCGGCCGACCATGATGTTGGACGGCTTCAGGTCGCGGTGGATGACGCCCTTCTGGTGCGCGTAGGCGACGGTCTCGCCGACCTTGACGAGCGCCTGAACCGCGCGCGTCGGGTTCCAACCCTCGTCGCCGGCCCGCGCGAGGCCGAACACCTTGCGCAGGTCCTGCCCCTTGACGAGCGGCATCGTGTAGTAGATGTGGTTCTCCCCATCGATGCCGATCTCGTGCACGGGGACGATGCCGGGGTGGTCGAGCTGGCCGGTGACCTGCGCTTCCTCGACGAAGCGCTCCACCGCGCGCTCGTTCTCGGTTCCCTCCGGAACCTCGATGATCTTCATCGCGAGCATGCGCCGCAGGTCCTCGTCCCAGACCCGCAGCACCCGTCCCATGCCGCCGCGCGCGATCTCGCCGAGGATCGTGTAGCGCGATTCCCGCGGGCTGTGGGCGGCGACGCGCCGGAGCCGCTCGCGCCACGCCGTCGGGTCTTCGTCGCCGGCCCAGTCGGCGTCGGGTGCGACGTCGGGCTCGGGCGGCGCCTCGGGCGGTTCGGGGGGGGGCTGCCTGGACCCCTCCCGGGGCTGGTGGGCTGCCTGCTGCATGCGGACTTCCTGCCGCCCCCGATTTAGGGAGTCGCAAGCATCGGTGCAAGCGACCCGCGATTACATCGCCGTCAGGGCCGTTCCGAGCGCGCCAGACGGCCGTCCGGTCCGCCGATCCGCACCACGGGCTCCTCGTACGCCCAGGCGACGGCGTGGCCGGTCGCTCCGCTCTCCGGATCGCTGACGGCCAGCTCGTAGGTCGCCGCGTCGTCCAGGCCGGCGACGCGGAACGAGCCGTCGGACGCGGTGGTGACGCGCGCGACCTCGCCGAAGCGCGACACGGCCACGGTGGCGCCGGCGACCGCACCGTCGTCGTCCCGCACGCGCCCGAGGAGAACCAGCGAGTCCGGGAGGTCGACGCGGACCCCGTCGGCGAGCTCGCCCGCGTCGACACGGGTTTGCAGGCGGGCGATCACGCCGCGGTCGCGCTTCACGGTGAGCTCGTATTCGCCGGCACCGAGCGCGTCGAACAGGAACGTGCCGAGGGAGTCGGTGCGCTGGCGAAAGCGCCCGGTCTGGACGCGCGCGCCGGCGTCGAGCGGGGAGAGGTCCCCGCGGTCGCGCTCGACGGCGACGCGGCGGAGCCTGACCTCGATGTCCTCGACCGGCAGGCCACCCGCGTCGACGACGACGCCGGCGAGCGTCGCGGCCGGGTCGAGGACCACGTCGCCGAGATCCGTCACGCCCTCGGGACCGGAGGGAACCTCGAGCAGAGCCGGCGCGAAGCCCGGCGCTCCGATCGAAACGGCGTGTCCGATGTCCGAGCGCAGCCCGGAGAGCTCGAACCGGCCCGCGTCGTCGGCCGTTGCTTCGCCGCCGTCGCGCGACGCCACGGCCGGCAGGAGCCGGAAGTATCCCTCGGCCGACGCCAGCGCGCCGGCGATCGGACGGCCGGCGGGGTCCACCGCACGCCCGGTGACGTCCAGAGCGGCGGTCAGTCCGACGTCGAAGCGCGCCGGCGCCGACGCGCCGCGCACGTCCGCCTCGCCGTCGTGAGCCGCGAAGAGCGTCCAGGAGCCGCCGGGCGTGATCTCGACGTAGCGCACCGCGCCGCCGTAGCCGGGCGCGCTGACGCGCATCTGCTGGCTCGTCGTGTGTACGGGGAAGCGCGGGTGCCGGAAGCGACCCGCGGAGTCGGTCAGCACGCGGTCGGTCTCGGCGAAGGTCCAGAAGCTGACCGCGGCGCCGGCGATGGGTTGACCGTCGCGCGCGTCGAAGATCTGGCCTTCCACGGCGGCCGCCCGCTGCAGCGCGATCGTGCACGACTCCGTCGCGCGGTCCTCGAAGTCGACCTCCATCGGCCCGCCGGTGCTGTCCTCGGTCCAGGCGCTCACGAGGACGCTGCCCTCGCCCTTCACGGCGAGCCGCACCTTGCCCCGGGCGTCGGTCTGCTTCCTGTGCGTGCTCGGCGCGTCGGTGCCGGCTTCGCTCACGATGAGCTCGACGTGCGCGTCCGCGACCGGGCGCCCGGAGTCCGCGTCGCGGACGAGGACGACGACGGTGCCCGGGGTCGGTCTCGAGGGCGCCACGGCGTCCGGTTCGCGCTCGATCGTCGTCGGGCTTGCGACGGCGCCGCGCGCGCGCCCTGCGGTCGGCGCCGCGTCCGCGCGGCCCGGACCGCGATCGGCGGCCGCCGGAGTCAGGACGACGTCGCGCGGGCTCTCGGCGGGTGCGCGCCGCGCGTGGGGCGCGGCGGGACCGTTCTCGTTCGCCCGGTCCGGAAGTAGGAAGATCGTGGCCAGGCCGCCCAGAAGTATGAGCAGCAGGCCGACGCCCGCGGTCGTTCCCGCGGAGCGCTGGGAATGGGGGGGGCGCTGGTCCCGGGTGGTCCGGTCCATGTCAGCCTCCCTCGTCGTCAGTCGACCTTGTCCCAGCCGTCGGACGGGTTGACGACCCATCCGCTGCCGGTGCTGACGATGTCTCCCTTGCGGAACTTAACCCGTTTGACGCCACCGTCCGTCGAGACGAGGGCGTCGCAGCCCTTGTCGGACGTACATTGATAGTCGTCCGCGCTAGCCGAGTAGGCCAGTGCGGCCAAACCTGCGATCGAAGCGATTGCGCGAGTGAGGACTTTCATCCTTCACCTCCCTGTTCTCCTCCCGAGCGGTGTCGGGATGGGTCCGGGGGGGCCCATGTCAAGGAACCTGCGACCGATGGGGATCGGTCACCTCGCTTGTCGGCTTCGGGGCGCGGCTCGCTTGAAAAAAAAATTCCGGACGCTCCCGCAAAAGGGGCGGGAACGTCCGGAGGCGGGTTCAGCCCTCTCCTCTCGGGCGGCAGGGCACGTTGCGAACCAGGGGGGTCCAGATGGTAGCACCGATCCGCCTCAGGCGGGGGATCGGCCTACTCTTCCCGGTACTTCGAGCGGTCCTTGATCCGATCGCGGTTCAGGGCGTAGACCAGCGAGACCTTGTATTCCGAGCGGATCTTCTTGTAGATCGCCGCCGCCTCGACCCTCTTCCCCTGGTCCCAGAGGGCGTCCGCCTGCTTCAGCAGGGTGGCCGGATCCTCGCCCGTCGCCTCGTTCCCGAGGCCCAGGGCCCCCTTGAGCTCGTTCTTCAGCGCGTCCTTCGCCAGGTCGCCGGCGAGCGCGAAGAGGTCGATCTCCAGCTTGGGCCGGGTCACGGTGCCGCCGATGGGGACGTCGATCGTCTGCCCCTCGAGCGGCTTCAGGAAGTCGTTCTTGGCGACCATCTCGCGCGTGATCGGGATGCTCCAGTTGAGCGCGACCGTCTTGTCGAGGCCGATCGACCCGCCGAAGGTGGTCTTCGAGCCGGCGATGCTCCACTCCCACGGCTTGGCGTAGGAGATCCGGCCCTCGCGGACGTTGAGCTGGACGGGCTTGATCTCGAACTCCTTGACCCCCTCGACGTCGAACTTGGAAAGGAGGTCGGTGATCAGCGGCGAGCCGGCGAGCACGGCGTCGTCCAACCGGAACGTGATGTCGCCGTTGATGTACTGCTTCGGCAGCGACTCCCACCCGCCCCCGAGGGCTTCGAGCGAGAGCGGCCCGTCGTAGGAGAGATCGGCCTTGCAACCGATGATGCCGCCGAGCGTGCTCTCCTGGAGGTTCTGTAGGCCACCGAAGGCCGGGTGGACGTAGGCGAGCATCGGAGCGAGCCCCGAGTTCGCGTTCACCTGATCGGCGCCGATCGCGAGCGTGGAGCGCTTCGAGAACACGACTCCCTCTTTGTCCTCGTCGAACTCGAGCACGCCGTCGACCTTGAGCTCGCCGCCGTTCGCGTCGAAGGCGCTCGCGACCTGCGCGGTGCCGTCCTTCACGTCGACGTCGATGCCGCCGGTGAGGTCGAAGCCGGCGGTCTCGTAGCGGCCGACGCCGACGTGCACTTTGCCGGAAGCTCCCGCGAGCAGCGACGCCGCGTCCAGCCCGGCGGCGCGGCCGTCGAGTTGGAACGTGCACGGTTCCGGCGCGGCGCCGGTGAGCTTCCCGGGAAGCCAGGGCGCGAGCACGACGCCGAGCCGGTCGGGGACGTAGGTCAGGTCGCCCTGCAGGCCGTCGAAGACGATCTCGTCCGCGCGCAGCCCGGCGACGTTGCCGCGGACCTTGCCCTTGAGGAAGCCCGAGTCGATCTGGAGCTTCTCCAGCGACAGGTCGCCGGGCTCGACCGCGACGTCGGAGGTGAGCTCGAGCACGACCGAGTCCTCGGTCAGCTCGAGCGCGGCTTCCTCCGGCTCCGCCGGGATCGTCCGCATCGCGAAGTTGCCGATCGTGGCGCGCGTCTTCACAGCGGCCCGCTCGAGCGTGCCCTCGGCGTTCGCGAGCAGCGTGACCTCCTCGCCGCCTGCGGCGAACGTCTCGGTCAAGAGGCCGACGCCGCGGCCCTTGAGCTCGGCGTCGACCGCGAAGCGCTCGTCTCGCAACGTCCCATCGATCGAAGCCTGCGCGCCGTCCGCGTCGAGCGTCATCCCGTCGAGGTACGGAGCGAGCCAGCCGGGAAGGTCGCCCTCCCCGAGGTTCGCCGTCAGGTCGAACCGAACGTCGGGAAGGCCTTCCTCGCGGTCGAGCCGCTCGAGGAGCACCTGGCCCGTCGCCTCGACGCCCGGCTCGGGGAGCGCCGCGCGCACGTCGGTCAGCTCCAGCCTCGCCTCGGCGGGGAAGTACATGCCGCGGGCGAGCGCCTCGGCGTCGCCGATCGCCATGGAGTCCATCTCGCCGCGCGGGATCACGAGACCGCGGGCGGTGGCGCTCCCGTCGATGAGCACCTTGTCGCCCACCTCGGACGCGGTCAGGTGCGCTTCGACGCTCCCCCCGAGCCGGCCCTCGCCGAGGTCGACCAGCTCGCCCAGCGTCTCGCGCAGCTTCTCGAGGTCAGCGGTGACGTCGACCTTCGTCTCGCCGAGCCGCATCGCGTCGTCGTCGAGCCCGGTCAGCCGCGTGGCGCCGCGCGCCGCGAGCGGACCGGCGTCGACCACGAGGTCGGTCACGTCGAGCGCGCCGGCGTCCAGGTCGTAGCTCAACGAAGCGGCGCACTTCAGATCGGCCAGCTCGCCGAGGTCGATCGGCCCTTCGATGCGGTCCGTGGCCCCCAGCTCCTCGAAGCCGGCGTCGAGGTCGACGTGCAGGTTGCGCGGCGCGCCGTCGCGCATCGCCACCGTCATCACGCCGACCGCGCCGACGCTGCCGTCGAGCTCGAGTCCTTCGCGCACGGCGATCCAGCCGCCCGCGATCTCGCCGAGGCGTGAGAGCTCGCCGTAGAGCTCGATCCTGGCGGGTAGCGTTTCCTCGGTGGCGGAAGGATCGGGCACCGCGCTCTGGAACGAGCCGACGAGGAAGTCGTCCACGTCGAGCTCGATCTCTTGGTAGGTCCGGCCCTCCTCGCCTTCGCCCGCTTTCGCATCGAGCTTCACGCGCTTGAGCACGACCGGCTCGCGCGAGCCCTGAACGCGCACGTTCGCGAGCTCGAAGCTGCCGGCCGCGGTGAAGTCGAACCCGGGTCGAAGCGTGACGCTGCCGTCGCCGCGGAAGCTTCCTTCGACGCCGTCGAGCGGAAGCGCCGGGCCGAGAGCGGCGAGGTCGATCGCCTCATCGATCCTGAGGTTGAGGTCCGCGCGCAGCTCCGAGAGCTCGCCGAGCGAGGACGGGTCGCCGGGAATCGTGCCTTCGATCGCGAGCGTGCCGTCTTCCACGCGCCCCGATCCCCGCACGGTGGCCGGTTCGGCCGGGCCGGCGAAGTCCGCCGCGAATTCGAGCGCGGACACGATCTCGTCCCCGTCGGGGCCGTGGACGACGACGCGCGCGTTGGTCAGCTTGATCGGACCGTGGAGCTCGAGGGCATCGTCTTCGCCGCGCTTCTCCTTCTCCTTGCGCTTGCGCTCCTTTTCCTCCTCCGAGTCCTCCCGCACGAGCTCCGCCACGTTCCAGGAACCGTCCGCGTTCCGGCGCACGTGCGCCTCGACGCCGTCGACGGCCACGTCGAAACGGTACGTGCCGCCCAGCGCCGCCAGGATCCCGATCGACGCGTCGACCGACTCGACCGAGGCGAGCGGGCGCCCGTCGAGGTCCTCGATCGCGATCCCGCCGACGTGCGCGGAGCCGCCGAGCGAGAGCGAGAG
>JANQEJ010000288.1 GCA_028278425.1 Planctomycetota bacterium | reverse complement strand
GGGCCGCGGCGCGGGGTCGCTCGCCATCCGGGCGCGCAGCACGTCGAGCTCGGTGCGCAGCCAGACGCAGCGCGCGCGGCGCGCGAGCAGGTCGCGGCAGGCCGGTGTCTCGACCGCGCCGCCGCCGGTCGCGAGCACGAAGGGCTCTTCGTCCGCGAGAACCCGTTCGAGCGCCGCCTCCTCGCGCCGGCGGAACTCCGCCTCGCCCACGCGCGCGAGGAGGGCGCCGGCGGGCTCCTCCGGGGAGGTGCACTCGTCGAGGTCGACGAAGGGAAGCCCCGCGAGCTCCGCCAGCGCGAGACCCACGGTCGACTTGCCCGCGCAGCGGAGGCCGAGCAGCGCGATCCGCATCAGCCCTCGGCCTCGAGCGCGAACTCGAAGGCCTTGCGCATCAGCTCCTCGTCCGGCTCCGAGTTCGTGAAGAGGCGGAACTGCGCGATCGCCTGGCGCACGAACCACTCCCCGCCCGGGATTGCCGTGCAGCCCCTGCGCTTCGCCTCCATCAGGAGCGGCGTGCGGATCGGGCGGTAGACGGCGTCGAGCACGAGCGTGCCGGGCCGCAGCCAGTCCGCGGGGACGATCATCTCGCCTTCGGTCCCCTCGCCGAAGGGCGAGCCCACCGGCGTCGCGTTGACGAGGGCGTCGTACTCGAGCGCGGCGACGTCCTCCCACGCGCACGCCTCCGCGCCGACGTCGGCGGCGAGCGCCCTGGCCTTCGCCGGGTCGCGCCCGGCCACGGTCACGCGCCCCTCGACCGAGCGCACGGCCCACGCCACCGCGCGCGCCGCGCCGCCGGTGCCGAGCACGAGCACGTGCGCGACCGCCGGTGAAACCGGGCGGCCTGGCTCGAGCGAGTGGAAGTGGAAGGCCTGGTCGAGCGTCTCGCGCACTGCCGGCACGTCGGTGTTCGCCGCGCGCCAACCGTCGCCGTCGCGGATCAGCGTGTTGACCGCCCGCGCGTTCGTCGCGCCGGCGTCGTGCTTGGCGGTCAGCGCGAAGGCCTCCTCCTTGAAGGGAGCGGTGACCGAGAAGCCGCGGTAGTTCTCGTCGTCGGCGAGCGCGAGCAGGCCGGCGAGCGACTCGGGCTCGAAGCCCACGTACACCGCGTTGAGCTGCGCCGCCTTCAGCGCCATGCCGTGCACGCGCGGCGAGTACGAGCCGGACACCGGCCGCCCGACGACGCCGAAGATGGCCGTTTCCTGGTTCGCACCGCCCGGCGGCATGATCGCATGCAGCTCGTCCGCGGGGAGCTGCCCGGGCGCGGTCGCTTCGGGCGGCGGCTCGCCGGGAATCGCCGCGGGCGAGCAGTACGTGAACGGCGAGCCGAAGACCGGCGCCAGGACGCGGGTGAAGCTGCCGGCCGCGCCCATGCAGAAGCCGACGACGCCGCGCGTCGAGCGCACGTAGCGCAGCATGCGCAGGCCGTCCTCGCAGGTGTGCGCCGTTGCGACGAGCTTGGTGACGTCGCCCTCGTAGAGGACCGCCGTCACCTCCTCGTGAAAGGTCTCCAGGTCCTCCGGGACACCGTCCCAGTCGTGGCGCGACACGATGCGGTGGCACTTGTTCGGAAGCTCGCCGAGGTCGAGCGAAAGCTCCCAGTGCACGTCGACGAACCTCGCGCCCGCCTCGGCGGCGTCGCGGAAGAGGTCGAGGCGCTCGTCGATCGAGCCCTGGAACGCGCCGTCGTCCTCCGGTCCGGGGCACGCGACGATGACGGGCTTCTGCGCTTCCCCGCAGAAGGCGCGCAGGGCGTCCTTGCCCGGGTGGCCGATGCGGTCGAGGCGCAGCTCGATCAGATCGGCGAGCCCCTGCTGGCGCAGCGCCTGGCGCGCGAGCCGGTCGAAGTCGCCGGCGACGTGGGACACGACGAAAGCCATCCGCCAAGCCTGGCAAATCACTCCCGGCGCGCGCTACCGGGGGATAGCTTGAAAGCGGATGAAGAAGGTCGGCAAGGCGCTCTTCGGCGTGCTGCTCGGGCTCTTGATCGTCGAGCTCGGTCTGCGGGTCGCCGGCTTCGTGTACCTCCGCGTCAACGCGCGCGGGCCGGCGGAGGACGCCGGCTCGGGGGGCATCGTCTGCGTCGGCGACAGCAACACCTTCGGGCTGTACCTGACGCCGGGGGAAGCGTATCCGGCGGCGCTGGAGCGCCTGCTGCCGGCGGAAGCGGGGCCGGTCCTGAACCTGGGCATTCCCGGGATGGGCGCGGACCACGTGGCGCGGAAGCTCCCCGAGCAGCTCGAGAAGCACCGGCCGCGGATCGTCATCGCGCTCGCCGGCGTGAACAACACCTGGTCGGATACGGACTGGAAGGACTCCTCCGGCGGGCGCTTCCTGTCCGACCTGCGCATCGTCAAGTTCTTCCAGCTCCTCGCGGCACGCGACGAGCTCAAGGTCGAAGACGAACCGGAGGCCGAGGCGGAAGGCGAGTTCCGTACGACCGACGACGCGATGGGCCTGATCGACTACCGGCGCTCCGCCGAGAACACCGGCGACGCGAACGTCTTCCGGCTGGAAAACCGCGCCGGCGAGAAGGTCGTGTTCGAGCAGCCGCGGAGAAAGCTCGAGAGCGAGGCGTATCAGGCGGCGATCGCGAACCGGTTCGAGTCCATCGTGAGCCTCTGCCGCGAAACGAACGCCGTTCCCGTCATGCTGACGTATCCGTTCCGCACGCCGACGCTCCGGCGGATCAACGACACTCTCCGCGACGTCGCGCGGGAGCGGGACGTGCTGCTCGTGGATCTCGAGCGCGAGCTCGCGCCGTACGTCGAAGCGCTGGGCATCGACGAGCTGGCGTTCCCGGACCGGCATCCGCGCGCGCTGGGGACGGAGCTCATGGCGAAGTGCATCTACCGGGCGCTGCGGGCGGAGGGGCTCGTCGAAGGGCCGGAGGTCGAGATGCCGAGCTTGGAGGGGCTTCGTTCGGGGGAGGGGGAAGTGGTTCGCGCGCTGGCGTATCGCGACGGGAAGCTCGTCGTGCGCGGGCGGCACGGGGATGGGGTGAGGCTCCTGTTCTCGACGGAACGCGGGAATCTGGTCGTCGGCGGGCAGGAGACGGGCTTGGGGGAATCCAAGTTGTTGGAGGACACACGCGCGAGGAAGGTGTTCTTTCTGCCGGTTGGCCCGTCGGGGGAAATCGAGATCGAGGTGCCGGAGAAGCTGAGACGGGAGGGCGTGTTCGCTGTGGCATTGTTCGGGAACCAGAGCGGCCGGGAGGAGTTTGCGCATCGATCGGACGTGGTCGCGCTTCCAGGCGAGTAGGAAGGCTCGTCACGGTCAGGGCATTTTCCCTGCATGCGACGCAACGGCCCTGCTTCGACACGCGAGTGGGCCTGGAGGCGGTTGAGGAGGCCCCGGCCGCGTCGGGCGGTGCTGCAGCGCGTTACGCAACGGCCGGGCTTTAAATCGTCTGCCGGACTCGAGGGCGTGTTCCCTGTACTGACTGAAGTGGGCCGCTTCGCTCGCGAGGTGAGAGGATTAGGGACCTCCGGGCGTTTCGGCGAGGTGGA
>JANQEJ010000266.1 GCA_028278425.1 Planctomycetota bacterium | reverse complement strand
GTTGAAGGCCTTGACGTACTCGAAGAACGGGAACTGGCCGAGCGAGTTTCCGGCAAGCTCGACATTCGTCTGTCCGTGGGCCGTGAGCGACAGCGCCAGGGCGGCTCCGCTCGTGGCCAAGATTCGGTGTAGGGATCTCACGTCTCGACACCCTCCTGGGGTTGGGACTCGGGGGGCAGCTCAATCCGCGGCGGTGGAGCCCGCGCGCGAAAACCTCGGCCCTACATTAACCAAGGTGCCCCGATCCCGGGGTTGCTTGGGGCGAACACTTACCTGGCGCGTGTCCGGACCCGGCGTGAGAAGCTCTCCGGCCTACAGGTCGAACCGCAGCCCCAGCCCCACGTAGGCGGACGGGTCGGACTCGAACTCGTTGACGGTCGTGCCGCCGTCGGCGACGAAGGTGTACTCCTCCCACACGGCGGCGCCTGCTTCGAGCTCGAGGGACACCCCGGGTCTCGGCATCCAGGCGAGCCCCGCGGTCGCCGTGATCTGGTCGTCCTGGAACACGCCGTCCGCGAGCGCGTTGGACTCGTTCAGCCGGTACTGGCGCAGCCGGTACTCGGCGGCGAGGTTGGCGCTCCAATCGTCGCTCAGCGCGGCCTCGAGCGCGACCCGCGGTCCCTCGGTACCGAGGTGCAGGCGGTCGGACACCTGCCAGTCGAAGCCGAAGTAGGGAATCACCCAGGCGTCGTCTTCCAGCCTCGTAAGCGCGGCGAGCCCGAAGCTGACCGCCAGGTCGTCGCCCGCCCGGCAGCGCACGCCGGTGATCCCGCCGACGCTGATCGCGTCCTGTACGTCGGCGCTGTCCTCGCCGGACAGGAAGACCTCCATGCCGGTGAACCAGCCGAGCTCCTCGTCCTCGTCGATGGAGGTGACGGCGCCCAGGCGCGTCGTGTAGAGGTCGTTGAAGGGATCGGTGCTCGTCCCGACGACGGGCGCGTTCGCGCTCCAGTCGAAGAAGGTGGCCTCGGCCGCGACGTAGATCGACCACTCCCGGTCGTCGAGTTCGCGGGTGAGCGCCGCGCTCCAGCTTCCGCTCTGCGTGGTGAGGTCGCCGCCGACCTTCTCCAGCCCCGCGGAGGGCTGCGCCACCGCCTCGATCTCCATGGAGACGTTCCAGCGCGTCTCGTCGAGAACGGGGACGGCCGCCAGGCGGCGGTAGTGGGCCTCGCGGGCCGACTTCGCCCGCAGGTGGCCGTAGGAGGCGCGCGGGGCGTCGGCGAGCACGGGCACGGGCCGGACGTTCGACTGGGCGGCGGCGAGCGGAGCGAGCGAGGCCAGCGCGGCGAGAGCGGCGGCGCGCGGGAAGACGCGGTAGGACATGCGGGCGGGTACGGAGAGAAGACGGTTGGACGGGAAGTTCCGGCGCCCGCGGCCTCTCCTCCGAGGCCCGAGCCTGAAACCGTATCCCGCTCTTCGCCGGCGCGTCGGGATCCGGCGGGTTTCCGGGTTCCCCCACCGCGGCGCGAAAGAAGTTCGCGGCTATCCTCTGGCCATGCACGAAATCCGCATGGACCACCCGGCGAAGAACGCCCTCGGAACCGACCTGGTCGAGTGGCTCGAGGGCAAGCTGGACGAGGCCGCCGGCGAGCCCGTGCTCCTCACCGGCACCGGCGACGCCTTCTGCGCGGGGCTCAACCTCAAGGAGGTCGCGGGCCACGACCCGAGCGGGATGGAAGCGATGATCCGCCGCGTCGACGGGCTCGCCGCCGCGCTGTTCGACTACCCCGCGCCCACGGTCGCGCTCGTCAACGGACACGCGATCGCCGGCGGCTGCGTGCTCACGCAATGCTGCGACTTCCGGGTCGCCGTGGACGAGCCGTCCGCGCGGATCGGGCTGAACGAGGTCGCCCTCGGCGTCTGCTTTCCGCCGGTCATCCTCGCGATCCTCCGCCACCGCATCCCGGCGACGAACCGGGAGGACGTGCTGCTCGGAGCGCAGCTCTACCCGCCCGGCGAGGCGCTCGCCCGCGGGCTGCTCGACGTCGTGTCGGCGGACGCCGGCACGGTCGCCCGCAAATGGCTGGAGAAGGCTTCCACCCACCCGCGCGAGACCTACGCCGCGACCAAGGCCATCCTGCACGGCGGGGTCACCGACGTGAGCCGGGAGGAAGAGCGCCGGTTCGTCGAGGACGAGCTCTCGATCTGGACCTCCGACGAGGTCAGGCGGCGGGTTCTGGCGGTGTTGGAGAAGTAGGCGGGCGAGAGGCCCGGCCGGAGCTCTACGGCTCGGACACCGGCTCGGGAGCCGGTTCGGAAGCCGGCTCGGGCGCGGCGCCCTCGACGCGCGATTTGGCGTCGACGAGAACGGTTCCGGGCTTCTGCAGCGCCGGGTGCATGACGACCACGTAGGACGCCTCGCCGCGCTTCACGCGCACGGGGGCCTCCATGCCGAGGCCGAGGTCGAGCACGTGGTCGCCTTCGGGGGCGAACATGCGCGCCGCCTGGAAGCTCGCGGGCAGCGAGGTCCAGTTGCGCGTGTCCGCGTTCTCCGTGGCGGTGGAGAGGAGGTTCACGGCGAGCGACGTGACCACCGCCCACAGGTCGTCGCCGACGGCGTCTCCGGTTTGCTTGGCGACGAACGCCTTGAACGCGCGCCGCACGACGGCGCGCGCGACGATCCAGGGCATGTTGGCGTCGAGCTGGTTCTCGGCGATCCGGTAGACGTCCAGGATGCCGTCGGTGGTGTACTCCGCGCCGTTGAGCTCGATGTAGAGCGGAGCGATCGCGGTGTCGTAGGTCTGAACGACGGGGACCGGAACCGGCGCCTGGGCGAGGACGCCGAGGTCGAGCGCGCCCAGGGCGGCGCCGAGCCGAGCCAGGTTCAGGGCCAATTCCGTGACCTCGGACGTGCCGTCGACCAACCGGGGGCCCCGACCGGGCAGATAGAAGACGTGGATCGTGCCGCTGCCCTCCGGCGGACGGAGATCGCCGCGGTTGTAGGCCAGGGCCAGGTCGATCACCGGCGCGGTGCCGCACCACTCCTGCGCGCGCTCGTAGGCCTTGATGGCCTCGTCGGGCGCGAAGCGGGACTCGTTCAGGACCGCCTCCAGGTAGGCGCCGACGCCGATCCGGTCGTAGTGCTCGCGCGGGTTGTAGCCGGTCCTCTCGCCCGTCTCCTCGTCGATCACGATCCCGAAGTCGTCGCCCAGGATCTCGTCCTGCCGCGCGCCGATCTGGCGCGAGTAGGAATAGGCGTCCTCGCCGCCGCCGAGGAGATCGGCGAGCGTCAGCATCGTCGGGATCAGGAGCAGCTCGTAGTCCGCGCCGGCGAAGTCGATCGCGACGTCGTCGGTGGCGGTGCTCGCGAAGTATCCGACGAGGTCCTTCTCGTCGGCCTTCTCGAACATGACGTCGCGGGAGCCTCGCAGGAGGTCGATTGCGGAGTCGTAGTCGCCGGCCATCATCCGGCACATCGCCTTCTCCAGCATGTAGAGAGAGGCGTCGCCGTCGTCGGCCTCGATGGTCTCGTGGAGCCCGTGCGACTCCCTGACGATCTCCGGGTCGACGCCGGTCTCCTCCGCGATCAGGGCGTCGATCTCGGCTTCCGCGAGCGCGAGGTCTCCGTCGCTCCACGCGGCGTGGAAGTCCTCGATCCTCTCCGCCGGGCTCTTGCAAGCGCCGGCGAACAACGCCCCCAGGGCGAACAGACCGGTAGCGCGAGGAAGGCGCGGACTCCTCATCGTCACTCCTCTCCAAACCGACGGGTCGAACCCGCGCCCGCCGTCCGGGACGGACCCCGGTCCGAGCTTCCGCCGGCGTCGCGCGGCCGGGAGAGGTTACCCCGAGGTCGCTAAACCTCGGGAATCTCTTCCGGCACTTCCACCGGAGCCGGCTCGGGCGCGGGCGGCTCGTACTGCGAATAGACGTCGACGAGGACGGTCCCGGGCAACTGCAGGGCCGGGTGCATGACGACGACGTAGGCGCTCTCGCCCTTCCTGACGCGAACGCCCGCCGTCATCCCGCGACCCAGGTCGAGGACGTGCTCGCCCTCGGGCGCGTAGATGCGCGTCGTCTGGAACTGCGCCGGCAGCGACGTCCAGTTGCGCGTGTCCGCGTTCTCCGTGGCCGTCGTGGCGACGTTGACCGCGATCGACGTCAGGGCGCCGAGCAGGGCGTCCGACTCCCCGACCGCGTCGCCGGCCTGCTTGGCGACGAACGCCTTGAACGCGCGGCGCACCGCCGCCCGCGCGAGGATCCAGGGCATGTTGGCGTCGAGCTGGTTCTGCGCCACCTGGTGCACGTCCAGGATCGTCTCGGTCGTGTATTCCTCGCCGTTGAAGTCGACGTAGAGCGGCGCGATGGCCGTGTCGTAGGAGTGAACGACGGGAACCGGCACCGGCGCCTGGGCGACGACGCCGATGTCGACCGCGCCCAGGATGGCGCCGATCCGGGCCAGGTTCAGGGCGAAGTCCGAGACCTCCGAGGTGCCCTCGAGCAGCCGCGGGCCGCGACCGGGAAGGTAGAAGACGTGGATCGTGCCGCTGCCCTCGGGCGCGCGGGCGTCGCCGGTGTTGTAGGCGATAGCCTGCTCGATGACGCCGGCGCCGCCCGACCACTCCTGGGCGCGCTCGTAGGCCTTGGCCGCCTCGTCCGGCGCGAAGCGGGACTCGTTCAGGACCCCTTCCAGGTACGCGCCGATCCCGATGCGGTCGTAGAGCTCGCGCGGCTTGTAGCCCGTCTCCTCGCCGGACTCCTCGTCGATCACGCTTCCGAAGTCGTCGCCGATGATCTCCTCCTGCTTCGCGCCGATCTGGACGGAGTAGGAGTAGGCCTCGTCGCCGCCGTTGAGCAGGTCGACGAGCGTCAGCATCGTCGGGATCAGGAGGAGCTCGTAGTCCGCGCCGGTGAAATCGATCGCGGTGTCGTCGGTGGCGGTGCCCGCGAAGTAACCGGCGATGTCCTTGTCGTCGGCCTTCTCGAACATGACGTCGCGGCAGCCGCGCAGGAGGTCGATCGCGGAGTCGTAGTCGCCGGCCATCATCCGGCACGTCGCCTTCTCCAGCATGTAGAGGTAGGCGTCGCCGTCGTCGACCTCGATGGTCTCGTGGAGCCCGTGCGACTCCTTGACGATCTCCTGTTCGACGCCGGTCTCCTTGGCGATCAGGTAGTCGATCTCGGCCTCGGCGACCGCGAGGTCGCCGGCGCTCCACGCGACGTGGAAGGCTTCGATCTTCTTCGAGGGGCTCGCGCACGCGCCGGCGAGGAGCGCGACGACGACGACGGACAGACGGGCAGCGCGAGGAAGGCAGGGATTCCTCATCGGACGTTCTCCTAGCTGACGGACGGATGGGGCGGCGGTGGAAACGGGTTCCTACCGCTTCTTGTATTCCTTGGTCTTCTCCCCGTACTCCTGGAACGAGAAGCCCGTGCGCACGTCGATCATGTTCGTGGTGAAGCGGTACTTCACCTCGCTGACGTCACGGCCGAACACGCCCGTGTCGCCGATCTCGCGGCGCTGCTCGGTCAGGCTCCCGATGATGATGTAGTCGGGCACCTGGCCGAAGCCCTCCAGGACTTCGACGTACTTGTCCCGGTACTTGGGGATGAACATGTCGTCGGGGCGCTGCAACCCGGCCTCCTTGCGGGCGCGATCGATGAACAACTTGTTGATCGCGCGGTACGGGCCGGCGTTGTTGATCTGCTCCTCGTACGTATCGTTGAGCCACTCGCGCTCCTCGCGCAGCTCTTCGCGCCCGGAGGAGATCAAGCCGACGAAGGCCACGAGGTATTGGCCCTCATTGGAGAAGTCCGGCATCGCCCGGTGGACGG
>JANQEJ010000215.1 GCA_028278425.1 Planctomycetota bacterium | reverse complement strand
ACCATAGTGCTGTGCACGCCGTCCGAGCCCTACGTGTGCATCGGCTATCACCAGGACCCCGAGCACGAGCTCGACCTCGGCTATTGCCGCGAGGCGGGGCTTCCCGTCGTGCGCCGCGAGACCGGCGGCGGCGCGGTCTACCTCGACCAGCGCCAGCTCTTCGCGCAGTGGGTGATGGGGGACGGACGCCTCCCCGCGAGGGTCGACGCCCGCTTCGAGCTCTTCCTGCGCCCCCTGGTCGCGACGTACCGCGCGTTCGGCATCGACGCGCGCTTCGTGCCGGCGAACGACGTACACGTCGGCGATCGCAAGATCACGGGCACCGGCGCCGCGCGGATCGGCCAGGCGGAGGTCCTGACCGGCAACTTCCTCTTCGACTTCGACGTCGAGGTCATGGCGCGCGTCCTGCGCGCGCGCTCGGCGCCGTTCCGCGCGATGGTGGGGGAGAGCCTGCGTCGCTACATGACGTCGATGCGCCGCGAGCTCGAGGCGGTGCCCGACCGCGAGGCGGTCGCCGCGGTCTACCGCGCGGAGTGCGCCGCGGCGCTCGGCGACGAGCTCGTCCCCGGCGCGCTCAGCGCCGCCGAGCTCGACGCCGTCGAAGCGGCCGAGCGCCGGCTCGGCTCCGAGGCCTTCCTGCGGCGCCCCGGCGGCCGGCGCCCCGACGAGGTGAAGATCCACGAGCACGTCCGCGTCGTCGAATCGGTGGTCGACGCGGAGGACGGTTCGCCGCGCGTCACGGCGCGCGTGCGGAAGGGCAACATCGAGGACGTCGCGCTCACCCCGGCGGAGGAACGCGCCCCATGACCGAAGACCCCGAAGGCAAGAAGATCCTGGTCATCCAGACCCACGGCGTCGAGACGCCGCGCCGCACGTATTCGCCGCTCTTCTACGCGATGGCGGCGGCGGCGATGGAGATGGAGGTGATGGTCTGGTTCACGATGGACGGCACGAGCCAGCTCAAGAAGGGCGAGGCGGAGAAGGTCCAGCTCGACCCGACGAGCGACGTCACCCTGAAGACGATGCTCGAGCAGACGCTCGACGCCGAGGTGGAGCTGCGCGTCTGCCAGCAGAGCATGGCGCTCTTCGACATGACGAAGGACGACCTGATCGACGGCGTGGAGATCCTCGGCGCGACGAGCATCATCGACCTCGCGCTGAACGCCGATCACGTCATGTACTTTTGAGCGGCGGCGGCTCCTCGAGCGTGGCCCGGATGCTGGCCTTGCAGGCGGGGCAGATCCCGTAGGAGATGTTCGGCATCGGCGCGTCGCCGAACAGGTCGAGCCGCTCGATGGCTTCCTCGGCCTCGACCCAGGCCTCGCCGTTGACGAGGACCCGCTTGCACCACGAGCAGACGGTGAGCTGGTCCCCCTCCGCGCCGAGGAGCGTCTCGAAGAGGGGGACGGCGGGCCGCGGCTCCTCGCGCACGGTTTCGGTCTGAAGCTCGAGGCCCTCCTGCTCCGCCGGCTGGATCGTCAGGGTCAGGTAGCGGCGCTGCTCCGGGGAGTCGCAGCGGAGCGGGAAGCTCACCGGAGTCCCCCAGTCCCGCACGCGCTCGAAGAGGAGGCGGTAGAGCTCCCGGGTCTCCCGGCCGTCGATGAATCGCCAGATCGACTGGCCGACGACGCTCTCGTCGAGGTGCGCGGCGCCGTTGCGGCGGGCGAAGGCCAGCCAATCCTCCGACACCGACCGGATCCGGTCGTACGCGTCGAGCCGGTACCGGACGATCGGGCCGGGTTTATTCACGGGCGCGTCTCAATCCAGCGGGGTTGCCGGAAGCGCGCCGGCGGCAAGCAGCCGGAGCTCGCGTCCGGACTCGAAACTCCGGGGAACCCCTGAGTGGATCCTATCACTTGGATAGGATGATTCACGCTTCCTCATGGAGCTCGCCCCGGATCGGAGATCGATCGTCGCGCGCGGCCTCTTAGCTCTCCCCCTTCTGGCCGCCTGCTCGTCCGACCGGGGCGGGGCGGAGCCGCGCTCCGGCCCCAACGTCCTGATGATCGTCGTGGACACGCTCCGCGCCGACCACCTCGGCTGCTACGGGTACGAGCGGGCCACGTCGCCGGCGATCGACGCCCTGGCCGCGCGTGGAACGCGCTTCGACCGCGCGTACACGGCGGCCCCGTGGACCATGCCGTCGGTGGCGAGCATGCTCAGCGGGCTCCACCCGACGAGCCACGGCGCGACGCACTACAAGCTCGGCCTGCCGGCCGAGGTGCCGCTCCTGCCCGAGATCCTGCGCGAGCGCGGCTACCGCACCGGCGCCGTGATCAGCGGCTTCCTGATCGGCGGGCGCTTCGGCTTCGACCGCGGGTGGGACGTCTTCCACGAGGACGAGGTCCGCGGGCAGGATCACGTCTCGACGCCCGGCGTGACGGCCAAGGCCAAGGAGCTCCTGCGGGAGCTCGCCGACGGCGAGGAGCCCTTCTTCCTCTTCGCGCACTACTTCGACCCGCACGAGAACTTCAAGCGCCATCCCGAGCACGCCTTCGCGCCGCCGTCCGCCGGCCGGCTGACCGGCGACGAGCCGGCCAAGGCGCTGCGGCGGATGGACGACCTGACCGCGGACGAGGTCGGGCTCGTGGTCGACATCTACGACGAGGAGATCCGCTACACCGACGACGGCGTCGCGGAACTGCTAGCGACGCTGCGGGAGCTCGGCCTCGAGGACGAGACGCTCGTCCTCTTCACGGCGGACCACGGCGAGGAGTTCCTCTCCCACGGCTGGCTCGGGCACGTGACGTCGCTCTACGAGGACCTGGTCCGCGTGCCGCTGATCGCCGCCGGCCCCGGCCTGCGGAGCGGGCACGTCGTCGAGTGGCCGGTCTCGCTCGTCGCGCTCACGCCCACGGTGCTCGAGCTGCTCCGGATCCCGGCCGGAACGCGGAGCTTTCAGGGGGAGTCGCTCGCGCCGTTCCTCTTCCCGGGCCGGGACGACCCTCCGGCGGCGCCGGTGTTCTTCGAGGTCGACATGGGCGACTGGGAGGGCGGGCCGGACACCTTCAAGAAGGGGCTGGTCGACGCGCGGTACAAGCTGATCCGCGACGACGTCACGGGCGAGGTCGAGCTCTACGACCTGCGCGCGGACCCCGGCGAGCGGTCCAACGTCGCCGCGAGCAAGCCGGACGTGGCCGCGCGCTACGGGGACCTGCTCGAGCGCCACCGCGCTCGGGTGACGCGCGAGCGCGCCGCCACCGGCGAGCGGGAGCTCGGCGCCGAGGACCTGGAGATGCTCAGCGGCCTCGGCTACGCGGGCGACGATCGATGAACCTCTTCGCCGGGGACGCGACTCGGCGCGAGCGTCTCGCCCTCTTCTTCTTCGCCGTCGGTCTCGTCGCCAGCCTGTTCGTGCTGGTGCACCCGTGGTTCGACGTCACGAACGACGGGTCGATGTACGTCCTGACGTCGTGCGCGCTCCTCGACGGCGAGGGCTTCACGTACAACGGCGTTCCCTTCCAGATCCGGCCGCCGGGGTTCTCGCTCCTGATCGCGCCGGTGCTCGCGGCGTTCGGCACGAGCTTCCTCGCGCTGAACCTCTGGGTGAGCCTCTTCGGGGCGCTGGGGGTGGTGCTGCTCTACGCCTACGCGCGCCCGCGGCTGGGCTGGCCGGTGGCCCTCCTGACGGCGGCGGTGGTCTGGTTGGCGCCGGCGTACCGCACGCTCTGCACCCAGGTGATGTCCGACGTGCCGGGCGTCGCGCTGCTCTTCCTTTGCCTCTTGGTCGAGCGCTGGTCCGACCGCGCACCGTCGGTGCGCCGCGAGCTCGCCCTCGGGCTCGTCGTCGGCCTGTCGTTCTACGTGCGCACGTTCCTCGTGCTGCTCGTTCCGGCGGTGGTGCTCGCGCGTTTGCTGCGCGCCTTCGGCCGGCCGCGTGACGGCGAGACGCCGGCTCAGCTCGCGAAGCGGCTGAGCGTCCTGGTCGGCGTCGCCGTCGCGTCCGTCCTGCCCTGGGCGGTTCGCCTGGGCGTGAACCCGGCTCCCGCGCCGGCGGAGCAGACGAAGCACTACTCCTACGCCACGGCCACGTGGCACGCCGACACCGGCGACCCGGCGTCGCCGCGGTTGGGCGTCGGCGACGTGCTCGCGCGCGTGCCGGAGCAGGGCGGGGAGGTGCTCCAGCACCTCGGCGGACGGCTGCACGCGGCGGGAAGCGGCGTCGGCGGGACGGCGATCGCGCTGGTCCTCCTCGGGAGCACCGTGTTCGTCCTCGTGCGCCGGCGCGAATCCGCGGAGCTCTTCGCGCTCGCGAACGTCGCCGTGCTCTCGGTGACCCTGCACTTCCTCCCGCGCCACGTCCTGCCGGTGTTCCTCGTCGCGCTCGTGAACGCGGTCGAGGTCGTCCAGATCGCCGGCCGGCGCTTTCACCCCCGGGTCGGTTCCGCGGCGGCGGCGCTGGTCCTCGTCGCGCTCCTGGCGTGGGACTTCGACCTCCGGCCGCGCTGGGGGGACGTCGAGGAGAGCCACCGCTTCTACGCCGACCTCGCGGCCGACGTCGGGAGCCGGATCGAGGACGACGCGAAGCTCGGTTCCCCGTACGGCTTCGTCTACGCGGTCTACCTCGACCGCCCGGTCTACAACCTCGGCTTCGCCGTGGAGCGCTCCGGCGTGGTGAACACCGTGGAGGCGCTGATCGACAACCACGGGTTGAACACGGTCGTACTGTCGCCGGCGGTCCCGCGCGACCGGCCGTTCGTCGAGTACTTCGCCGTCAAGTACGGCGCGGAGCCGGTGGACGGCGTGTGCGTCGCTCGCGTGCGGCCCTGAGGGACTAGCGCGCCTTGCGGACCAGGTACACGTCGCGCGCGTTCTCCGCGGGGTCGAGACCGACCGCGCAGCGATAACGCCGCGGGACGAAACCCGGAGCCTCGATCTCCAGGTCGACCACGGTTCCCGGGGCGAGCTGCGCGTCGCCGCTGTCCCAGCGTCCCTCCGCGTTCCGGAAGGAGGCGCCCTCGCGCCAGCGCCGCCACCACGTGAAACACGTCCTGCGCGCGATGGGAGCGCTGCGCTACGACGCCGCCGCGGTCGGCGCGGACGACCTTTACACCGGGCTTCAACGAGCACCTGGAGCTGGCCCCGCTGCGCGAGCTCCAGGAACGCAACGTCCGCGACGTCGCCTTCCCGCGGCCGACGGCCGCAGCCCTTGAGGAGATCCGCGCGCTCCGGCCCCTGGTGGACCTGCTCGTCGTCGGGGGAAGCTTTCGCCCGAGCACGCTGCGCGCTCTCTGCGACCCGGAGCGCGGCGTCGACCTCGTCCTGCTCGCGGGCTTCGCCGGCTACGAGGAGATCGAGGGCGGTCCGGTCGGTTTCATGGGGGAGACCGCGGTCGCGCTGGACGCGTGCGCGGGCAGCGCGACCTCGAGCTCGCCGGAAGTCTCGAGCCTCTCAGAACCGGCGGGCACCCGCGCGACGTGAACGAGGTGCTCGGCCACGACCCGAGCCTCCGTTCGTCCCTCGCGGAAGGTGCAAGCGATGCGTGCCAACCGAATGCTCGGTGCGGTTCTGGTGTTGGTTCTCTCCACGGTCTCCTCGGCGCAGTCCGGCGTCTTGGACGGCAACGGCGTCGTCCTCGGGAACGGCGTCGTCGAGTTCAAGTTCTTCAAGAACGGCGCCACGGGGGACGTCGAGCTCGACGTGACCGACGCGGCGTCCGGGCACGCGTTCCGGCACCGCGCGGCGGGCGTCTGGGAGCTCGAGGTGCTCGACCTGAACAACCGCGGGTTCGCCTACCCGAGCATCCAGTCGATCGAGTCGGCGGGGTGCGATCCGGCGGTGAGCTGGATCAAGGTGACCGGCGGGGGGGTGAGCACGCTGACCCTCTTCTGGACGGGCTGCACCGGCGGCGACGTGACGGGCACGATCGACGTGCAGCTCTCCCTGGTGCTCGCCGACGGAGCCGACACCGCCGACTGGGAGCTCACCGCGACCTCCGACCTCTCCGGCTGGGCCTTCTGGTCGGGGGCGCTGCGCTTCTCCATCGAGGAAGACGCCGGGGTCACGCACCGGCTCCTCGATCCGCTCGGCTACCTGACCACCGATCCGGCCGCGAACCTGCCTGATTGGGCGATCGGCGAGCCGGACTCGCCGACGTTCGACCGGCCGGCGCTTCACTACGTGGCGCAGCTCGCCGCCTATTACGACGACCAGGGCCGCGGGCTCTACCTGCAGCACGCGGACGAGCTCGCCGTGGAGCCGAAGAGCCACTTCTTCAAGCGCGTCGCCGGGCAGGGCGGCGAGCCGGACCGCATGGACTACCGCCTGCGGCGGTACACCGACGACGTCTTCAACGAGGCCGCGAGCTACGGCGACCTCGAGGCGCGCGTCGGGCGTTTCACCGGCGACTGGTACGACGCGGCGAGCCGTTACCTCGCCTGGCTCGAGTCGACGCTCTTCGCGGGCGTGGAGCTCCTGGCCGACCGGGACGACATCGCGGACGAGTTCAAGCGGCTGCAGATGCTCCTGCCCCTCGGGATCGGCGTCGACGACTACAGCGAGGTCGATCCGCTCCTGGGCGACATGGCCGCGCGCATCAAGAAGCTCAAGCTCGGACCTGCCGGAGAACCGACGCTGGACTACGTCGCGACGTTCCAGTTCGGGCTCGAGTGGACGGTCGACGACGAGTGCGGGATGGGGGAGTACCTGCTCGATGGAGCGAACGACCTCTGGCCGGACAACATCGCGATGCTGGACGAGGCCGGGCTGACGCACGTCATGTACCTGCTCGACCACCTCTACGCCCACGAGTGGCCGTTCGGAGGGCCGGGGTCCTTCTGCTGCTACTCCCCGACGGCTCCGTGCACGTTCGTCCCGAACGACACGTTCTTCGCCGAGGGGTGGGATCAGATCGCCTTCCGCGGCATCGGCGGCAACCTCCAGGTGTTCGGGGCGTGCTCCTGCGTCAAGCCCGTCTTCGGCGGGCCGCCTCCCCCTCCGCCGGCGAATCACCCGCCGCAGTCGTACATCGATCCGCACGAGGAACAGTGGCTGGCGCGCATGGACGACGTCGCCGCCGAGCTCGCCACCGCGGGCGTCGACGGCCTCTACGTCGACAACCTGCTCTTGGACTACTTCGTCTTCTGCTTCGGCGACGTGGCGGACGGACACTCGCACCTCCCCGGTTACGGCAGCTACCTCGCGGACGGCTACGCGCACACGATGGAACGCCTCCTCGACGCGGGCCGGGCCGCCAACCCGGACGGGATCTTCTTCGTCGCGCAGGAGGTGGGCGCGCAGGAATCGACGATCCCCGTCGCCGGCTGGCGCGACGCCGAGCGTGAGCGGAGCGACCTCATGCTCGACGACGACGACTGGGACGGGCGCGACGACAACCCGCACACGGTGAAGGTGCCGCTCTACGCGGTCCTCTATCACCACTACGCCGTGGGCCGGCCCGGCAACGCCCTGCGGCCGTACACGCTGGAGGACAGCCACTTCGTCTTCCCGGGGGAGAACCCGCCGCCATATCCGCCGGACTCCCAGTACTCGACGCTGACCACCGTGCCGGGGATCAACACCACGGTGGACGAGCGCCGGGCGGTGGCGCGGCGCGGAGCCGCTTACGTGATGGCCTACGACGTCGTCAACGGCAACTCGCTCTTCAGCAACGAGGCCTTCACGTACACGCACAACCCCTTGATCGAGCCGTGGTCGTGGGAGCATCCGCTCGCGCCCATGTTCCCCGACTACGTCGCGATGAACGCCTACCAGAGGCTGCTCTGCAGCTACCTGGGCGTGAACAACGGAACGGTCGACCTCGAGCGCTTCCTCAGCACCGGCAAGCGACTGCGCGACGTCCCGACGGTCGATCCGCTCGAAACGGTCAGCGTCCTTCTGCCGTGGGTCGCCCGCAGCTACCCCGTCTCGGAGTTCGAGCCGAAGCCGAAGCTCGTGCAGGGCGTCTGGCGCGACGTCGCGAGCGGCGACGTGGGCATCGCGCTCGCCAACCACACGGCGGGCCCGATCGCCGCGGACGCGGTGAAGCTCGACTTCGACCCGGAGGATTACGGGCTCAGCGCGACCGTGACCTACAACGTGTTCCGCGTCACGCCGCAGACGAAGACGTTGTTCACGACGTTCCAGGGTCCGACGGAGATCGCGCTTCCCGACATGCCCGCGGAGAGCATTCTCTTTCTGGAGATCGCGCCGTGAAGCCATCCCGTGGACGCGCTCACCGACTGCACGTCGCGAGTCGCGCGCGCGGTTTTGAGAAAACCGGAAGAGCTCGCGCGTCTCCGATTTCCGGGATTCAGCGGCCTGTGCGATCGCGACGGCGGTCCTAGAATCCGTTGCGCTCCCCCCGCAACAGAAGCGATCGGCCATGGACAAGAACCTCGCCCTCCTTCCGGCTCTCGTTCTCCTCGCGTCCGCGCTACACGGACAATCCCCTGAGCCCTGCGAATGCCAGCTTCGCGACATGGACCCGACCGGCGTCCCCGTGTACACGGGAGCCGTCGGCGGCGACTTCGACGGAGACATGCTCGCGGACGTCTGCGTCATGGAGGACGGCTCGCCGCTCTTCCTGTTCGCACCGTCGATCTTCGAGTCGCCGCTGAGCTCCAACCAGCTTGCCAACGACATGGCGGTCTGGCGCGACGCCGGGAAGGACTCGCTCCTGATCGTCAACGCCCAAGGCCTCGTCAAGCTGACGTGGGACGGCACGTACGCGCCGCCGTTCTGGCAGGTCGTCTTCATGGCCGACTCGACTTGGGAGGGCGCGAAGCTCGTCCGGGTCGAGTCGGGCAATCCGCAGCGCATCTACGGGGTGATGAGCGACGGCAAGACGTTCCGCCGGCACTCCGACCCGTCTCCGCTCTTCACCGCGAACATCCCGCAGGACGTCGAGGACTTCCTCCTCGTCGACCTCGACGGCGACGGCGGCGCCGAGCCGGAGATCGCGGCGATGACCGCGAACGGGCTCTACGTCTTCGACCTGCCCTCGAACGGCCAGCCGTCCGCTTCCTATCCGATCGGAATCATGACGAGCGCGGCCATGACGAAGGTCGGGCAGGCGGGCACGGCACAGGAGTGGCTCGTTTACGTGGCCACGCACTCCGCAGGGGTCTGGCAGTACATGGCGACGGTGAGCGACACGGGCATGTCGGCGCCGGAGCAGCTCGAGGGCGACCCGGGTGTGGTCGCCCTCCGCTCCGCGGACCGGGACGGCGACGGCGACGACGACCTCTTCTTCAGCATCCGATCGGTCGAGGCGCTCGGCCTGATGCGCAACCTGGGGGATTCGTCGGGCCCGGTGTTCAGCCAGGACATGGAGGGCGAACCTCCGGACGCGGAGCTCCTGCCGCTGCGCTGCGGGGAGGACCCCCCCGATGCGCTGAACAACCAGGCGACTCCGTGCCTGCTCGACCTCGACAACGACGGGGACGTCGACTACGTCAGCGCGGTTCAGGCGACCAGCGAGCTATCGGTCCTTCTGAGCAACGAGGTGAAACACGAGCCGCTGACGCCCCACATCGACGCCGCCAGCGTGACGATCGCCCGGCCGGAGGGGGCCTTGGAGGAGGGGGAGTTCAAGTTCTTCGTGAAGAAGCCGGACCTCGACCCCGGCGCCGCGCTGGGGGCCACCGACATCCAGGTGTTGGTGTGGTACAGGCCGACGCCGGACGACCCGCTGGTGCCTTCTCCGTGGCTGCGCGAGGACGACGTTTCCCTCGTCTCCGGCGACACGGTCGGGTTCAAGATGCCGACGCCTGAGGTCGGGCCGTATTTGTACGACTCCATCCTCTTTTGCCTGACGCGCTCCGTGCAGCGCGATGGGAACGGCGACGTGATCGCGGTGTACCCGGGTCAGGGGTACGGCGCTTACGTCAACGTCGACGGTTCCCCGCAGGAGGAGTTCATCACCGCCGGCTTCAACACCGAGACGTTCGACGTGGTCGCCGAGGAATCGGGCAGCGGCCAGCCGGGCCCCGGCCCCCAGGGCGGCGGGGGCGAAGGCTCGAGCGGCGGCGGCCGCGACGGAGGCGGTCCCCCCGGCGGCGGTTAGCGGCGGCGCAGGATCAGGGCGAAGAGCGCGGCTACGCCCGCCGCGACGCCCGCGATCCACCACGGAAAGGCCTTCGCAGCCGGCTGCGCACCGTTCGGGAACAGCGGATCGTGCGCCAAGCCCACCGCCCGGATCTGCGCGTGGTAGTACGGATCGGCGTAGTCTCCGCCCTCGATCAACGCGGCCCGCGCGGCGCGCAGCGCTTCCGCCGGCGAAAGGCCGCGCGCGAGCTCTTCCTGAAAGACGCCGAGGAGCTCCTCGGTCGGACGCAGCAGCACGTCGGCGTCCGGGAGCACGACGGCGTCGGAGCCCGCCAGGAGGAACGCGCCGGCGAGGTTCGCGGCCTCCGCGTCGCCCGCGCGCGTCTTGCCGCCGCCGGAGCCGCACACCGCCAGCACGGTCAACGGCGGCGCGTCGAGCGCCTCGGCGTCGGAGCACCAGAAGAGCCCGATCTCCTCGGGTGTCCCCGGCGCCGGACTGAGCGCCATCCCGGGCGTTCGCAGGCGGGCGCGATCGGTGACGCCGTGCGCGAGGAAGAAGAGGACGCGCGCGGGGCCGAGCCTGCCGCCGGCCAGCGCGACGGCGTTCGCCTCGGGTCCGAAGAGCAGGTCGACCCTTCCGCGCGGGAACGCGTCGACGAGCGCCAGCGCGCGCGCGCGGTCCACCGGCAGCTCGGCGAGATCCGGAAACCGCGCGCGCACTTCGGGATGGAGCACCGCTCCGGCCACGAGGCACACGCCGCTCGATCTCGTCGCCTCACCGCGCCGCGCGCCGCGCGCGCGAAGCGCGAGGCCGGCGGGAACCGAGGGCAGGTGTGCGATCGCCTTCTCCGCTCCGATCCAACCGCCCGAAGGGCCGGGAAGCGCCTCGAACGGCAGGCCGCGCAGGACCTCGCCGCCGACGACGGAGAAGGCCTTCCAACCGTCGACCCGCCGGGCCACGGCGGGGGGCAAGAGTGTGTCGACGAGCTCCCGCCCGCTGCTCCGGAGCGCGTCGATCCGCTCGCTGCCCGGGAGCGCGCGCAGGCGGCGGACGTAGCTCTTGATCCGGCGCGACGCGGCAAACCACCCGGTGGACGCCGCGTAGGCGACTTCCTCGCCGTCCACCGCGAACACGTGGAGGCGATCCTGTCCCTCGAAGTAGACCAGGAGGCCGGTCCCGGGCCCGACGAGGCCGGCCCGAACCGCGGCGAGGTCGACGGGAACTTCGCCGAGTCGGGGATGAAGCGAGCCCGCGGCGGTCTGAAGCCGCAGCAAAACGTCGAACGCGGCCGCGGGTCCGCCGTCGTCCCGCTCCGCGACGAGCGTGAAGAGCTCGCTGGCCGGCATCCGCATGTCGCCGTACTGCAGGAAGCCGACGCCGCCCTCCTCGCGCGGCGTGCTCCTCCAGATCTCGATCTCTTCGTCGAGGATCGCCTCGAGCGCGCGCTCGTGCGCGCGGAGGTCGTCCGCGTCGGCGCCCGCCGCGCGGTCGACCGCGGACGCCACCGCCGCGACGACAGCCCGCTGGGCGACGGACGCCTCCTCGAGGCCGTCGAGGATGCGCCGCGCGGACGCCACCGCCTCACGCGAAGCTCCGAGGCGACCGTGCCGCAGCTCCGCGTACGCCCGCCAGGCGGCGATCGAGAAGAGCTCGGTCGCGTACCCGTGCTCCTCCGCCACCGAGCGCGCCTCGTCGAGATACGAACGGGCGCGCTCGGCGTACTCCGCGTCGGCCTCGGAGAGCTGGATCGCGGCGATCGCCTTGCTGCGCAGGAACGTCGCGAGCCGGTAGGAACGCGGGTCCTCTTCCGCGGGGCTCAAGCGGTCGTTCCGCTCGAGGAAACGGTCGATCTCCTCGATCACGAGCTCGTGCTGCTGTGCCGCGAAGCGCAGGTTGACCCGCTGGTTCATCGCGGTGATCAGCCCGCCGAGACACTTCTCTCCCGCGTCGCGGAGCCGCGCGAGGTTCGCGAGCGCGAAGTCCACGTCGTCGACCGCGAGGTCGGGCAGCCCGGTCAGGATGCGAACCTCGGCCCGCATCGCGATCAGGTTGTAGCGGACCTCGGCGTCGACGTCCTCGAGGCGCGGCAGCATCGCGTGGATCAGGTCCAGCGCGACCTGCCACTCGTGCCGGGCGCTGTGCAGCATCACCAACTGCTCGACGACGTAGGGCGACCTCTCCGAGTCCAGCCCGAAGTGCGCGTAGCCGTCGTACACCACCTCCTCGGCCCGCTTCGTCATGCCCCGCAGGCGGAAGTACCCCGCGAGGTCGCGGAGCATGAAGTACGCCCTTTCGTCCCGACCCGCGCGCAGGAGGGCGCGGTGGGCTTCCGCGAGCTCGTCGAACCACTCCGGGGGCGCGTCCGCGAGCAGCTCGGGACGTTCGACGAGCCACTCCGCGTTGCTCTCGACGATGTACGCGGGCCAGTCCTCCGCGACGTGATCGCGGTAGAGCGCGATCCCCGCCACGAGCTCGGCCGGAGAGAGGCGTTCCGCCTCGCGCGCCTCGTAGTGCGCTTCGGCCGCGGCGGCGCGCTCGTCGGCGTCCTGCGCGAACGCTCCGGCGGAGAGCAGCGCGACGATCAGGGGGAGCGCCGCACGCGCCAACGGTCGGAGGCCACCTCGTCGCCGGCGGCGTCGACGACGATCACCTGCCACTCGACGTCCTCCCAGCTCGCGGTGGCGCCGGGATCGGGCTCCCACGCGGTCCCATCCAGGAGAGGGGACTCGAGGAGCGCGTCACCCGTCAAGGCGTCGAACACGAGAACGCGGCAGCGGCGCCCGCCGGTGAGGTTGGCGGTCCAGCGGAAGGCGTCGAAGGCCTCCACCTCGCCGGCGGGGCTCTCAAGCCGGATCTCGCCGGGCCCGAGCGGGACGTCGTCTTCGGGAACGTCCTCGCGGCCGACCGACTTCCAAAGGAGCAGCGCGCCGGCGGCGATCAGGACCGCGGCGGCGGCGAGGTGCCGCCGCGAGAGCGGAGCGCTCGAACGACGGTCGAACCACGCGCGCACGCTTCCTTCGACCGACGCCTCGCCCGGCGCACGCTCGAGCTCGTCGGCGCGCGCGAGAACGCGCCGGCGCTCCGCGCCGCCCGCGTCCAGCGCCCTGGCCACGGCGCGCGCCTGTTGCAGGCGCGCGCGGAACGAGGGATCGTCCATGGCTTCCTTCACCTCCGGGTCCGATTCGGAGGCGTCGCCGCCGAGCAGCCGGCCGATGAGGACCTCGAGGCGTTCCTCGTCGCGGGAACTCATGCGGGCTCCTCCATTCCCAGCGCGCGCAGCTCGCGTTGCAGGCGGGCGATGCCCCGATAGTACTGCGTCTTGGCGGTGTTGGCCGAGATGCCGAGGCGCCGGCCGATCTCATCGAACGTCAACTGATCGTAGTGCTTCAAGCGGATCACGTCCGCCTCCGGCGGTCCCAGGCGCTCGAGCGACAGCTCCAGATCCTCGAGCTCGACGGGGTGCGCGCCGGGGACCCAACCCGGGTCCTCCGCCACGTCGCCGAGGCTGGTCTGGACGACCGCGGAGTGCCGGCTCTCGCGTCGCACCCGGTTCATGTACTCGAGATAGCAGAACCGGTAGACCCACGCCCGGAGCTCCCCGTATCCCCCGAAGTCGTCGAGCTTGCGCAGCACGAGCATCAGCGTGTCCTGCGCCAGGTCCTCGAGGTCGTGGGCGGAGAGGCCGGGATTCCCGCGCTCGTTGATCGCCGTCAGGATGCGCGGCACGCAGACCAGCCGGCGCGCGAGGGTCTCGACCGCGGCGCGCTCTCCCCGGCGGGCGCGCGCGACGAGCTCGGAATCCGACAGCGCGCTCGGATCCGGAGAACGGGGTTGGCGCGCCCTGAT
>JANQEJ010000214.1 GCA_028278425.1 Planctomycetota bacterium | reverse complement strand
CGCGCTGGCGGCGCAGGCCCCGGGGCCCGAGCGCGCGCGCGCGGCGGTGGCGTTGATCGCCGACGGCACGACCGTGTCCGCCGACCGCCTGCGGCTCGCGTGGGAGATCGGCGTGGAGGAGGCGGTCGCCCTGCGGCTGGACGGCGCGCGCGAAGTCCAACGGGTGCTACACGAGCGTTACGCGGCCGTCTGGAGCGCGATGGACCTGGCCCTGACGCTCCAGCGGATGGGCGAAGAGGTCCTCGCGGACGCCTGCCTGGCCGGCCAGATCGCCCGGGAGGAGGCGGCGGGACGGCCGACGGGGGAGCTCTGGAGCCAACGGGGCATCCTGATCCTCGGAAGCGGTGACGAACGGCGCGCTCGGGACTATCTTGGTTTCGCCTACGCGCGAGGATCGGCCGATGCCGGCGTGGTTCTTGCGCGCCTCGACCTCGACCGCGGTCGCCTCCCGGAAGCCCGGGCGGGTTTCCGCGCCCTTCTTCTCGACGACGATCCCAGCCCCTGGGCCCCGCGCGGATGGGGCCTGGCGCTCCTGCCCCGGGCGGGCGCCGCGGCCGGGAGCAAGGACTAGAACCACCGAGCCATGCGCAAACAGCACATCCTGGTGTCCCTCGCCGCCGCCACCGGGCTTCTGACTCTGGCGTCCGCCGCGGCGGCGCCGGCGGACGCGATCCTCAAGGCCACCGCTCAGCAGAAGCTGGGGAAGTCGATCGCTGCGCTCTGGGAGGCCAAGATCGAGAACAAGGGGATCAACGAGGCCTACGAGAAGCTGCGGAAAGAGGTCGACAAGCTCGACAAGTCGAACGCCAAGAAGCTGAACGACGAGAAGTTCCTGAAGTCGACCGAGGACTGGGAGAAGGCCTTCTACTACGCGAACGCCTACTCCGACAAGGGCATCAAGAAGGGCCGGATGGTCGAGGGCAGCCTGAAGGACTGGGGGGACGTCGGCTACGCGGTGCACACGCCGAAGGCGTACTCCGCGAAGAAGGGCCCGTATCCGCTCCTCATCTCCATCCCGCCGAAGGGGCAGACCGGCACGGACCACCTGACCGAGCATTGGGTGGAACCCGTGGGCCGCGACACCGCGATCCTCGCTTCCTGCAACATGCCCTCGAACGAGCGGATGTGGACGGAGCAGGGGACGAGCGACAACCCCGGGGGGGTCGACACGGTGCTCCTGGTGCTCAACGAGCTCAAGAGCTCGCACGCTGTGGACGTCGACCGCGTCTACCTCGCCGGGTTCCAGGAGGGGGTTGCCGCGGCCGTGAAGATCGCCGCGATGTTCCCGCACGTCTTCGCCGGCGTGATCGGGCGCGCGGGCGACCTCGAGGACGTGCCGCCGGCGAACTTCCGCAATCTCCCGTGCTACTTCGCCGGGGCCGGCGAGAAGTGCACCGCCTTTCAGACCAAGGCGAAGGAGCAGGGCATCGAGACGGTGACGCTGAACACCACCGGCTCCGAGGCGGACATCTGGGCCTGGCTGGGCGAGCTCACGCGCGACGCGGACCCGGTGGAGGTCTCGCTGAGTCCGGTCAACGTCAAGACCCGGAGGGCCTACTGGCTCCACGTCGACGGCTTCGATCCCGAGGCGGCCCCGATCGTTCACGCGAAGATCGACCGGGCCACGAACACGATCAACGTCGATGCGGACGGCATCGCCACCGTGACGATCTTCTTCAACGACCTCATGGTCGACCTGGCCCAGCCGGTGAAGGTGATCTGCAACGGGACCGAGAACGAGGACTTCATCCCGCGCAACCTGAACCGGATGCTGGACTTCGCCTTCCTCTCGGGCGACTCCGGCCGCGTGTACGTCAACTCGCACACGTACGACGTACCGACCAAGAAGTCCGAGTAGCCGGAGGAGCATGGCCGAGGCCGATCCACCCCGCGCCTCGGCGCACCTGGTGCTGACGCTGGCGACCGTGGCCGGCGCGGGGACGATGACCGTGGAGCTGGCCGCGGTCCGGCTGCTGGCTCCGTGGTTCGGCACCAGTCTCGTCGTCTGGACCAACGTGATCGGCGTCATCCTGCTCGCGCTGTCGTTGGGGTATCTCGTCGGCGCACGCCTGTCCGCGGGAGCGCTGCCGCTGGCGCGGCTCGGGGGAGTGCTGTGCGTCGCGGCGGCCTTTACCGCGTGGCTCCCTTTCGGCGCCGGCGCGGTGGCCGAGCTCTTCCTGCCGTCCGAGCTCGCCCTGGACGAAGCCGCCGCGCTGATCCTCTGGGGTAGCCTCGCGGCGTCGCTCGTCCTGTTCCTGCCGCCCGCGACGCTGCTCGGAGCGGTCGCCCCGCTCGCGGTGGAGGCGGTCCAGCGAGTCGAGTCAGGTCACGCCGGCCGGGCGGGGGGGCGCGTGCTCGCCGCTTCGACGGCGGGCAGCCTCGTCGGCGTGTTCGGCACGAGCCACTGGTTCGTGCCGGGCATCGGGCTCAGCGCGACGTTTCTCGGAGCGGCGTGCGCGTTCGGCCTGGCCGGGCTCGTCGCCGTGCTGCTCGGCCGGGGAGCGAAGACGATCGCAGCGGCGGCCCTGCTGGCCGTGGGAGGGGGACTCGTGCTCTCGCGCGCCACCGGACCCGATCTGGCCGAAGGCTGGGAGCTTCTCGCCGCGGAGGAGTCGGCCTACCAGTCGGTCCGCGTCGCGGAGAACGTCGCGTTCGACCCGCCGATGCGTCACCTCCAGGTGAACGAGGGCTTCGACTCGTTCCAGTCGGTCTGGCAGCCGGAGCCGGGGTTGCTCCCCGAGGGCTACTACTACAACTACTTCGCGCTCCCGCTCCACTGGAGCGGTGGGACCGGCCGGTTCCGTGTGCAGGTGCTCGGGTTGGGAGCGGGGACGGCGTGGCGGGTGCTCGAGGGGGCGAGCCCGGCCGGATTGACGCTGGACCTGGCCGGCGTCGAGCTCGACCCGACGGTCCTCGACCTCGCGCGGGCCCACATGGACCTCGTCGACGGCGTGGAGGATCGGCGCGTCGCGTCCGGCGTCGATGCGCGCGTCGCGCTGCGCGCGCCGGACGAACCTTGGGACCTCGTCGTGCTCGACTGCTACGCGAACCAGGTTGAGATCCCGCCGCACCTTTCCACGCGGGAGTTCTTCGCCGCCGTCCGCGAGCGGCTGGCGCCTGGAGGCTGGCTTGCGGCCAACCTGGGCGGCTTCGGCTTCGACGACCCGGTGGTCTCGGCGGTGGCGTCCACCTGCAGCGCGGCGTTCGACGCGCCGGTCCTGCTCGTGCGCGTCCCGAGCTCGCGCAACTTCGTGCTCTACGCCCGTCGCGGCGGCGGGCTGCCCCTGGAAGGCGAAGGGTTGGCGGCGCCGGCGGGCGAGGTGGCGCGGCGGCTCCTCGCGCAGCTCGAGGTTCCGGGGTCGTTCCGCGTCGTCTCCGACGGGGGGCTCGTTCTCACCGATGACCAGAACCCCATCGATAAGCTGGAGCTGCGCTCGCTTCGGGAAGGTCGCGCGCGCCTGGCGGGGGCCGGCGGGTGAGCGCGTACCTGGCCGTTCTCCTTCTCGCGGCGACCCCGGCGGTCGACGAAGCCTACGACACCGCGCGGGCGCTCATGGACGAGGGGGCCTATGGCGAATCCTGGGAGGCGCTGCAAACCGTGGACGACCCGCTGCTGCGGCACCGGGGAGAGGTGGATCTCTTCTATCGGACGCGCGACTTCGCGGCCTCGCTGGCCACCGCCCGGCGGGGGCTCGAGCTCTTTCCCGAGGACCTCTTCCTGCTCCATCGCGCCGTCTCGGCGGCGATCTGGCTGCGCGACGTCGAATCGTCGCTTGCGCTCTCCGAGCGGCTCGGACGGGCGGTGCAGCGAACAGAGCTCTCCGAAGCGGAGCGCGCCGCCTGGGCCGCGGACGCGACCGACTTCGAGCGGCGAGCGAGGCGCCTCGAGCAGGCCGCCAGCCGGCGCGACACCGCGCTCGCGCGGGCGCGCTGGGTCTCCCTCGCGCTTCTCGCCGCGTCCGGACTGGGAATCGTCGGGCTGGCGCTGAAGAAGTGACGCCGCCGCTTACGGCAGGTCCAGCAATCCCCTGCGCGTGTCGGCGTCGACCAGCGTCTGGAGCGCGACGTCGTAGTTGACGCCGATCGAGAACCGCGCGTTCCACGGCAGATCCTCGGGGTCGCAGATCCGGCCGACCGCGACCGCGGTCCAGGCGCGCGACGTGTCGTTCGTTCCGCGATCGATCAGCCTGCTCGAGAGCTCGGGCAGCGGCCGGGGATCCTTGACCCACCCCATCGCCGCGGCGATCGAGGCCTGAACGGCCGGCGACGAGGCGTGCGTGAGGAGGTCGGCCAGCATCGGCCCCGTCTGGGTGTCGCCGAGAAGCGACAGCCCGATGGCGACGTGCTGGAGCGTGCCCGGCCGGTTCGCCGACTTGCGCAGAAGCTCGCGCAGCGGCTCGAGGTCCTCGGTGGTGCCGATCATGCCGAGGGCCAGCGCGGCGTAACCGCGTACCGGGGCCGATCCGGCTTCCTTCGCGCGTTCGAGCAGAAGGTCCTGGGACTCGACGTCGCGCATCATGCCGAGGCCGAGGGCCACGGCCCCGACGACGTCGGCGGACCGGCTCTTCTTCAGCTCGGTGCGCAGCGCGTCGGCGGCGTCGGACGAGGGCATGTCGCCCCGCTCCGCGGCGTTTTCCTCGAGCAGACCCAGCGCGAGGGCGGTCCACGCCATGGTCTGCCCGCGGCTGCGGGCGAAGTGGCGCAGCAGGAAGCGGCGGGTCTGCGGCATCGCGGCCAGAGGGGCCTCGCCCTCGCCCATGCGGCGCGAGACCTGCGCGAGCGAGATCAAGGCGAGGTACCGCGTCACGCGATCCGCTCCCGGGCCCGTGATGACACGCTCGAGCTGATCGCGGATGTCCGCGTCGAGCGCGGTGGCGCCGGCGTTGCCGATGCTCCCGAGCGCGATCACCGCGCCGTTGCGAACCTCCGTCGGCTCCGACGAACGCCGGCCGGTGGCCGCGAGCAGCGCGCGGGCGCCTTCCTCGCGGAGCGCCTCGGGCGCGTCCTCGAGCAGTCGCGCCAGGGCGTTCGGCGCTTGCGAGCGGGGGAGCATGCCCTTCTTCTTGTCTTGGAAGAAGGCGATCAGGGTTTGCACCTGCTGCTCCCGCGTCGGGGTCTTCGGCGCCGCGGTGACGTCGCCGGCCGTCGGAGCGGGCGGCAGGGCCGTGAAACCGATCGCCATCGCCGCGGCGGCTCGAACCTCCGGTCGATCGTCCTCGAGGGCGAACGCGAGCCGGTTGTAGACCTTGGCGCGGAACCCCGGATCGGTGTTGCGGTCGGCGAGCAGGGCCATCCCGTAAACCGCGTAGGCCCGCAGGCGGTGGCCGACGCGCGACCGGCCGACGAGGTCGCGTCCCACCCGGTCGTCGGCGAGCACGGCCGAGAGAAGCTGGAACGAGGACGCCTTGCCGCGGACGCCGAGGGCGAGCAGAGCCTTCTCGGCCACGTCCTGGTTGTTGTCGCGCATGTAGTGGCGCGCCGCCGCGTCGAAGGTCCACGTGCCCTGTACCTGGTAATCGCGCAACTTTGCGAGCGCGAGCAGGGCGTGCGTCACAAGCTCGTTTCGACCTCCTTGGCGCAAGACGTTCAAGAGCGCCGGGCGCACGACGGTCGTGATCTCCTGCTCGCTCGCGCGGAGGATGCCGGCGGTCTGCGGCTTCTGCCCGCGCCCGAGGAAGAACTCGCTCGCGCCGGTCGTGGCCAGGAGCTCCCGGGCGCGGCCGACGGGCAGCGAATCCCAGCGGTTGTAGTGCCACCAGAGCTGCCAGGAGCTCGCGTCGGCCACCGGCGGCTGGCCGTCGGGAGTGGTGGGCTCGTCCGGCGGCAGCGGCGGTGCGACGCCGGTCGGAAGCCCCCCCGGGTTGGCCGGCGTCGGCGGTTGGCCGGGCCCGGGCTGGCCGCCGCGGGTACCGCCGCCGGTGTCGGAGGGCCCCGGCGTGGGGGGCGGGGGCGGGGAGTCGTTGGGCGTCGGCTGTGGAGTGGTGTCACCGGGGCCGGTGTAGGTCCCCCCGGCGCCGCCTCCGCCGGCACCACCGTGGCCGCCCTGGGCGGCGACTGGGAGCGCGAACGGCGAGGCGAGGAGTCCGACGAAGAGGCAGGTTTGGACCGCGGCTTTCATGCTTCCCAATATGGATATCCCGGGTTTCGGGCGGGTTACGGCGGGGAGGGGCTTGGCTGCGTCATGGGCGGTTGAGGAGGCCCGCCCCGGTGGCATCGATCAGAGTCGCCGGGGCAGCCTGCAGGTTCAGTGCCAGGGAGAGGGGTGCTTTCCAGGGAAGCGGGTCGGGGGCGACGACGTGGCCGAGCCCCGCGAGGGCGGCGGCGCGCGCTGCGTCGGTCTGGTTGGCGCGGGTGGCGGTCTTCAGGAGCGGTTCCACCGCTCGCGCGTCGCCAACCCGGCCCAGGCAGCCGGCCGCGGTGGCCCGCGACGCCATCGCGCCGGCGCGCGCGAGCATCGCCGTCAGCTCGGGGACGACCGACTTGTCGGCGAGGAGCGCGAGCGCTTCCGACGCCGCGAGCAGAAGCTCGGGACGGGAGGTGGACTCGCGCAGGAGCTCCCGCAGGGGCTCGATGGCCCGGGTGTCGCCCGCGAGCCCGAGCGCGACGGCCGAGCGCCCGCGGAGGAACGGGTCGCTGCCGCCGAGGTTCTCGATCAGGGCGTCGACGGACGTGTGGTCGCGGCAGAGCCCGAGGGCGAGCGCGTAGGCGGCCTCGTCGGTCGGGCTGGACGCGGTCGCGAAAGCCGCGCGCAACGCGTTGCGCGTATCGGCGGAAACGTTCACCTGCTCGCGCTCGAGGCCGCGTCCGAGCACGCCGAGGGCGAGGCCGGCCCAGGCCCGCGCGTCGGTGCGTCCGCGGGCGAGGTGCTGCAGCAGGTGCCGCTCGATCGTGGTCGTCGCCGCGGATGGGAGGGGTTCCCTTCCGGGACGCGTCGCGATCCGCGCAAGCGCCACCAGCGAGGCGTTGCGCGCCAAGCGGTCGCTCAGGTCCTCGGGAACGGCGCGCAGGGCGCGGCGGATGCGCGCGTCGAGCGGGTCGTCGTCCGCGTCGCCGAGCTCGCCGAGGGCGAGCACCACGCTCTGGACGACCTCGCGCGGCTCGCGCGCCTTGGAGTCGATCGCGCGCAGCATGTCCGGTACCACCCGCTCCTTCCACGCATCGCGCCGCTCCTCTGGGAGGTCCGCCAGGAGCTGGGCGAACGCCGTGGCCGCGTTGGCCCGGGGCAGCCGGTGCTGGAAGTCGCCGCTCAGGATGCCGGCGAGGAGCGCGAGCTGGCCGTCGCGCGAAGCGCTCGGAGGTACGTCGCCGCCGTCGTCGGAAACGACCGCGCCGCCGTCGGCGAGCGGGATCCAGCCGATCGCCAGCACGCAGGCGACCTCGGCGTCGCGCGTCGCCGAGAGATCCTCTTCGAGGGCGCGGGCGAGGTGGTGAACGCAGTAGCGGCGCACGTCCTCCCGCGACGTGTGACGGCCGAGGAGGCCCAGGGCGTAGGCCGCCATCGCGCGCATGCGCAGCGGCACCTCGCCCCGCCTTTTGCCCAGGAGCTCGCGTCCCGCGGCTTCGTCGTGCAGCAGGGAAGCGAGGCGCGGCGCCTCCATCTCGTGCGCCAGGAGCCCCAGCGCGATGACCGCCGCCTCCGCGACGGGGCGGTTGGCGTGCGCGAGGTACTCGCGCAGGACCGCTGCGGTGTTCGCACGCGTCAGCGTGTCGAGCGCGCGCGCGGTCTTCGCCGCGGTCAGGAGCGCGCCGCCCGCGATCTGCGCCGGCGGATCCTTGGCGAGGAGGGTGAGCACTGCGGGCAGGACGTCGGTCGCAAGCTGATCGGGGCCGGGGCCCAAGCTCGCTCGGCGGACGTCGTCGGTCTGGCCACGGCCGAGGTAGAAGCTCTCGGTGCCCGAGACGGGACCGTCGTCGCGCACGTGCGCGCGGAGATCGAGGTAGTGCTCGCGGTGGAGCAGCCACCAGGTCGACCAGTGCGCCTCGTCGCCGATCGCCGCGGCGGTGCCCCCGCCCGTCACCGTCGGCCGGCCGGGACCGCCGGGTCCGGTCGGCCCGGTGCCGGGGGCCAGCGGAAAGCCGGGTCCCGGGCTGGCCGGCCCCGGCCCCGGTCCCGCGGTCGGCGGATCGCACTGCGCGACGAGTGCGGGCGCCAGCGCGAGGTGCGCGGCCAGGGCGGCAACGAAGTGGAAGCGCATGCTCGCTAGAGGAGATTGAGGATGCCGAAGCCCTGCGTGTCGAAGAGCGTGGGCGTCGCGGCGTGGTAGTTCACGTCGACCGAGAGCACCGTGTTCCAGGGCAGGTCGTCCTTGTCCGCCACCCAGCCGAGGGCGGCGGCCGCGAATGCGCGGGTGCGCGACGGGAGCGTCGCGTCGGTCAAGAGCTCGAGCAGCGGGTCGATCGCGGCGCCGTCGCCCACGCGTCCGAGGGCCGTGCAGATCGCGGTCTGCGAGGCGAGTCCGCGCGCGTTCGCGAGGAGCGCGGTCAGCTCACCCCCGACCGCGTCGTGTCCCATGACCGCGAGGCCCGTGGCCGAATCGCGCAGGAGGGACGGCCGGTAGGTCGAGCGGCGCAGGATGGCCACGAGCTGATCCTCGGCCTTGCGCGCGGGCACCAACCCGATGCCGACCGCGGTGTGGCCCTTGGCCTCTTCCTCGTCGACGGTGCGGAGCTTCGCGATCAGGACGTCTTCGCTCTCGAGGTCCTGCAGGAGCCCGGTGGCGATGGCATACGCGCCGATCTCCCTGGCGGAGCGCGCGCCCGCCAGGCTAAGCCGCAGCGTCTTCGCGGCGCCGGCGTTCGGCCTTCCGCCTCCGCCCGCGGCACCGCGTTCCATGATGCCGATCGCGAGCGCCGCCCACGGACGCATCGTCGTGCCGCCGCGAACGAGCTCGTGGACCAGGTAATTGCGTTCGTCGCGCAGCGTGTCCGGCTCGCCCGCGCCCGCGCGGCCGCAGGCGCGACCCAGCGCGATCAGCGCGAGCTCGCGCGTCGGCAGGTCGTTGGTGGTGTCCTCCATGCGCACGAGTCGGCGCCGGATGCGGCGATCGAGGTCGTCGGTATCGTTGTCGCCGAGCATGCCGAGCGCGATCGTGCAGGACTGGATGACCTCGCGGGGCTCGCGGCGGTGGGCGGCGACCCGGTCGAGGAGCTCCTCGGCCACCGCGGCGCGCAGCGCTTCCCGGTTGGGTCCGTTCGAGGCCTGCACCAGGCGGCCCAGGGCGATCGGCACCTGGGCGCGCACCAACCGGTCGCGTCGCTTCTGCCCCAGAAGGTCCAAGAGGTAGTCGATCTGACCGGCGAGGGACGAGCCCGGGGGACGCGGCCCGTCCCGGCGGCGCACCTTGGGCTCCAGCGGAGGTTCCGTGTCCGCCACCGGGATGATGCCGATCGCCGCGACGCAGGCCGCCTGCACGTCCTGCGTCCCGGAGCGATCCGTCTCGAGCGCCCAGACGAGCTGGTGCACGGCGTAGTGGCGCACGTCGGCGTTGGCGGTCTGGTGGCCGAGCAGCCCGAGGGCGTAGGCCGCGAAGGCGCGCGTCCGCGCGGACACGCGGCGCCCGCCGATGGCGGTCCTTCCCTCCTTGTTCTTCTGGAGCAGGTTGCTGAGAAGGGGAGCGGAGGAGTCGTCGCCCAGGATGCCGAGAGCGCACACCGCGGTCTCCAGCACGGCCTGGTCGCCGTCGTAGAGGAAGCGCGTGATCGCCTTCGCGTAGCCTTGCTTCTTGTCGGATTCGCGATCCTCACCGATGCGCGCCAGCGCGATGAGGGCGCCCGCGATCACGTCGTCGGCGTTCTCCTTGTCGAGCGCGTGCAGGAGCGCGGGGACGACCTTGCCGTAGACGTCGGCGTCGCTCGGTCGCCGTTCGGCGGGACCGCGGTCCCTGGCGCCGTGCCCGAGGTAGTACTCGTCGCCGCCGGTGTACGCGTCCGCGGCGTAGATCCGGTCCTTGAGGGCGAGCCAGGGCTCCTTGTTGAAGTCCCACCACCAGGTCCACTGCGTGAGGTCGAGGTTCGCAAAGTCCGTCGGGGTCAGCGGTCCCGACGGCGCGAGCGGCGGGAGCGGCGTCGTGCCGGGATTGCCGATGTCGGGCGGCGGGGGCGAGCCCGGCGGCTGGGGAGGGGATCCGGGTCCCGGCGGCGGCGGGCCGCCGGGGTCGCCGGGCGGCGGACCGCCCGGATCGAACGGCGGGTCGGTGGGCGGGTCGCCGGGTACCGTATCGCCGGGACCGTCGTAGCCGGGCTGGCCGCGGTCGTCGATCGGACTGGTCGTCGAGCCGTCGCCGCCGCCGCCGACGGAGCCCTGTCCGGGGTCGGATCCCCCCGGCGTCTGCAGGCCGACGGCGGAGCCGGCAAGGAGCGCGGCTGCGGCGAGGGGTAGTGAGTTTCGGAGGATGCGCATGGCCTAAAGGAGGTTCAAGAGCCCTAGGCCCTCGTCGTCGTAGAGTGTGACCGGGGCGGCGTGGTAGTTGACGCCGACCGCGATCGGGGTGTTCCAGGGGAGCTCGTCGGTGTCGCCGACGATGCCGAGCGCAACGGCGGCGAAGGCTCGTCCGCGGTCGGTGACGTTCGTGTCGTTCAGCATCTCGACCAAAGGCTGGATGGAGCGTGCGTCGCCGATCCGCCCCAGCGCGCTCGAGATGGCGGCCTGCGAGGACAGCGAGCGCGCGTCTCCGAGCATGGCGATCAGCGCCGGTACCGCCTGCTTGTCCCCGAGCAGGCTCAACCCGGTCGCGGCGTCGCGCAGCAACAACGGGCGGAAGGTCGACTCCTCGACGACCCGGCGCACCCGCGCCGCCGCGGTGCGCGCGCCGAGGAGGCCTAGCCCGACGGCGACGCTGCCGCGCGCTTCGTCGTCGCGGGTTCCGGCGAGCTTGTCGAGCAGCGGCGACTCGGCCTCGACGTCGCGCACCAGGCCCGCCGCGAGGGCGGTCGCGCCGATCTCGTCGGGCGCCTTGGAGCCCACGAGAGCGACCCGAAGCGCCTTCGTGGACGTGCGGTTGGGAATCGCGCCTTCGTCGAGCAGCGCGCGCTCGAGGATCCCGAGGCCCAGGGCGGCCCACGGGCGCTCGTCGGCCTTGCCCTTGGCGAGCTCCGTCTGCAGAAAGCGCCTGACGGCGTCGACGCCCTCCGCCGGGCTCTCGCCTGCGCGACCACCGCAGCGCCCGAGGGCGATGCGCGCGAAGTGGCGCACGCCGAGGTCCGGGTGCTGGCCGTCGATGCCCATCAGACGGCTTCGGATCTCGGCGTCGAGCTCGTCCGCGTCGTTGTCGCCGAGGAATCCCAGGGCGATGACGCAGGACTGCACCAGCTCGCGGGGCTCGCGCCGCATCGGGGCGATTCGCGCGAGAAAGTCCGGCGCGAGCCGAGCCTTGATCGCGCCGCGGTTAGGACCGTCGGAAGCCGCATAGAGCCGGGCGAGAGACACGGGGACGTGCGCGCGAACCAGGTCGTCGCGCTTCTTGTCGGCGAGGACTTCCCGAAGGAACGCGACCTGGCCACCCAGCGTGGCGGCCGCCGGGCCGGGGTCGACGCGCGCCTTGCCGCGCCGCTGCGCGGTGGGGGGGAGCTCTCCCCTGTCCTCCACCGGAGCGAGCCCCAGGGCGATCACGCAGGCGACCTCGACGTCCGGGCTCGGCCCATCGGTTTCCTCGGCGAGGGCCGCCGCCAATTCGTGCACCGCGTAGCGCCGCACGTCCTCCCGCGTCGTCGCGTTTCCCATCAGCCCCAGGGCGTACGCCGCGAACGCGCGCATGCGCGTCTTCACCGCGCGGCCCCCGACGGCCTGGCGGGCGATCGTGTCGTCGCGAAGCAGCGACGCGAGGAGCGGCGCGCTCGGCTCGTGTCCGAGGATGCCGAGCGCGATCACCGCCGCTTCGGCGACCTCGAGCGAATCCTCCTTGAGGAACGGCCGGATGCGCTCCGCGATCCCGGCGCGGTCGCTCTCGGGAAGATCGTCGCCGACCCGGCCGAGCGCGATCAAGGCCGACGACACGACGTCCGGTTGACGCGTGCGCTCGATCGCGCCGACGAGCGCCGGAAGGATCTCGTCGCGGATCTGGGCGGTGGTTGGACGCAGGTCCGCGCCGCCGTCGGGATCGAGCCCCAGGAACCCGTCCTCCCCGGTGACCGGGTCGCCGCCCAGAACGTGGTGCTTGAGCCGCAGGTAGGGTTCGCGGTTGAACTCCCACCACCACGTCCAGCGGGTCCGGTCCACGCCGCCGGTTTGCCGGCCGCCGGGCGTGGCGGTCGGGTTGCCGGGCGTGGCCACGGGATTGCCGCCATAGGTGGGCTTCGTGGGGTCGGGGATCGGCGTGCCGCCCTTGCCGGGCGGAGCGGTTCCCGGCCCGGGCACGGTGCTCGGCGGGGGCTGGTAGGTGGAGCCGTGAGCCGAGACCGATGCGGTCAGGAGGAGGCCCGCGAGGACCGAAGCGCTGGCGCGGAGAACGGTCTGCATGGTTCCCAAAGGCGGTCCAGGGGTTGGTGGGAGGCTGGGAGCACCGCCACCCCGCCTAGTGCAACCAGGCTAGCCGGTATCAGGCCCGTTCGCCCGCTTTAACGTTAGGTGGGGCCGCCCGGGAGGGTCCAGGACCCGGGCGACCCCATCGAAGCCTCCCAGCTCCGAAGTTCAGAGGATGTTCAGGATGCCGGTCCCCTCCAGGTTGTTGAGGGTCCCGGTCGCGGCCCGGTAGTTCAGCCCGACCGCGATCTTGGAGTTCCACGGGAGCCGCTCCTTGTCCGCCACGACGCCCAGTGCGACGGCGGCGAAGGCGCGGGCCTTCGGCTGCTTCGCCTCGCGCAGGAGGTCGACGAGCGGATCCACGGAATCCGTGTCGCCGATGAAGCCCAGGGCGGTGGCGATCGCCGCCTGGCTCGCGAGCGTGCTCTTTCGTTTGAGCATGTCGACGAGCTGCAGGCCGACGTCCTTGTCGCCGAGCAGTCCGAGGGCGATCGCGCACTGCTTCAGAAGCTCCGGGCGGTACTCGGACTTCTTCAGGGTGTTCTGGATCGACCTCTTCGCCTCGTGGTCTCGCAACAGCCCGAGGGCGACGGCGGTGTAGCCGCGGGCCTCATCCTCTCGAGCGCCTTGGAAGCGGTCGCGAAGAATCGGCTTCGATTCGTGGTCTCCGAGCAGGCCCGCGCCGATCGCGAGGGCCGGGTAGACCTGGGGCGAGGTCTCGTCCACGAGCGCGGTGCGCAGCGCGACGGCGGCTCCCTTCGGGAGCTCCTGGTCGCTTTCCCCGAGGGCGTGCCCCAGGACGCCGAGGGCCATCCCGGCCCAAGGCTTGAACGCCTGGTTGCCGGAGCCGAGCCTTCGGCCGAGGTGGCTCCACGCTTCCTTGACGCCGGCGTCGGGCTCGTCGCCTTCACCCATGCGGCCGCCCGCCTGCGCCAGCGCGATGAGCGCGAACCGCTTCGACTGCTCGTCGAGGTCCGAAGAGGCCCGGATGAGGGCCTTTCGCATCTCGACGTCGAGCGGGTCGGCGTCGTTGTCGGCCAGAAGGCCGAGGGCGACGACGCAGCTCTGCACGACCTCGCGCGCATCTTTGGAGCGCTTGCCGAGCGGCTCGAGGAGGGCCTCGGCGACCTTGTCCTCGACCTCGGCTCGCCGCGCGTGATCCAGATCCGCCGGCAGATTCGCCACGAGCCGCGCGAGTGCCGTGGGCGCGTGCGCGCGAACCAGGTCGTTCTGTTCCTCGTCGCGGAGGAAGGCGAGCACGTAATCGAGCTGCGCGGTCTGGCCCATCGACGGCCGGACCTCCTCCGGAGGCGTGTCAACCGGCGGATCGAGTGTGTCGAGATGAGTCATGCCCAGGGCGATCAGGGCCGCGACCTTGACGTCCCAGAAGGCGCTCCGTTCGGACTCGAGCACCGTCACGAGGCGGTCGACGATCGTCTGGCGGACGACCTCGCTCCCCGTTCGCTTGCCGATCTGCGCAAGGCCGTAGGCGGCGAAGGCGCGGGTCCGGTAGTCGACCTCGCCGCCGCCGACGAGAGCGCGACCCTCGGCGTCGTCCATCAGGAGGGCCGAAAGCGTCGCGACCGACGTGTCGTTGGCCAGGATGCCGAGCGCGATCGCCGCCGTCTCCGCGATCTCCTGGTTGGCGGAGCCGAGGTAGGGAGCGATGACGCCCTCGAACTTCGACGTGCCGTCCTCGGCGTTCTGGTCCCCGATCTTGGCGAGGGCCATCAAACAAGCCGTTACGACGTCCTTGTCGGTTTCGCGCTCGAGGGCCGCGAGCAGCGCGGGCACGATGACGTCGCGCACCTGCTCGTCGGTGGGGCGCGACGTGGCCGGGCCCTGGTTCTTGTAGCCTTGGCCGAGGTAGAACCCGTCCGAACCGGACTCCGCCTCCTTGCGGTGGATCGCGTCCTTCAGGTTCAGATAGGGAGCCTTGTTGAACTCCCACCAGAACGTCCAGGCGGTCAGATCAGCGGGCGGGGGGCCTCCGCCGGAAACGGAACCGCGGCCGGGTTGTCCCGGTTGTCCGGGACCGCCCGAGCTCGGACCGAGCGGGCTCGTCGGCCCGCTGTCCCCGGGGGTCGTGGGACCGCTCCCGCCGGGCGAGGTCGGGCCGCCGGACGGACCGCCGGGCCCTCCGCCCGGAGGAACCGTGTCGCCGGGCCCTCGATAGGTGCCGCCGTGCCCGAAGCTCGGGGTCGTCACGGCGAGCGCCGCCGCTCCGGCGAGCGATGCCGCCAGCGGCGCGGTGCGCAGGTACTTCATGGCTTCCTTTGGATGGATTCGATCGGTGAGCGAAGGCGCGCGTGGTACGCACGCGCCGTCCAAACGCAAAGGCAACGCAAAGCGTGTACCGGCGCCGAACGATGCTCCGGCGGTGGCGGAGGGGCGGAAGGCGTTCCCCTCGGGTAGCGAGCTCTCCCCCAAAGAAACGGCCGTCTGGACGGGAGCTCCCGCCCAGACGGCCGTGCTTCCTTCCTTCGGGATCCTTTAGAGGATGTTGAGGATCCCGGTGCCTTCCTGGTCGTTGAGGGTCGGCGTCGAAGCCCGGTAGTTCAGGTCGACGGCGATCTTCGAGTTCCAGGGAAGCGGCTCCTTGTCGGCGACGATGCCTAGGGCGACCGCCGCGAAGCCGCGCGCGCTGTCGGTGATGTCCTTGTTCTCGAGCATCTCGACCAGCGGGTCGATCGAGCGGGCGTCACCGATGGAGCCGAGGGCCGACGAGAGCGCCGCCTGGGTCGCGAGACCCTTGGCGTTCTCGAGCATGTCGATCAGCTCCGGCACGAGCTCTTTGTCGCCGAGCAGCCCGAGGCCGATCGCGGCCTGCTTGAGCAGGTCGGGCCGGTACTTCGAGTCGGAGATGATCTCCTGGATCGGCTCGATCGCCTCGCGGGCGTTCATCAGGCCGAGCGAGACGGCGACGTAGCCGCGCGCCTCGTCCTCCTTGATGCGGTCGAGCTTCTCGAGCAGGACCTCCGTCGCGCCCGTGTCACCGAGGATGCCCGCTGCGATGGCGTAGGCGCCCACCTTGTCGGCCGCCTTCTCCTCGGCGAGCGCGGAGCGCAGCGCCGCGGTCATGTCGGTCGACGGCGGCTCGCCGGCGTCGGACAGCTTGCGTCCCATGACGCCGATCGCCATCCCCGCCCACGGCTTCTGGGCGTTCTTGCCCTTGGCCATGGTGTTCATCAGGTGCTTGGCGGTGTCGTCCTTCTTCGGCGGGGCGGCGTTGCCGAGGGCTCCGCCGACCTGCGCGAGGGCGATCAGGGAGTAGTTGCGCGCCTGCTGGTCGCTGAGGTCCTTGGGCGCGGCCATGAGGGCCTTGCGGATCTCGGTGTCCAGCTTGTCGCTGTCGCGGTCGCCGAGCTGGCCGAGGGCCAGAACGCAGCTCTGGATGACCTCCTTGGTCTCCTTCGACTTCTTGCCCGAACGCTCTAGCAGCTCGGTGGCGAGGGTCTGCTTGTAGGAGTCGTGCATCTCCGCCGGAAGGCCGTCCAGCATCCGCACGAGCGCCGCAGGGGCGTGCGCGCGGACCAGGTAGTGGTTGTCCTCGTCGCGGAAGTAGGAGAGCAGGAACTCCATCTGACCCTGGCGGCTCTTGTGGGCCACCGGGAGCTCGCCCTCGGCCGGGGCCTCGGCGGGCTGGATCGTGTCCAGCGGGACGAGGCCGAGCGACACCAGGCAGGCGACGCGGATGTCGCGCACCGAGGAATCGTCGGTGTTGAGGACGTCGATCAGGTTCTCGACGATCTTGGTGCGGTTGCCCTCGTCGGCGGTGCGCGCGCCGATGAGCGAGAGGCCGTACGCGGCAAACGCCCGCGTCCGCAGCGTCACCTCGCCGCCACCGACGGCCTTGCGACCGTTGGCGTTGTCGCGAAGGATGTCGACCAGGAGATCGATTGAGCTGTCGTTCGCGAGGATGCCCAGGGCGACGGCCGCGGTCTCGGCGATCTCCTGAACGCTGCTCTTGAGGTGCGGCTTGATCGCCTCTTCGAACTTCGAGGCACCGCTCTCGTCCTTCTCGTCGCCGATCTTGGCGAGCGCGATCAGACAGCCGGTGACGATGTCGTTGTTCGTTTCGTTCTCCAGCGCGCGCAGGAGTGCGGGAACGACCTTCTGGCGGATCTGCTCTTCCGAGGGGCGCAGGCTGTCCTTGGCCTGCTTCTTCTGCCCGTGGCCGAGGAACCAGCCGTCGGAGCCGGTCGTGACGCCGCCGGAGTGGATGTGCGACTTCAGGTTCAGGTAGGGCTCTTTGTTGAACTCCCACCAGAAAGTCCACGCGGTGAGGTCGGGGCCGCCGCCGCCGCCTCCGCCGGTGCTGGGCGCCGCGGGAGCGCCGCCGGGACCGCCGCCGGGCGTGCCGGGGCCGACCGGGCCGGGAGAGCTCGGACCCGAGGGACCGGGCGAGGAGGGACCGGAAGGACCGGGCGTGGACGGGCCGCCGCCGCCGCCGGAACCGCCACCACCGGGCGGGACCGTGTCGCCGGGGCCCCGATAGGTCCCGCCGTGGGAGAACGACAGCTCGTGCAGGCCGAACGTGGCGCCCGCTGCGAGGGCGGACGCGACGAGGAGTTTCTTCATGGCTGCGTGGAATTGGTTGGATGAGGAAGGAAGTGGGGACCGGTCGGGGTGGACCGGGACTCTGGAGCGAGCGCCCGGAGCAAAGCCTATACCAGGAAACCCGCTTTCCAGCGTGCTGAGGGGCCCGGATCGAGACGCCGCAGAATGCCTGTTCTAGCGTCCCCAGGGCGGGTGGCAACCCCCTGGATCCGGGTCTGTCCTAGGGCGCCTCCGCACCGGAGGAAGCCGTGTTCCCGGCCCGTAGCGGCTTTCCCCTTGGGCGGGATTCCCTTACAGGCCGACCCCGCTTCTCAGCCCAGATCTCGCGATCGGAAGCTCGCGACCAGGAACTCGCGGTTCATCGTGGCGATGTTCTCGACGCTGATTTCCTTCGGGCAGGCGGCTTCGCACTCGAAGTGGTTCGTGCAGTTCCCGAAGCCCTCCGCGTCCATGGCCTGGACCATTGCCACGACGCGGCGATCCTTCTCGGCCTTGCCCTGGGGGAGGCGGCCGAGGTGGCTGACCTTGGCGCTCACGAAGAGCATCGCGGCCGAGTTCGGACAGGCCGCGACACAGGCCCCGCAGCCGATGCAGGCCGCGGCGTCCATCGCCTGCTCGGCGGTCTCCTGGGGAATCGGGATCGCGTTGGCATCGGGGGCGGAGCCCGTGTGCACCGAGATGAAGCCGCCGGCCGCCATGATGCGGTCGAAAGCGCTCCGGTCGACGACGAGGTCGCGCACCACGGGGAACGCGTTCGCGCGCCAGGGTTCGACGTGGATCGTCTGGCCGTCGGCGAACCGACGCATGTGGAGCTGGCAGACCGTGGTCCCGGCGTCGCCGCCGTGCGCCTGGCCGTTGATCACCAGCGAGCACATGCCGCAGATCCCTTCGCGGCAGTCGTGGTCGAAAGCGACCGGCTCGTCACCGGTTTGGATCAGACGATCGTTCAGGACGTCGAGCATCTCGAGGAACGACATGTCGGGGGAGACGTCGTGGAGGTAGTAGGTCTTGAACGACCCCGCGGCGTCGGTGTCCTTCTGCCGCCAGACCTTGAGCGTGATCCGCATGGTGTCGGGGTTCGCCCCGCTCATTTGTAGCTCCTCTGGGTCAGCTTGACGTGCTCGAAGTCCAGCGGCTCGAGGTGGATCGTCGCCTTCTCGTCCAGCCCCTGGAACTCCCAGGCCGCGGCATGGGTGAATTCCTCGTCGTTGCGCCGCGCCTCGCCTTCCTCGGTCTGGTGCTCCTCCCGGAAGTGGCCGCCGCAGGATTCCTCGCGCGCCAGGGCGTCCTCGACCATGAGCTCGGCGAACTCCATGAAGTCGGCGACCCGCCCGGCGTACTCGAGCGTTTGGTTGAACTCGTTCGTTCCGCCGGGAATTCGTACGTTCTCCCAGAACTCGGCGCGCAACGCGCGGATCTTCTCGACCGCGCCGCGGAGCCCGTCGGCGTTCCGGCCCATGCCGCAGTAGTCCCACATGATCCGGCCGAGCTCGCGGTGCAGGTTCTCGGCCGTGCGCCGCCCATCGACGGCGAGGAGGCGATCGGTGCGCTCCCTGACCTCGGTCTCGACGTCCCCGAACGCGGGATGTCCCGTGTCGACCGGCTCGAGTTTCCGTCCGGCCAGGTGCCCGCCGATGGTGTAGGGGATGACGAAGTATCCGTCGGCGAGGCCCTGCATCAGGGCGCTCGCTCCCAGCCGGTTCGCTCCGTGGTCGGAGAAGTTCGCCTCACCCAGCACGAAGAGCCCGGGCACGGTGGACTCCAGGTTGTAGTCCACCCACACGCCGCCCATCGTGTAGTGGGGGGCCGGGTAGATCCGCATCGGCTGCCGGTAGGGGTTCTCGTCGGTGATCTTCTCGTACATCTGGAAGAGGTTGCCGTACTTCTTCCGGATCACGTCCTCGCCGTCGCGCGCGATCGCGTCGCGGAAGTCGAGGAACACCGCTTGTCCGGTGCGGCCGACCCCGAACCCCGCGTCGCAGCGCTCCTTGGCGGCGCGCGAGGCGACGTCGCGCGGGACGAGGTTGCCGAAGCTCGGGTAGCGCCGCTCCAGGTAGTAGTCGCGCTCGCCCTCGGGGACGTCGATCGCGGGCCGCTTGTCGCCGGCGGAGCGCGGCACCCACACGCGCCCGTCGTTGCGCAGGCTCTCGCTCATCAGCGTCAGCTTCGCCTGGTACTCCCCGGAGACCGGGATGCAGGTCGGGTGGATCTGCGTGAAGCAGGGGTTGGCGAAAAAGGCGCCGCGCTTCGTGCAGCGCCATCCCGCCGTGACGTTGCAGGACTTCGCGTTCGTCGAGAGGAAGAAGACGTTCGAATAGCCGCCGGTGCAGAGCACCACCGCGTCGCCGGCGTAACGCTCGTAGGCGCCGGTGACGAGGTTCCGGGCGACGATGCCGCGCGCGACGCCGTCGATCACGACGAGGTCGAGCATCTCGCGCCGCGGGTACATCTTCACCTTGCCGGCGCCGACCTGGCGCATCAGCGCGCTGTACGCGCCGAGGAGGAGCTGCTGCCCCGTCTGCCCGCGGGCGTAGAACGTCCGGCTGACCTGCGCGCCGCCGAAGGAGCGGTTGGCGAGGACGCCGCCGTATTCCCGCGCGAACGGCACGCCCTGGGCGGCGCACTGGTCGATGATGTTGTTCGAGATCTGAGCCAGGCGGTAGACGTTCGACTCGCGCGCCCGGAAGTCGCCGCCCTTGACCGTGTCGTAGAAGAGCCGGTAGATGCTGTCGCCGTCGTTGGGGTAGTTCTTCGCGGCGTTGATGCCGCCCTGCGCGGCGATCGAGTGCGCCCGCCGGGGGCTGTCCTGGATGCAGAGCGAGGTGACGTCGTACCCGAGCTCGGCCAGGCTGGCCGCGGCGGAGGCGCCCGCGAGCCCGGTGCCGACGACGACGACGTGGAAGCGCCGCTTGTTCGCGGGGTTCACGAGCTTCAGCTCGAAGCGGTGCTTGTCCCAGCGGTCGGCGATCGGCCCGGTGGGGGACTTGGACTCGAGTCGGGGGGAGGCCGCGGTGACCATCAGCTCGCCCCTCCGGTCCAGAAGAAGAGGAAGTAGATCGGGAAGGTGGCGAAGCCGACGGCGAACAGGACCGCCACCGCCGTGCCGGCGATCTCGAGCAGCGGATCGAGCTTGGGATGGCTCGCTCCGATCGACTGGAACGCGCTCCGAAAGCCGTGGGCGAGGTGCAACCCGAGGATCGCCATGGCGAGGACGTAGAAGGTCGCGTTGGAGGGCTTGCTGAGCGTCTCCTTGACCGTGGCCGCCGGGGCCTCGTGGTAGGCCGAGTTGAAACGAAAATCGATGACGACGTGCTTGAACAAGTAGACAAGAACGAGGCTGCCGGTGATCAGCATCGAGAGCGAGGCCGCCGTCGCCTTGCCGCGATGGGCCCGGACCGCGTACTTCTGCTTGCGCGCCTCCCGGTTCTCCAGCGCGAGCTTCAGGGCGAGCACGATGTGCGCCGCGAAGACGGCGAAGAGCCCGATCTCGGCCACCTTGAGCAGCGGCCCGAAGGACTCCAGGGTGTGCTTGTAGTCGTTGAAGGCCGTTCCGTCCGCGTCCTTGTAGAGCGTCAGGTTGCCCAGAATGTGCTCGGCCAGGAAGACGACGAGGAAGAGCCCGGTGAGGGCCATCAGGATCTTCTTGCCGATCGATGAGGAGAGCGCGTTTCCGAGCCAGCGCAGCATGCGGCTATGGGTGGGGCGGGTTGAGCGGTGGGGAACGACCGGGAAGCCGGTTGCGACGCCGAAGTCTAGTGTCCGGAGTGCGAGGTTCGTAGGGTTCGGTCGATGTCCGCCGGCGATCCACCGACGCGGGTTCACGTCGTGCGTCACGGCCTGGTTGCCGCTTCCTGGCGGGAGCGCATCTACGGCGACCTCGACGTTCCGCTGGCCCCGGAAGGCGAGGCCGAGGCGGAGCGAGCCGCGGAGCGCCTGCGCCGCGTGAGCCTGGCGGCCGTCGTCTCGTCGGGCCTCGCGCGCGCGGAGTTCGGAGCCGCCCGCATCCGCGCGGGCCGCGGGCTGGCGCGGCGCGACGAGCCCGCCCTGCGGGAGCTTCACCGCGGGGACTGGACCGGCCTCGGCTTCGACGAGCTCGAGCGGCGGGAACCCGGCGCCTGGCAGCGGTGGCACGCGGAGCCCGAAGAGCGCCGGCCGCCGGGCGGGGAGTCGCTCGCCGACCTGGCCGCGCGCGTGCTCCCGGCCCTGGAGTCGATCTGCGCGGCCCACGCGGGGGCGGAGGTCGCGATCGTGAGCCACAGTTGGGTCGGCCGCCTGGTGGCCGCCGTCGCCCTGGGTCTGCCACCGGCGGCCTGCACCCGTCTTCGGCTTCCGACCGGCGCCGCGATCGCCGTGGACTGGCCGGTGGGGGAGAGCGGTCAGCGCCCGACCCTCGCCGGCTTTCACCTCGATCGGCCGCCGGATCGCGGAACCGCCTGGTTCCGGGGGCCGCACCGAAGCTGAGGGTCAGTTCGAAGGGAAGTTCTTCGGGTCCTTCGGACCCGCGCCCGGTGTACCCGGCCCCCCCCCGGGGGGAGACGTCGGGAACTCCTGGCCGGTCATCCCGCCGATCATGCCCTTGATGTCGAACAGCCCCTCGCCGAGATGGTGCGCGAGCCAGATGAAGTAGCAGTCGACATTGTCGACCGGGTCGTCGACCTCGAAGGCGGCCTTGCACGTGAGATCGCAGGGCCGATCCTTGTCGAGAAAACACCGCTTGCCTTCGGTCACGCCTCCGCCTCCTGCGCGCGACGCGAGCGGTCGTGCCGAACCAGGGTCCGCCACTCGCCGTCGACGACGAGCACGTCCTTCTGGTTGAAGACCGACGCCTTGAAGATCACGCGTCCGCTGCGGCCGGACTTCTCGGTCTTGGCCGTGACCTCCATGCGGAGCCGGATCGTGTCGCCCGGATAGACCGGGGCCGCGAAGTGCATCTCCATTCCGGCGAGCGCGTCGATCGTTCCGTCGAAGACGCCGGTTTGGGCGCCGAGCCCCGAGGCGATCGACCAGACCAACATGCCGTGGGCGATCCGCCCGCGGAACGGCGTCCGCTTCGCACGCTCCTCGTCGGTGTGCAGCCCGGTGTAGTCGCCGGACAACCCGGCGAAGGCGACGATGTCGGCCTCGGTGACCGTCCTGCCGTGCGACCAGATCACCTGGCCGACCTCGAAGTCCTCGAACCAAAGCCCCTTGCGGAAGGGCTCGCCGGAGTCCGGCCTGTGGGACGCGTCGCTCATCGGCTGGGGAAGGTAGCGCTCCGGGACGCCGGAGCCGCAACCCATGTGGGGTTATGTTGCCTCAGTGCCTCTTGGGACGCATTCGTATCAACATAACATATGTTATCGGACGCTAAGAACGGGTGGAGGCAGGGGCAAGGCCACTCCCCTGGCCGACGGCGCGGGATCACGCGGCCGATCAGGTTTCCTCTCCATCCGGCCGATGAGACGCCCGTGATGCGCCATAGGATGCCGCTGCTCCTGGTCGCCGTTCTCCTCCTCCCCCCGGCCTGCACGACGGCCGCGCCTCGTCCGGCCCCGGAGCGAGCTCTGGGGCAACCCACGGCGGCGGCGCTCGCCCGCTCGGCGGGCGTCGCGCTCACGACGCCGCCTTACGCCGAGGTGCACGCCGAATGGAAGGAGCGTCTTCCGCAGCCTTACGTGTACCGCGAGCATCGCGGCGCGCCGCAGGACTTCGGCGACACGATGCGACTGCTCCTGGAGGACGCGAGACGCGAAGGCGTGGAACCCGGGGGCGCGCCGTTCGGTCTGTTCGACGACCGCGCACCGTCCCGGGCCTGCCTGCCCGTCGCCGGTCCGGTGAGCGGCTCGGCGCTCCCCTACGACGTGCTGCCGTCGGCGATGGTCGCCTACGCCGTGGTCACCGGACCCTACCCGGAGGTGCCGAGCTGCCGCCCGGGCATCGAAGGCTGGATGGCGACCCGCGGCTGGACGCCGCGCGGCCCCGTGCGCGAGATCTACCTCGTGAACCCCGCGGAGGTGGACGACTACTCCGCGCTCGTCACCGAGGTGCAGATCGCCTGGGCCTTCACGCGGTAGGCTTGAGCGCGGCGAGCTCGGCCGGGTAGCAGGCGGAGACGCGCACGTCGTCCGTCGCGGCGATCCGAGCCAGCAGGAGGTCGCCCGTGCGAAGCCGAGCGGATAGCCCCTCCTCCAGCTCGACCTTGGTGCGGGTGTTCGCCGCATCGACGAGCACGTCGCCGCCGCGCTCGTCGCGCACGAGCTCGTAGAGCTCCGCGTCGTCGCCCGGGCCGCCCGTCAGGCGCTTGCGCGCCTCGACCAGACGCGGCACCGACGCGCGGAGCCCCTCGAGCGTCGTTCCGAAGTCCTTCCAAAGGGGGACGTCCTGTCGTTCTTCGCTCCAGCGACAGAACGCGGCGAGCGCATCGAGCACCCCGCGCGCCTCGTCGGCGTTGGAGAGGTCGCCCTCGTCCAGGAGCCAGCGGCCCGCGAAGTCGAGCAGGTCGCGCCCGCTCAAGTTCTCGAACACGCCCACCGATTCCCCGAACCGGCTCAGCCTCCGCAGGCCCGCGAAGCGCGCCGCGCTCTCTTCCCCCGCCTCGCGGCCGGTGTCCCAAAGGAACTCCTCCACCATGGCGCCGACGACGCCCGGGAAGTCGGGCAGCTCCCCCGCCTCCTCCGCGTCGCCGGCCGGCTCGATCTCCAGGTCCTCCTCCAAGACCCGGAAGAGCGCGTCGAGGTCGCCGCCGGCGCGGCGCGCTTCGTCGAAGCGCTCGAGCGCGCTCGCGACGGTCGCGCTGGGCACCGCCTCGTCGGAGGCGACGCGCCGGGGAGCGACCGGCGCCGCACCGGCGCCGCCGCCGCGCAGCGCGGACCACACCGCGAGCAGCTCGGCGCGGACCACCTCGAGGTCGGCCTGCGTCTCGAAGGCGAGCCGGTTCAGCGCGTCGGTCACGGCCCCGCCGTCGGCGCGGGAAGCGGCAGCGGTCAGCTCGTCGAGCACGCGGTCGGCGGTCGACGCGGGCACGCCCTGGTCGAGGAGCACCTCCCGCGCGCGCGCCGACCGCGCGACGGGATCGGGGACTTCCCGCTCCGCGGCGAACGCGGCCGTCGGCGCGTGGAACATCCGCTCGACCTCGGGTTGCGCCATCCGGAGCGAGCCGTGCCGCGACGCCCGCAGCCGCTCCATGTCGTGCTTGAAGGCGTCCTTCAATTCCGCGTTGCGGAAGCAAGCCACCGCCGGCGAAAGCCGGTAGAGCGAGTCCCCCACCGGAAACACGCGGCCGACGACAACGTCGCCCTTGGCGAACTCGGCGGCGGCCTCGGGCTCGTCCACCGGATACTCGCCCAGCCCGAGCAGGTCGCGCATCCAGAGGCCGCGCCCCTCCTCGACGCCGGTGACCTCGAAGACGCCGGCCTGCGAGTTGAGCAGCGCTTCCACGTGGTCCTCTTCGACGCTCTCCGAGCGCGCGATCCACGTGTCCATCAGGGCCTCGACGGGAACGCCGCCGAGGTGATCGCTGGGCCGCTCGAAGACGAACCACTCCAGGTGGCGGCGGCGGGCGAGGCGCTCGCCGTCCCCCGGACCGTAGGCGGCGGGCGTTGCGCCGTCGAAGAACACCGGGATGGAAGCCTCGAGCTCGCGGCGGAGCTCGGGCTGCTCCTCGATCAGCGTCTGGAACAACGCGACGCCGCGCTCGATCGCTTCGTTGGACAGGCTCATGGAAGGGTTACCCAGCGTCCATTCTACGCGCTAGCCTTGCGGGATGAACCTCGCCTGGATCGACCTCCTCGGGCTGGGCCTCCTCGGCGCCTTCCTGATCCTGGGCTTCGTGCGCGGGCTCTGGTGGCAGGTGATCCGCCTCGTGGGCGTCGTCGCCGCCGTCCTGATCGCCCGGGCCGCGAGCCCGACGCTCGCGCCGAAGCTCGTCGCCCAGTGGCCCGACCTGCAGCCGCGGCTCGCCCACGGGATCGCCTGGTTCGGCATCTTCCTCGCGGCGATGATCGCCGCGACGGTGCTCGGGCTCCTGGGCAAGAGGCTCCTCCAGGCGATGCAGCTCGGCCTCTTCGACCGCGTGGGCGGGGCCGCGGTGGGCGCCGCCACGGGTCTCCTGGTTCACGTCGCCGTCCTGGTGGCCATCGTCCAGCTCGGGAGCGAGCCCTTCGTGGCGCGCACGATCAGCGGAACGACGAGCGAGCACCTCGTCGACGCGCTCGGTGCGCGCTGGCCCGTCGTGCTCGGGCGCGACGCCGGCGGCGAGGTGGACGACCTCCTCCGCCGCGCGCGCCTCGCGCCGGAGGGGTCGGGCGAGGTGCCACGGGGAATCGTGAGGTAGACGGGGCGTGCTGGAGCTGGACAGTTCCGCGCCGGCGCCCTACGCTTCTTTCCACAACTCGGTTTGGTTGCGAAGGCGTCGGGGAAGCAGGTGCAACTCCTGCACGGTCCCGCCACTGTGAGTCGCCCGTCGCCGCTTCCACGAGGAAGGTCCGAACCCGGACCTTCGGCCACGGGGGCACCGCCCCTGGAAGGCTGAAGCGGCGAGTCGCGGCAAGTCAGGATATCCGTCGCGTTCGCGTGGACTGCCGGACCCCGTGGACTGGGTCCGAGTCAGCGCACTAGCCGTGCCGCTCGGACCTCCGCCGGATCCGGCCTTTCGACGAGGCATCGAAACGGAGATCCATTCATGCGCGCCACGCTAGCCCTGGGGCTTCTCGCCCTATTCTCCCCCACCGCGTTTTCGTCCGCTGCGGACGACCCCGCCGACGGCTTCGGCCTGACGCCGCTCCCCTTCAAGCCGCCCCTGACGCCGGGCGGGCCCTTCGGGGCCACCGTCGTCGGCATCGTCGGCACGCTGTCCAACGGTGACGTGATCGTGTTCGACGGTCAGACGATCACGCGTCAGGCCGAGGACGGCACGCTCATCGCCACCCTGGGAAGCCTCCCGGCTTTGGAATTCACCGGCTGCTTCGCGATCGACCCCAGCGAGACGTTCGCGGTGATCGGCGAGAGCTGCTTCGGAGATGTCTTCAAGGTCGACCTGTCGGGCGCGGGCATGACGCTGCTCGCGAACCTCCCGTTCAACTTCGACGCGGCCTTCGAGGACGCGACGCACGTGATCGTCACGGCCAACACGTCGATGGGCTTCACCGACAGCGACTTCGTGCGAGTGAATACGGACACGGGGGCCACCAGCTTCATCGGCTTCGTGAACAGCCCCTCGGGTCCGCTCGTCTTCGACGCTCTGGGCAACCTCTTCTACGGCCTGCAGTCGTCGCCCGTCGACGTGGTCTTCTGGACCGCCCAGCAGCTTGCCGGCGGTGTCTTTCTCGACGAGTCCAACGCGCTGACCCTCTCGAGCGGCTTCCTCGGAGCCGGCTCGCTCGCGTACGACACGGCGGGGCTCGGGCTGTACCTGGCCGAGAACGACTTCGTCACCGGCGTGAACCGCATCGTGCGCGTCGGTCCGTCGGCGGCCCAGTCGCCCGTCGTCGTCGAGGGCACGACGCCCTTCCACACGATCCAGAACCTCGAGTTCGTCCCGAGCGCGGGCCCCGCGCTCTTCTTCGGCTACCAGCCGGCGGAGGGCGGCACGCTCCGCTACAGCACGACCGATTTCTCCGCTTTCTCCGACCGACTCGCTGTGAACCCCGTGCGGCCGACCACCGCGCTGACCGGGCCGGGCACCACCGGGCCGGGAGAGATCGACTTCACCGTCGCGGGGGGCGTAGCCGGCGGCTTCTTCCACGTGATGCTCGGCCCTTCGGCATTCTACAACCCCGTCGAAACGGCCTACCTCCTTCCGGGTCTGCCGCCGCTCTTCAGCGGGCTCGACCCGGCGACGACCCTCATTCCGGTCCAGCTCTTCCCGCTCGACGCAGCGGGACAGGCCACGATCTCCGCCACGAACCCCGGCGGCCTCGTGGGAACGCTCGCCCTCCAGGCCTTGGTGCTCGACCCGCTCACGCAGGTCGTCGCCACCTCCGAGGCCGCGCTTCTCTAGGTCCCCGGGGTCCCCTCTCTCTCGGGACGCGCGCCGGAATGGCTCCGGCGTGCGTCCCTCTCTCCATTCCCCCTATTCCGCGCTATTCCGCGCGCACGGAGCGGACCCACTCGAGCTCTTCGCGCAGCTTCGGCTCGAGCACGCCCTGCACCGTCATCGGGCTGGCGTAGCAGCCGCGGCAGGCGCCGACGAGCTTGACGCGCACCTCGCCGTCCTCGACGGAGACCAGGCGCACGTCCCCGCCGTCGGCGTCGAGCATGGGCCGGATCGTCTCGATCACCGCCTGGACCTGGGCGATCCGCGCCGCGTCGCCGCGCGGCGGATCGACGCGCTCGACCCCCGCGCCGAGGATGCGGGAGAGAAAGCTCACGACGCGCCGCCTCCGGCGGGAACCGCGAACCAGTTGTCGGGGAAGGCCATGCCGAACCCGCCCTCCTCGACGAGCGCCTCGGTTCCCGGCAGCAGCGCCTCGAGGTCGGCGAGGAGTGGCGCGAGACCGTCGGGGTCCGCGCCCGGGAAGAGCACCGCGAGCATCTCGTCGCGGCGCTCGAGGCGCCAGCGCAGCGGCGCGGAGTCCGGAAGCGAGCACGCCGCCCGCCGGAAGAGCACGCCGACGCCCCACGGCAAGCGCCAGCCGTCGTCGAGGTGCGGCGCGACGTCGGGCAGCTCGGTGGCGAGCGGCTCGAGCGCGCGCCCGCCGTGCGCGAGCACCTCGCCGACGAGGTCGACGATCAGCGCCAGGCCGTAGGTCTCACGCCGCGCGAGCAAGAGGTCGTCGCCCGCCGCCGACGCGAGGACACCCATCACCCAGCCGAGCCGTTCGCTCTCCTCCTGGACCTCCTCGAGCTCCGCAAACGAGCGCCCGCCGCGCGTGATGCGCTCCGGGTCGCGCATCAGTCGCTCCGAGCATTCCTGCAGGCGCCGCGACGCGTTGCGCATCCGCTCGAGCACGACGGGGAGGACCAGCGCGAGCAGTTCCTCCGTCGCGTCCTGGAGCGGACTCGTCTCCCGGGAGGGCATGGCGCGGATCGTGGCAACTGGCGCCGCGGCGTACAAGTCTTCCCGCGTTACGGGGAGAGGAGCACGTCGTCCAACCCCAGCCGGCCGGAGGGCGTGCCGAACGACGGCCCGAAGGCGAATTCGACCGCGACGACGTGGCGCAGGTCGAGGCCGCTCGCGTCGGTCAGGAAGTCCGCGAGCCTCAGCACGGTCGTCTCCATCTCGTTCGCCCAGCCAGTGCCGAGGCCGCAGCCGGTGCGCTGGTACGGCTCCTCGAGGCCGCCGCCGGAGAGCCCGATGCGGATCGTGCTCGCCGTGCCGGCGGCGTCGCGCAGGGTGACCGCGAAGGTGGTGTCGCCCACGTCCCCCACGGTCAGCGGGTGGCGCGTCGACTGGCAGGCGCGGAACGAGAGCTCGCCGAAGCGCGTGAAGTCGCGCGCCTCCGGCACCACCTCGAAGGCGAGCAGGCGGTCGAGGCCGTCGTACGTGAACGCCACGCCGCGCCGCGCGTCGCCCGCGGCGGCGAAGGTCATGCCGTTCATCGGGTCGGCCGGGTCGTGCGTGAAGACGCCGTCGCCGTCCTGAAGACCGCCCTCGAACAGGTCGGTGACCGTGAACGTGACCGCGCCGCCCGAGCTCGAGACGCCCGCGCCGGGATTCGCCTCGAAGTCGTCGATCACGAAGCCCTCGGCCGGGTCGCCCCGGTAGGTCAGGTCGACGACGACGCACGGGCTCGCCGGCGCGCCGATCGGGCGGAAGGACTCCCACTGGCGCGTGAGGAAGTCGCGCGCCGCGAAGTTGTCGTCGGCGTGGTGCTCGACCAGCGCCAACAGGTGCCCGCGCAGGATCGCGTGGGTGTCGGTCACGGCGACGAGGCACGGACCGACGCCACCGGAGCCCGTCGACACCGCGTGGAAGGCGCTGTGCTCGACGCCGTGCAGGTAGACCGACTGCCGCGCGCCGCGCGCGCGGTCGTGCAGGCGCAGCGGCTGGGCTAGCGACGTCGACGGACACCCGGTGTTGGGATCGGCGGCGCCGACCCAAACCTCGAACGGCACCGTGTGCGGATCGGAGAGCGCGGGGCCGAGGAAGACGCTCGGGCCGAGCGCCACGACCGCGCGGATGCTGTCCGCGTCGAACTCGCCGGGAACGAAGGTCCCGTCGACGAGCTTGTCGTAGGCACGCACGACGCCCTCGCCGCCGCGCCCGTGCCCGATCAGGACGATGCGCTCACCGTCGACGTGCCCGTCGAGGATGCCGCCGCCGATCAGCGGCAGGTTGCCGAGGAAGTAGTCGGTGTTGGTCAGCGTCGTCGTCGACGCGGTCTCGACGCCGGGGCCTGTGTTGTTCTGGTGGCTGACGACGACGTAGCCGTAGGACGCGAGGTGCACCCCGATGTGGTCGTACCACTGGAAGTTGTGGCCGTTGCCGTGGCTGATCACGACGAGAGGGAGCTGGCCGAGGGCGGCGACGCTCGAGGGAAAGTAGGCGTCCTGGCCGAGGAAGGCCCCGCCGGAATACAGGATCTCCGTCACCGCGAAGGGCCCCGGCGCGGTCAGGTCGAGCGCGACGTGGAAACCGGCGCGGTCGCCGAACCCGTCGGCGAGATCGCCGCCGCTCAGACGCCCGTCCCCGTCGAGGTCGACGACGACGTCGTAGCCGAGCGCGAGGTCCGTCCCGCCCTGTCCGCTGAGCGTCCCGGCGTCGAGCGTGAACGTGTTCGCCTGGATCCCCCCGCCGCTGAAGGTCACCGACTGCGGTCCGCCGCCGACGTCCGTCAGCCCGGGATTCGCGAGCCACTCCGCCTGTGACTTCGCGGCGACCACGTACACGTCGGCGGTCTGCCCGACCACCTGCGGGTGCAGCGAAGGGTCGACCGCCATCTTCACCGTGTCGCCCTCGTTGAAGGCGCGCACGACCTCGAAGAAGGGATACGCCGGAAGGTCGTTCCCGGCGAACTCGGCGCGCGTGACGCCGCGCAGGTCGAGGGCGCTCCCCTCGGCCGGCCCCTGCGGCGCGAGCGCGGAGGCCGCGCCCGCGAAGAGGACGAGTGCGAAAGCCGTCCGCTCCACGCCGCCAGGGTAGCAGCACACCGTAGAATCCGCCCGCCCTGGACGCGCTCACCTTCCACGCCCCCGAGACCGTGCGCTTCGAGTCGGTCCCCGACCCGCGCATCGAGGACCCGCGCGACGCGATCGTGCGGGTCAAGCTGACCGCGATCTGCGGCTCCGACCTGCACCCCTACCACGGCCGCGAGGTGGGGCTCGACCCGGGCACGGTGCTCGGGCACGAGTTCGTCGGCGAGGTCGCCGAGTCCGGCGCCGAGGTCGACGGCTTCCCCGAGGGAACCCTGGTCGCGAGCCCCTTTGCCACGAGCTGTGGCGCGTGCTTCTACTGCGGACGGGGGCTCTTCTCGCGCTGCGAGCGCGGCGGCGTCTACGGCTGGGTGCAGGACGGCGTCGGTCTGCAGGGCGCGCAGGCGGAATACGTCCGCGTCCCGCTGGCGGCGACGACGCTGGTCGAGGTGCCCGACGGCGTTTCGCTCGACGCCGCGCTCTTCGCCGGCGACGTGCTCGCGACGGGAACCTACGCCGCGGACCGCGGCGGCGTCGGGCCGGACACGATCGTGGCGGTCGTCGGCTGCGGGCCGGTGGGCCTGATGGCGGCCTTCGCGAGCGTCGAGCGCGCGGCCGATCGCGTGTTCGCGATCGACGGCGTGGCGGAGCGCCGCGCTCTCGCCGAAGGCTACGGCGCGGAGGCGTTGGACGTCGCCGAGGCGCGGGAGAGCGTGCTCGCCGCCACGAACGGCCGCGGCGCCGACGTCGTGCTCGAGGCGGTCGGCAGCGACCCGGCCGCGCGGCTCGCGGTCGACCTCGTCCGGCCCGGCGGAACCGTCTCCTCGGTCGGCGTGCACACCGAGCCGCACTTCGCCTTCTCCCCCACCGAGGCCTACGACAAGAACCTGACCTGGCGCTCGGGCCGGTGTCCGGCGCGGCGGTACATGGAGGACCTGCTCGAGCGGGCGCGGCGGCCGGGCCTCCATCTCGAGCGCGTCATCTCGCACCGCTTGCCGCTGTCGGACGGCGTGCGCGCCTACGACGTCTTCGACCGCAAGCTCGAGGGCTGCACGAAGGTGTTGCTCGACCCGGCCGGCTGAGAGAGTTGGAGCAAGACTCCTAGGCAGGTCGCTGCGGAAGCGCAGCCGTAGCTGGTGCCAAGGCGGGGACTCGAACCCCGACGCCCTTGCGGGCAATGGATTTTGAATCCATCGCGTCTACCAATTTCGCCACCCTGGCACGGAAGAGCATTCTACGCGCTCCTACGGCGGCCTTCAGCCCCCTTCGCCGACGGGCCGCCCCGCGGGCCGAGGGGTAGAGTGGTCCCGTCAAGTCGACCTGATGGTCCTGCGATCTGCGCGCTGGGTTTCTTCGCCTGCTTTCGGAGTGAGCCCGCCGGCGAGCTCGAGTCGTCCTGCCTACGCATCGCGGACGTCCGCGGGGGCGTGGGGGCTTCCCCGCGTCCAGCCGCCGCCTGCACCCGGGTCGCGCGGAAGCGTGGTAGCCTTCCCGGTACCGGTCTCCCTGCCGGCATGCACCCACATCCAAACCCACCCATGAACTTCCGGCTCCTCGTACGCGCCGCGCTCGCGTCGGCCGTCCTTTCCACCGCGAGCTTCGCGCACATCACGATCCTCCCACTCCAATCCGGAACGGCGGCCTCGGGCACCGCGACGCTCGAGGCGGTGCTCGACGACACGCACGAGTGCGCGCACATCGGCCACCTCGCGTTCGCCGCGGCGTCGCTCTCGCTCCTGCCTCCGCCGGGCATCCCGCTGCCGGGCGGTGCGGCGCTCCTCATCCCCCCGGACCCGGCGTTCAACATCACGTCGGCCGCCTGGGGAGTGTCGACGGTCGAGCCGTTCTGCTCCGCCCTCTTCCCGGCGATTCCGTTGCCGGCCTCGGCGGCGGGCCTTCAGCTCTTCCTGCAAGGGATCACGCTGAACCCGGTGACGTTCGTGACGGAGAGCTCGGCTCCCGCGCCACACGTCATCACCTAGCGGGCCCGCGTCCGCTAGGTCTCATCCAGAGTGCAGCCGATCCCCCGCCCGACGCCCACCGCCGTCGCGGCGTAGCGGAGCGCCGCGAGGATGCCCGGTCCGAAGGCCTCGGGTCCGAGCATGTCGTGGCGGAGGGTGAGCGTCTCGCCCGGTCCCGAGAAGAGCACTTCCTGGTGCGAGTAGCGCCCGGGGAGGCGAACGGCGTGGACCGGCACGCCGTGGTGCAGTCGGCCGCGCGCCGGTTCGTCGTCCGCCGGTGAGCCGGGCCCGCGGCGCGCGCTCGCGATGCGTTCCGCCGTGTCGAGCGCGGTCCCCGACGGAGCGTCCTTCTTGTGCGCGTGGTGCTCTTCGATGATCTCGGCGTGCTCGAAGGCGCGCGCGGCGTCGGCGGCGGCGCGCTGGAGGAACCAGACGCCCAGGCTGAAGTTGGGCACGACGAGGCCGCCCAGGTCGAGCTCTCGCGCGCGCGCGTCGAGGGCCGCGTTGTCGTCGAGCGAGACGCCGCTCGTGCCGATCACGGGGCGCACGCCGGCCTCCAGCAAGAGCAGCCCGTGCTCGCGCCCCTTGCCGGCGACGGTGAGGTCCAAGCCGACGCGCGCCTCGCTCGCGGCGATTCCCGCCGGGAGGTCGTCGCCCTTGTCGAGCGCGGCCGCGACGTGGAAGCCCTCGTCCTCCTCGAGCAGCGCGCACGCGAAGGAGCCCATCCGTCCCTTCGCTCCGAGCACGCAGACGCGGAGCGCTTCCATGGCTAGAGCGGGCTGCGCTTCGCCTCGAGGGCGAGCCGCAGGATCTCGAGGCAGAGGCTGCGGAAGTCGAGCCCGTCCGACGCGGCCGCGAGCGGCAGCAGCGAGCGCGGCGTGAGCCCGGGCAGCGTGTTCGCCTCGAGGAAGGCCGGCGGACCCTCCGGCGGCACGATGAAGTCCATCCGCGCGTAACCCTCGCAATCGAGCGCGCGATAGGCGCGCAGCGCGAGCTGCCTCAGCTCCTCGCACGTCGCCTCGTCGAGCGACTCCGGCGGGCAGAGCTCCTCGGCGCCGGCCTCCGAGTACTTCTCCTCGTAGTCGAAGAACCGGCCCTCGTGCGGGCGGATCTCCACCGGCGTGAAGGCGCGCAGGTCGCCCTGCGGGTTGCCGAGCACCGCCACGGTCGCCTCAATTCCCTCGACGAGCTCCTCGACGAGCGCGTCGTCGCCGTTCTCCATCGCGAGCTCGATCGCGTCGCCGAGGCCGGCGGCGTCGCGCAGCACGCTCATGCCGAGCGACGAGCCGCCGCGGCGCGGCTTCACCACCCAGCCGGTCTCCCAGCCCTCGAGGGCGCCCAGGACCTGCGGCGCGAGCTCGCGCCAGCCCTCCGGCGTCACCGCGGCGGCGCGCGGCGTCGCAAGGCCGTGGGCCCCGACGACGAGCCGCGTGTTCGTCTTGTCGAGACAGAGCGCGGACGCGCCCACGTCGGAGCCGGTGAACGGGCGCTCCGCCGCGCGGAAGAGACCCTGGAGCACGCCGCCCTCGCCCTCGCCGCCGTGCAGGCCGAGGAACCAGAGATCGACGTCGTCGAGCGCCGCGAGCGCGGCGGCCGGTGCGAGGGTCTCCCCGGCGAAGGTCCAGCGGCCGTCGGGCTCGATCTCCACGGGGACGACGCGCTTCGGGCCGCGGTCGTCGCTCTCGCCGGGGCTCGGAACCAGCGCGTCGAGGACGGCGCGCGACGAGGAGAACGACACGTCGCGTTCGGACGACCGCCCCCCCATCAGGACCGCGACGGTGGCTTGCGCGACGGCGGAGGCCGGCGCGCGCTCAGGCGTAGAGGTGTCCGTGCTCGTCGACATGGGGAGTGAGGTCGGTGCGGGCCAGGAACTCATTCTCGTCCTCGGCGACCATGGGGTCGATCTCGACCGGGTGCAGGCCGGCGGCGTCGACGCCGGGGAGCGCGTGTCCCGCCTCGGCGGCCCAGCGGCTGAAGAGCTTGCACAGGTCGGCGCGGCACGTGGCCGGCGAGTCCTCGCCCTCGGCGTTCTTCACCGGGCTGAACTCGAGCGCGCGGTCGACCTCGAGCGTCACGCTCGACGAGGACTGCGCGAGCGCGTCGAAGATGAAGGTCTCGAACTTGGTGCCCATCCGCTCGACGATCTCCCCGCTCTCGTCGATGACGCGCATGTTCTTGCGCGCGAGGTGCCACGGCAGCCGGAGCTTCTGCCCGTCGCGATCGGCGAGCTCCGTGACGAAGGCGACGTCGAGCACGTGCACGGCGATGTTGCCGGCGCGGAAGGAGAGCTCCCCGTCGGGATCGGTCTTCTCGCGGAGCGCGTCGGGCAGGTCGGAGTACTCGATGCAGCCCATGCGTCCGTTGATCCGGCCGAGCACGCCCACCTTCTCGGAGGCGTCGCGCTTCTTGACCACCTTGCTCGACATGCCGGCGCCCGCCAGGGCGTGCAGGCCGAGGAAGAGCGGATCGGCGGGCCGCGCCAGCGGGTTGTCGACCTGGAAGTAGGAGATGCGCGTCACCCCGCGGTTGCGCATGTCGGCGAGCGCGCCGGAGTGCGCGAGCCCGGAGAGCGTCCCGCCGTGGCCGTTCGGCGCGAGGAACGCGGAGTCCTTGGCCGACATCAGGACGCGCCCCTCCGCGTCGAGGGCGGGCAGCATCTCCTGCTGGAAGAAGAAGACGTCCTGCTCCGGCAGCCCGAAGAAGCCGTTGTCGGCGAAGAACTCGCGCGTCACCACGTCGTTCGCCGGCGACGTCATCACGTACCAGGGCATGGCGGC
>JANQEJ010000196.1 GCA_028278425.1 Planctomycetota bacterium | reverse complement strand
GCGCGCTCGACACGATCAGCGCGCGCTTGAAGCTCGGGCGCCTATCGCGCGGGATCAGCAGGTTGAACCGCAGCGCGCGCAGGCAGTAGACCGTCAGGTGCATCCCCAGCGCGAGCAGGTACGTCTGCGGCGGGAGCCTGAGCAGCGTGTCGAGCGCGTCCAGCGGGCTGACGCCGCCCCACACCATCAACAGGATGAGCAGGACGGCGGCGATTCCGACCGACAGCGAGATGCGGACGGTGGTCTTCAAGCGGGGCTGAAGTTACCCGCGTCCGCGCGAAGACGCTCAGGGGAATTTGACGTGCGTGCCGCCCGTGTCCTCGGCGAGCCACTCCAGGATCTGGAACTGCCCGCCCACGGCGATGCAGTTGATCACGATGCCGCGGTTCTCGTTCCACGACCGCACGGTCTCGCGGATCGACATGGGGTCGGTGATGCTCCCGGCGGTCGGCTCGCCGTCGGACAGCACGAAGATCGTGTCGACGTCGGGATCCTCGAAGGCGAACTCGAGCGAGCCGAAGAGGTTGGTCGCGCCGCCCGCGCCGAGGCGATCGACGAAGCCCTTGGCCTCCTCCATCGTGGCCTCGGTGTTCTCGGCGACGCGCTCGCGCCACGCGTCGACGTCGCTCGAGAAGGTGACGATGTTGAAGAGGCTCTGCAGATCGAGCCCGTCGAGGCACTTGACGAGCTCGCTCTTGGCGACGTCGATGCGCGGGACGCCGGCCTCGCCGATGTACTTGCCGCGCGTCGGGTCGTTCATCGAGCCGGAGACGTCGATGATGAACGTAACGCGGTGCGATTGGACGCGGATGCCGAAGAACTCGGTGGTCGTGATCTCCTTGAGGCGGCGCGTCTCCTCCTCCTTCTCGAGCTTCTTCAGCTCGCTCTCCTTGATGATCTTGAAGCTCGCGCCCTCGTCGGCCCACCACTTCTCCCACATCTTGGGGCTGCTGCGGAACGACTTGCCCGTCAGGCGGAAGAGGATCTCGTAGAACTCGTTCTGCATGCGCCCGGTCTCCTTCGGGATCCGGGAGCAGAGCGGGCCGACGCCCTCCTCGACGCGCATTTCCTCGATGCCCCGCGCCGCGGCGAGGCGCGTCGCCCACTGCTCGTGCTCGAGCGCCTCGGTGAGCACCGAGAGATAGTCGGCGTTCTTCGTGCGGCCGATCTGCACGATCGCAGTGTTGCGGATGTCCGCGTCCTCGTGCGAGGCATAGCGCACGAGCTCCTTCTCCCACTCGACGTCGTTGCGGCGGATGCTCGACATCGCACCCAGCACCGCGGCGAGCACGAGCGGGTCCTTGCCTTTCTGGATCAGCTTCTCGAGCTCGGGCAGCGCGTCCTTGTTCCGGCGCTCGCCGAGGATCTCGATGGCGTTGCGTTGCACCTCGGGGTCCTTGTCCTTGATCATCTTGATCAAGGCCTTGTCGAGCTTCGGGTCGTCGATGTGCTTCGAGGCGCGCAGGTAGAAGAGCTTCTCCTGCCCCTTCCCCTTGCCGGCCTTCTTCAGGAGCTTGGCGTCGACGCTTTCGTCCTTCATGTCCGCGAGGATGTCCGCCAGCCCGAACGCCAGCTCGCGCGGCGTCGCCTTCTTCGTCGCGTCCTTGATGAAGTCGTCGGCGATCTTCGGGCCCTGGTCGCGCGCCATGATCCGCGCGGCGACGAGCTTCGTGCTGACCGGCTCGTTCGCCTTCTTGTAGATGTCCTCGGCGACGGACAGGGCGTTCGAGTCCTCGCGCGACTCGAGCTCCTGCATCGCGAGCCCGCGGATCTTCTTGTTCTTGTCGGACGCCGCCTCGAGCACGTCCTTCGCCTCCATGTCGGCCTTCAGCGCCTCGAACGCGAGCACGCGGAGCGGCTGCAGCGCGTGCGGGACCTTGTCCTTCTCGTCCTTGGCCTTCTTGGACGCCTTCTTGGCCTTCTCCTCCGCCGTGGGGTCGTAGATCGCGCGGTACCACTCCATGTCCTCCGCCCGCGCGGAGTTGACGTGGTGCTCCATCGCGCGCTCGCGCGTGTCGTCGTCCGCGGACGACTCGACGATCATCGTCAGAAAGGCCTTGCCGTAGTTGTCGGCACCGGCGATCAGCTCGACGCTCGTCTCGCGGAGCTCACGCTCCTTGGCGCCCGTCGCCACGTCCATGAGCTTCTGCAGCGCGGGCTGCTCCGCCCCTTCCACGTCGTCGTAAAGGGCGAGGCCCTGGCAGATGGCGCGTCGCATGTAGATGCTCGCCATCTCGTCGTAGACCTCGATCAGCCCCTGCATGGCCTCGCGCGACTTCTTGTTCGCGAGCTTCTTGACGACGTCGACTTCCGCGTTGTCGCGCTGCTCCTTGAGCTCCTTGAGGAGCGCCTCGACGCTCTCGGGGTCGTTCTGCTCCTCCTGGCAAACGGCGGGAGCGGCGAGGACGGCGAGGGAAAGGGCGGAGGCGATGAGCTTCTGCATGGCGATCGAGAGCGGTGCGGTCGGGCGGACCCGACGATGTTAGCGCCCCGCGTCTACAGGCGTGAGCGCTTCTCGATCAGGTCCGCCAGAAGCCCGATGCTGAGGACCTGGACCAGCGCGACGAAGAGCATCACCGACTTGTCGCCCAGGTCCGCCGGCGGGCGGAAGATGTCGTAGTACAGGGAGACGCACAGGCCTACGAAGAGGACGGTAGCCGCCGGGTAAAAGACCTTCAGCGGATTGAAGTACATCACCGTCCGCACGATCAGGCTGACGAACCCGACGGTGTCGCGGATCGGGCGGATCTTCGAGTGCCCCGCGCGCTGCGCGTAGCTGATGTTGACGTAGTCGACGCGATGGTGGTTGGTGAGCGACGCGAGCGTGATCGTCGTCGTGAAGCTGAAGCCCTGCGGCAGGATCGCGCGGTACTTCAGCACCAGGTCGCGGCGCACGGCGCGCATCCCCGAGTTGAGGTCGGGAATCCGCGTGCCCGCGAGGTAGGACGCGAGGAGCTTCAACACCGCCTTGGCCGGCCGCCGCACGAGCGGGATGTGGACGTCCGCGCCGCTGCGCGAGCCCACCGCCATCTCCGCGCCGTCGTCGACGCGCGCGACGAGGTCCGCGATCCGGTCCTCGGGGTACGTGCCGTCCGCGTCGGTCATCACCACCACGTCGTAGGCGGCGTTCGCGAAGCCGAGCTTGAGCGACGCTCCGTAGCCCTGGTTCATCCCCGGCGCGATGACGCGCAGGTTGTCCATCCGCTCGGCGCACCGCTTCAGGATCTCGGTCGTCCCGTCGGTCGAGCCGTCGTCGACCACGAGGATCTCCATCGGGCGATCGAGCTCGACCTTGGCCAGCCGCTCGAGCACTCCTTCGATCCCCTGCTCCTCGTTGAAGGCGGGAACGAGGATCGTCACGCCGCGCGCGGCGGGCGCCGGCGGCTCCTCGGGATCGGGGGCGGGTACCACCCTGGGGATATCGGCCGATCGCTCCTGGGTCTTGGTCAAAAGCCTTCGCGCTCCTCCGCCGATCCTAGCCGCCGGAGGATCTTGCGCGCCATCCCGGTCAGCGCGAGCTCCTGCGCGTCCAGGGGGCGAATCCAGAGCGCCTCGCCCTCCCCGCCCGGCGCGAGCTCCCCCGTCCGGACGCGCGCGCGGATCCGGTGGTGCGTGATCCCATGGCCGATCTCGTCCAGCGGCTCGCCTTCGCGGATCGGCAGCGTGAACTCCGGCGGCCAGAGCCCGACGTCGCCGAGCTCGCGCGTCGGCAGCTCCCACATGCGCGCCATCCGACCGCGCGCCGGACGCCGCTGCAGGAGGATCTCGCCGTCGCGCTTCACGAGCGCGACCTCGAGCACGACGTCGACCGGTTCGCGCTTCCGCGCGGGAACCGGCAGCGATTCGACGCGGCCGGTCCGGCGCGCGTCGCAGGTCTCCATCCAGGGACACGCGAGGCAGCGGGGCGAGCGCGGCGTACACACCGTCGCGCCGAGCTCCATCAGCGCCTGGTTCCACGCGCCCGGGTCTTCCGGCGGCAGGAGCTCGCCGGCGAGCTCCCACAACCTGCGGTTGAGCTCGCCCGAGCCGAGCGGGTCCTCCAACCCGAAGCGGCGCGCGTAGACCCGCGCCACGTTGCCGTCGACCGCGGGCTCGCGCAGGCCGTAGGCGATCGAGAGGACGGCGCCCGCGGTGTAGGGTCCGACGCCGGGAAGGGCGAGCGCGTCCTTCTTCGCGTCGGGGAAGCGCCCGCCGTGCCGCTCGACGATCGCTTGCGCCGCCGCGCGCAGCGCGCGGGCGCGCCGGTAGTAGCCGAGCCCGCTCCACGCGGCGACGACGTCGTCTTCGCTCGCGGCCGCCAGGGCCTGGATCGTCGGGAAGCGCGCGAGGAAGCGCTCGAAGTACGGGACGACCGCCTCGACGCGCGTCTGCTGGAGCATCGCCTCGCTGATCCAGATCGCGTAGGCGTCGCGCGTTCGCCGCCACGGGAGGTCGCGGCGGTGCTTCGTGTACCAGGCGAGGAGCGCGTCCAAGGCGGCGGGATTGTATTCGCGGCCGCCGCGGCGCGCGCCGTGGATTCGGTTACCGCGCGCCGGACGGGGATAGAGAGTTCGAACCGCTTCAAGGAGCGATCCGATGTCGAGACTTCGCGCGATCGCCGAGGAAGAGCAGAAGCTCGAGATGACGCCGATGATCGACGTCACGTTCCTGCTCCTCGTGTTCTTCCTCTGCACGCTTCAGTTCAAGACGCTCGAGGGCAAGCTCTCCGCGTACCTGCCGAAGGACCAAGGGCTCAACGCGGGCGACGAGCTCGTCGAGAAGATCCGCGTCGTCGTCGCCGTGCGCGACGAGGGCGCTCGTCGCGACGCGGCACGGCCGTCGCGCGCGTGGAGCGGCGAGGGTCATTTCGAGCTGGTCGGACGGATGCTCGAGTACCGGGTCGGCCCGCGGACCTACGACGACCTCGGCGACGTCCAGGCCCGGCTCGAGTTCCTGCGCGAGCGCGATCCCGAGCGTCCCGCCCTGGTGGACGCGCGCCCCGGCACGGTCTACGCCGACGTGGTCGGCGTGCTCGACGCGCTCGCGCTGGCGGGCTTCGAGGACGTCACCTTCGTCGGCGCCCGGGACTAGGGATCCTGCTGAGGAGAGGGCGGCGGTTCGTGTAACGTGTCCGCCGTTTTGGGACGGCCCCTCCTTCGACTGATCGCCGCCGGTCTGCTCGGCGGGGTGCTCTTGTCGGCGATGCGCGCGCCGACCGGACTGGACGTGACGCACGTGCCGGCCGTCGACGGGACGACCGCGGCATTCTTCCGTGCGGCCGGGCTCCTGCTCTTCGCCGCGGTCATGGGCCGCGTCGCGAAGGTCACGGAAGGCAGCGGCGTTTCCGTCGGGTGGCTGCTCGCCGCGGTCACCGCGGGCTTCGGCCTGCACGGGCTCTTGCTGAAGACGCTGTGGGAGCCCGAGTCGCGGCTGGGCTTCGGCGCGACCGTCGTGATCCTGACGGCCGGCGCTTACTTCGCGGTGTCCCGACCCGGGCGCGGCGGCGAGGGCGAAGGCGAGGCGCCGAACCCGATCGAGCGCCTGGGCCTCGGCGCCGCGGCGGCCGGGGCCACGCTCGCGCTCCTGTGCCTCGCGTACCACCTGCGGCACCTCGGGATGATGCAGCCGGAGGACGACACGGTGCTCGGGCTGGTCTTCCTCGCGCTCCTCACCGTCGGAGCGGTGGCCTTCGGAGCGCCGCTCGCCAAGGGCGACCGGGCGCCCGCGGTGCTCGCCGGCGGGCTCGCGCTCGCCGCGGTCGCCGCGCTCGCCGGGGTTGAGATCCTTCACGGCCTGCTCGATCCGGGCGCGCTCGACGCGTACGTCCGCCGCTTCGGCCTGGACCTGGGGCTCGTCGGAACGCTCCGGTACCTGGCGCTGATCGGCGGCGCGGTCCTCGTCGTGCCCGGCTTCGTGGCCGGGACGGCGCTCGCCGGGGCGCGGCACCGGCGGCGCCTCTCCTGCGTCCTGCTCGGCGCCGCGGCCGGAACCGCGCTTTGGCCGTGGTTCGTCGAGATGCGCGCGATGAGCCCCTTGAGCTACGGGCAGATCGCGCGCGGCGAGGCCGGCCCCTGGACCTGGGAGCGCGTCACCCACGCCACCTGGATCGCCGCCGCGGGGGCGGCGGTGGCAGCCTTCTTCGGCACGAGCGGCCGCACGCGTCTCGCCGCGATCGGCGCGGCGCTCCTGGCCGCGCTCCTCGTCTTCGCCCCGCCGCGCCGGGGACTTTGGGTCTTCGCCCCGTGGCAGCGGCTGCCCGCCGAGCCCGAGCTCGTGCTGCACTCGCGCCACGGCATGTTGACCGTCGAACCGGCCCGCGGCGGTGCGCGGGTCGTTACCGTCGACCGGCGGCGCGTGACGCCGCTCGGCATCGAGGAAGACCAGGACGCGGACCGCATCCGGTTCGCGTGGGCCCTCCTCGGACACGACCTGCGGGCGAGCGACGCGGCGCGCGTGCTCTTCGTCGGCCAGATGACGCCGGCGCGCGCGTTCACGTTCGACACGCTGGGCGAGATCCGTCTCGACCGCACGGTGCCCTGGCACTCCCACGCGAAGCCGATCGACGACTTCCTGTTCCAGGGGCAGGGGGAACCGCCGGGGACCCTGCTCGCGCCCGCGGAGGCGCGGCGAAGGCTGGAGGACGGGAGCTACGACCTCGTCATCGTCCCGCCCGCCCACGGTCCCGTGGTCCTGCCCAAGAGCGCGGCCAACATGCCCTGGGCGGCGGCGCCCGCGCCGGCGACCGCGACGCTCGACGTTCCCGATGGAACCACCGCGGTCGTGTGGCTCGACGCGGCATCGCCGATCGCGAACCGCGACCTGGGCGACCGCGCGATCCTCTGCTCGCGCGGCATGGACGACCTCAACGTCGGGATGGTGCTGGGCGACGCGACGGAGCGGGAGAAGGACGCGCCCGCGATCGTCGACCCCGGCCCGCCGGCGTGGCGCCAGGGCGCGCTGTCCTTCGTTCGCACGCGCGCGCTGATGCGGGCCGACCGCCAGAAGCGCGACGTCATCGCGCGGATCGCGGCGGCCAACGAAGGCGGAGCGCTGGCGGACCTCTGCGCCGGGCTGGCGCTGCACGCCGCCGCGCAGCGGCCCAGCTCGCCCTTCGAGACGCCCGCGCAGCGGATGGAGCTCGACGACGAAGCGCTGGAGGCCTTCGCGCGCGCCGCGGACGCGGCCGCGCCCGACGCCTTCGCGCGCGGTTGGTGGGAAGGCCTCGCCGAGGTTCTCACCGGCAAGCGCATGCCGGACAAGGTCCTGACGTTCGTCCAGCCCGTCGCGGAGTCCCACGGTCCGTGGCCGACGCTCGAGCGCGCCGTGGCGACCGCCTACCGGGAGTTCGGGATGCCGTCGGAGGCAGCCGACTGGTACGGGCGCGCGCTGGAGTCCGCGCCCTACGACATCGCCCTGCTCCTCGACGCCGCGGAGTGGAGCGGTCGCGCCGGCGACGACGCGCGCGAAATCGAGCTCCTGCGACGCGCCGACGGCATCCAACCCGACCGCCTCGACGTGGCGAAGCGCCTGGGCGCGGCGCTCCTGCGCGCCGGCGACGAGGCGGGGCGCGCGATCCTCGAGGCGGCGCTCAAGCGCCATCCCGAGGACGAGGAGCTCATCGAGCTGATCGAGCACGGCCCCGGCGCGCGCGAGGCCATCGGGCCGCCGGTCCCGGGCGCCCACGATCACGACCACGACTGATCTAAGCGGCGGTTTGCTTCGGGTGGCGCGCGGCCTCGATCCGATATTCCGGACGCGGTCCCACGCCCGAGCGCCATGAAAAAACTTCCCGCCCTCGTCGCCCTCCTCCTCGTTCTCTTCACCACGCCCGGGGCGCACGCCCGGATCGAGCGGCTCGACCTCGAGACGATGGTCAAGCGCTGCGACAACGCGGTGCTCGGGGAGATCGTCGCGCGCCACGTGTTCGCGATCGACGAGGCTGGAAGCGCGGACCGGCTCTACTTCACGCGGCTCACGATCGAGGGCTACTCGCTGCGGGACCGCGTGCCGATCCGCGTGGACGTCCACTTCCAGGGCGGGTTCATCGACGACGAGCAGGGCGTGTACAACTCCGAGGCGCCCTCCGCGGACGACACGCGGATCGGAGCGCGGGCCGTCGTCTTCTACAAGTGGATGGAGAACATGGGCGGCGGCTTCTCCGGCAACGCGCTCTACGCGGCGCACGGCGGCCTCTTCCGCACGGTCGACGGCCCGCTCGGGACGGTGGCGCTGGGGCGGGGCGCGAGCTTCGCCGTCGCGAACAACGTCAGCACCGCGAGCCTCGAAACGGCCGTGTCGCGCATCCGCGAGCGGGAGAACCGCTGACGTGAAGATCCTCCGGCTCCTTCCCGCCGCGCTCGCCGTCGGCGCGGGCGCCTGGTTGGTGGCGCCGGCGCCGGCGCCCGGGTTCTCGACCATCGGCGGCGCGCTCGGCCTGACGCAGCGCGACGTGCGCGTCTACGACAACTTCGCCGACCCGCAGGCGAACGACAACGCGGCCCCGGAACCGAGCTTCCCCGGCCACACCGGCGCCGAGCTCGCGATCTGGAAGGCGACCGTCGAATGGGGCAGCGAGCTGCACGGCGACGGGCAGGGCGACCCGCACCAACTCGGCGACCTGGGCTCCGGCGGCGCGAACTTCGACGCGGTCTGGCAGAGCAACGCGACCGGGATCGGCGGGATCAACGACAACGTCCACTCCGCGATCGGCGGGCAGAACGGCGGGGTGCTCGCCTACTGCGAGACGCCGATCGCGAACGGCTGGCGGATCCGCTACTACGACTCGTGGACCTGGGACGACGGGCCGGGGGACCCGGAGTCCGGCGCGATGGACCTGCAGGGGGTCGCGACGCACGAGTACGGGCACGCGCTCGGGCTGGGGCACTCCGGCGTCGTCGGCGCGACGATGTACCCGACGGTCAGCGGCGCCGGCGTGGCGCAGCGTTCGATCGAGCCGGACGACGCCGCCGGCGTGCAGGCGATCTACGGCATCAAGAGCGCGACCAAGCCGCGCATCACCCAGGTCGTGGTCGACTCCGCGGCGGGCACCGCCACGATCTCCGGCGTGAACTTCTCGGCCGTCGGCAACGAGGTGTGGTTCACCAACGCCGCGCCGACGGCGCCGGAGGCCGACCCGATCGTGAAGGTCACCGGCATCGCCTCGAGCCAGAACGGATCCCTGATCATCGTCGCGCTGCCCGCCGAGGCCGGTCCGGGCGACGTCCTGGTCAAGATCGCCGGGACGGGGCACGCGGCGCTCTCCAACGCCTGGCCGCTCGACCCGCAGGGCCAGGGCTCGCCGTACGGCCCGCCGACGATCAGCGGGGTGTCGCCGAGCAGCGTCGCCGCGGTCGCCGTCGGATCCAACGTGATCACGATCACCGGGACCGGCTTCGCCGGCCTGACGGAGACGCGGATCGACGGGGTCGTCGTGGACCCGCTGCTCGTCAACGTGCTGGACGACACGTCGGTGACGGTGGACGTTCCGCTCCAGAACGCGGTGGGAGCGCTCCCGCTCGAGCTGACCAACGCCTTCGGCACCTCGGCTCCCGGCGCGGTCAACGTCGTCGCCAACGATCCGCCCGTCGTCGCGCTGGACAGCCCGTTCCTCTTCTCCGCGAGCGGAATGAAGATCGCCGCCGGCGCCCCCGAGGGACACCGCCTTTACCTCGCGGGCTCGCTCCTGCTCGCCCCGACCGTGATCCCCGGCGTGCTCTCCGCCGACATCGGGGGCGGGACCTCGGTCGTGCTGCTCGGCGGGGGTCCCGTGCCGACCCACGCCTGGATCGGTTTCGACGTTCCGCTCGCCCCCGGCCTGCCCTTCGGGACCCAGATCCACCTCCAGGCCGCGGTCCTCGACCCCGCCGTGGGCCCCCCCTACGCCACGAGCAACGTGGCCACCGGCACCTTCTACTTCTGAGCGGAAGCCCCCTGGAGGGGCCGGGAAGCGAGGTAGGTTTGGGTTCCTGCGCCTCCGTACGTCGGAGAGGGACCCCGGGTCGACTGTATGGGCTTCGTTTGTCCAGGCCGGCCCCGCCCCCGAAAATCGGATGCGAGGGAACCTATCCGTCGCTCCTTACCTTCTAATGCCCGAGTGTACGGTCGCCGGGCGCTCCCCCGGGCACGGCCGTAGGCCTCCATCCCCCCCTTTCCCGGGCCGTCCCGCCCATCCACCGGCCAGCTCCGACCGGATTCGAGGACGTTCCAGCCGTCGGATGGGGGCCGAACCGCAGCCAACCACCAGGAAGGATTTTCAGACCCATGAGAAAGCAGTCCCTCGTCCTGTCGGCGCTAGCCGTCGCGGCGGTGGCGGCGCTCGGCGGCGCGCAGATCGAGAAGCTGAACCTCGATCAAATGGTCGCCAAGACCGACAACTCCGTGTACGCCGAGATCACCGGGAAGACGGTGTTCCGCGTCGACCACCCGGTCGACGGTCCGGAGCTCTACTTCACCACGCTCACGCTTGATGGCTACTCGCTCGTTGACGGCACGCCCATGACCGTGGACGTGACGTACCCCGGCGGCTTCATTAACGAACAGGAAGGCGTCTACAACTCCGAGGCTCCGTCCGACGACGACGCCAAGGTCGGCAACAAGGTCGTCGCCTTCTACAAGTGGAGCGACAACCTCGGCGGCGACGTCGCCGCGAACGCGCTGTACGCCTCTCACGGCGGCCTCTTCCGCACCGTGGACGGCCCGACCGGAACGGTCGTGCTCGGCCAGGGCGAGGGCTACGCCATCGACACCAACCGCAGCCTTGCGAGCCTCGACGCGGCCATCACGGCCATCAAAGTCGAGGGCAAGTAGTCCAGGGAGGAAACAGCCATGAAATTCAAGACCATCGTCCTCCCCTCCCTCGCGCTCGGCGCCGCGGGCATGCTCCTCGCTCCCGCCCCCGACTCCCACGGCTTCAGCACCATCGGTGGAAGCCTCGGCACGGGCCAGCGCGACTTCCGCACGTTCAACAACTTCACCGACTCCACCGCCAACGACAACCAGACCCCCGACGACCAGTTCCCCGGCCACCAGGGCGCGGTCATGGCGATCTGGAAGGCGTGCATCGAGTGGAACAGCGGTATCCACGGTGACGGCACCGGCGACCCCTCGCAGGCCGTTATCGGAAGCGGCGGCGCGAACTTCGACGCCAACTTCCAGGGCGAGGCGAACGGCGTCGGCTCCACCAACAACAACATCCACTCGGCGCTCTCCGGCGGCAGCGGCGGCGTCCTCGCCTTCACCGAGACGCCGATCTCGAACGGCTGGCGGATCCGGTACTACGAGTCGTGGATCTGGCAGGACGGCCCCCAATCGCCGACCTTCAACCAGATCGACCTCCAGGGCGTGGCCTGCCACGAGTACGGGCACGCGCTCGGCCTCGGGCACACCACGGTCTCCGGCTCGACGATGACGTCGTTCATCAGCGGCACGGGCGTCAGCCAGCGCTCGATCGCGACCGACGACATCAACGGCGTCCAGTTCATCTACGGCTCCAAGTCGGGTACCAAGCCGACGATCACGAACGTGAGCGTCAACGGCAGCCTCGTGACCATCACCGGCACGCAGTTCAGCGCCAGCAACAACCAGGTCTGGTTCACGAACGGCAGCACGACCGCGACCGGCCTCGACCCGAAGGTGGTCGTGGCCGGCTTGAGCTCCGCCGGCGGCGTCATCAACGTCACCATCCCCGCGGGCGCGGGCGACGGCGACATCATGGTCCAGAAGAACGCCAGCGGTAACTCGTCGCTGTCGAACAGTTGGCCCGTCGACCTCGGCGGCGGCGGCGGCCCGGGCGGTCTCTCGATCACGAGCGTCACGCCGAGCACCATCGACGCGCTGAACGTCGGCACCTCCCAGTTCGTCACGATCACCGGGACCGGCTTCTCGCCGACGACCACGATCGAGATCAACGGCGTGCCGGTGGCCGGCATCCCGTCGCCCTACAGCGTCATCGGCAGCACGACGATCACGCTGGATCCGCCGAACGCGACGGCGCTCGGCAACGCGACTCTGACGGTGAAGGAGGGCTCGGACTCCGACTCCACGACGATCACGTTCGTGGCGAACGATCCCCCGGCGCTCCAGGGCGGGACCGGCGACGAGCCCGTCTCGGTCTTCTCGTTCGCGGGCCTCGACGTCACGGCCGCCGGCGGGCCCAGCGACACGTTCTTCCTGTTTGCCTCGCTCGACGAGATCCCGAGCGTCGTCCCGGGCTTCTTCTCGCTGGCGATCGGCAACAACCTGACGTCGCTCCTGCACCTGGCGACCCTGAACCTCGACAGCGTGGGTCTGGCGACGCTCAACGTCCCGATCCCGTCGGCGCCGGGCGTGACCTTCTGGATCGAGGGCATCACGTTCGACGGTTCGTTCCCCCTGCCTGACACCAACCACCAGGAGGTCGACATCCTCTTCTAGAGGCCCCAGGCACGGAAATACGCGGGCCGGCGTCCCCAGAACGGGGCGCCGGCCCGCTCTCGTTTGGGCCCCCGGGGAACTCCCGGGCACGAAGGTTCGTCCGATTCACGCCGGAAGTGGCAGGATGGTGGCCGACCGGCTGCGCTTCCCCGTCCCCAATCCAGCGAGACCGATCATGAAAACCAGGATCCTGGCCCTGACCGCCCTCGTCCTGGGCGCGTCGATGGTTCCCCTCGGACTCGGCCAGATCGAGCGCCTGACGCTCGACCAGATCGTGGCCAAGAGCGACCACGCCGTGTACGCCGAGATCACCGACCAACACGTCTTCCGCGTGGACCACCCCGTCGATGGTCCGGAGCTCTACTACACGACGCTCACGCTCGAGGGCACGTCCCTCATCGACGGGACGCCGATGACCGTCGACGTCACCTACCCGGGCGGCTTCATCAACGACGAGGAGGGCGTCTACAACTCCGAGGCTCCCTCGGCGGACGACGTCCGCGTCGGGAACCTCGTCGTCGCCTTTTACAAGTGGACCGACAACATGGGCGGCGACGTGGCGGCCAACGCGCTGTACGCGTCCCACGGCGGCCTCTACCGGACCGTTCCGGGCCCGACCGGACAGGTCGTTCTAGGTCGCGGGGAAGGCTACGCCGTCACGACGAACCGCGACCTCGCCAGCCTGCGGCAGGCGGTCGCTTCGATCGCCGAAGAGATCGAGAAGCGATAAGGGAGGCGCAGACCATGAAACTCACGACACTCTTCCTCCCAGCGGTCGCCCTTGGCGCGGGCGCGATGCTCCTCGCCCCGACCGGCGGCTTCGCTTTCTCCACGATCGGCGGCGACCTCGACCTGACGCAGCGCGACGTCCGCATCTTCAACAACTTCACCGACGTCAGCGCCAACAACAACCAAGTGCCGGACCCGCAGTTCCCCGGTCACCAGGGCGCGGTGATGGCGCTCTGGAAGTCCACGGTCGAATGGGGCAGCGAGCTCCACGGCAACGGCAACGGCGATCCCCTCAACCCGGGCGACCTCGGCAGCGGCAACGCCAACTTCGACGGGAGCTTCCAGGGCGAGGCCACCGGCGTCGGCACCTCGAACGACAACATCCACTCCGAGATCTCCGGCGGCGGCGGCGGCGTTCTCGCCTTCACCGAGACGCCGATCTCGAACGGCTGGCGGATCCGGTACTACGCGAACTGGAACTGGTCCGACGGTCCCGGCAGCGCGATTCTGAATCAGAAGGACCTCCAGGGCGTGGGCTGCCACGAGTACGGGCACGCGCTCGGACTCGGGCACACCTCGGTGAGCGGCGCCGTCATGTTCCCCTCGACCTTCAGCGGGAACAACCAGCGCGACCTGGTCGGCGACGACCAGGCCGGGGTTCAGTTCATCTACGGAGCCAAGTCGGCGTTCAAGCCGACGATCACGAACGTCTCGATCGCCGGCAGCACGGTCACGATCACGGGAACGAACTTCGACCTGAACAACAACGAGGTCTGGTTCACGAACCAGGCGCAGACCGCCACGAACCAGGATCCCATCGTCCGGGCGACGGGCATCGGCTCCACGGGCGGAACGCTGATCAGCCTTCAGATCCCCGACCTGGCCGGACCCGGCGACGTGCTCGTCAAGATCCCGGGGACCGCGCACTCGCAACTCTCGAACGCGTTCCCGCTCGACGGGATGGGCGCCGGCCCCACGGCGCCGACGATCTCCTCGGTGTCGCCTCCGACGATCGAGGCCGTCAACGTGGGGACGGCCCAGATCGTCAGCATCAACGGGGCCGGGTTCCTCCCGGCGACCACGCTGACGCTCGACGGCCAGCCCGTCACGGGGTTCCCTTCCCCCTACACGGTCGTGAGCCCGAACCTCATCACCTTCGACCCGCCCGAGCCGATCCAGCTCGGCCAGGTCACCCTGTCGATCTCCAACATCAACGGATCGGACTCGACCCAGGTGAACCGCGTGGCCAACGCCACGCCCGCGCTCCAGGCGGGCACGGGCGACGAGCCGGTGAGCTTCTTCTCCTTCGCCGGCATCGACCTGACCGTCGGCTACACGCCGGGCTCCGTCTTCCTGATCGCCATCTCGTTCGACTGCATCCCCTCGGTCCTGCCGGGACTCGTTTCGCTCGAGATCGGCAACGGCTTCACGTCGCTCTTCCCCGTCGGCCCGCAGACCGTGATCGGCCCCGACGGGTGGGAGATGTTCAACCTGCCGTCCGCCCCCGGCCTGCCGCCGGGAACGACGTTCTTCATCGAGGGCATCGCGCTCGATCCGGTGCCGGTCTTCCCGATCCCGGACTCCAACAAGCAGGAAGTGCAGCTCCTCTTCTGATGCGAACCCCATTCCTTCTGCCCGCGCTGGCGCTCGGGGGTGCCGCGGTGCTCCTGGCGCCGGCGCCGCGCTCGTCCGGCTATTCGCTCCTCGGCGACAGCCTCGGGCTCTCGCAACGCGACTTCCGCCTGTTCAACAACTTCGTCGACCCCGAGACGAACGACAACGTCACCCCCGACGACAACTTCCCCGGCTTCGACGGCGCCGAGATGGCGATCTGGAAGGGCTGCATCGAGTGGGGCAGCGAGCTCCACGGCGCCGGCAACGGCGATCCCAGCCAGCCCGGCGGGCTGGGATCGGGCGGCGCCAACTTCGACCCGAGCTTCCAGGGCAACGCCGCGAGCGTCGGCGGCACCGGGGACAACATCCACTCGGCGATCAGCGGCGGAGGCGGCGGCGTGCTCGCCTTCGCGGAGGGCGGCCTCTTCACGAGCGGGTGGCGGATCCGCTACTACGAGTCCCACACGTGGACGGACGGCCCCGGCCCGGCCGGCTTCGGCGAATGGGACCTCCAGGGCATCGCCTGCCACGAGTACGGCCACGCCCTCGGGCTCGGCCACTCGCTCGTCGGCGGCACGACGATGTTCGCCACGGCGAGCGCGTCGGGCAACGCTCAGCGCTCGATCGAGGCCGACGACGTCGCCGGGGTTCAGGCGATCTACGGCCCCCGCTCTCCCTCCAAGCCGCGCATCTTCTCCACCTCGGTGAACGGGAGCTCGCTGACCATCAACGGCTCGGGCTTCTCGGGCGGCGGCAACGAGGTGTGGTTCACCAACGGGAACGTCACCTCCGCCGGCTCCGACCCGTTCGTCGTCGTGAGCGGCGTCTCCTCCAGCGGCGGCGGGACGACGATCACCGTCAACGTGCCCGGGGCCGCGGGCGCCGGCGACGTCCTGGTCCGCCGGAACGCCTCGGGGAACGCGGCGCTCTCCAACGCGTGGCCCGTCGACCCCTCCGGGGGACCCGGCGCGCCGACGCTGACCGGCGTCACGCCCGCGACGGCCAACGCCGTCAACCAGGGCGCGGTCACCGTGACGGTGAACGGCAACGGCTTCGACACGACGCTCGACGTCCAGTTCGACGGCCAGTCGGTCCCGTTCGTCGTGCAGAGCGACAACGCGCTCACCTTCGACTTCCAGGTCGCTCCGAAGCTCGGGGCGGTGACCGTGGGGGTCCAGACCCTCTTCGGCACCGGCACGACGCAGATGAACATCGTGGCGAACGACCCGCCGGAGCTGCTCAACGAGGCCGCGGTGATCTTCAGCGGCACGAACGTCGACTTCACCGTCGGCGCGCTGCCCGGGTCGGTCGTCTACCTCGCTTCGTCGCCCGACAACACGCCGTCGGTCCTGCCGGGGCTCATCTCGGCGGACATCGGCGCGGGGTTCACGACGATCACGCTGGTTTCCATCTCGACCGGGCCGGCCGACGGCTCGCTCGAGCTCGCGTTCCCCATCTCGGGGCTGCCGCCCTTCTCGACCGTCTACTTCCAGGTAGCGGTGTTCGACACGCTTGGGACCCTGCCGATGCCCGTGTCCAACGTCGCGTCGGTCCTCGTCATTTAAGGGAGCACAACGTGAAGGCAAAACGACTCCTCTCGCTGTTGCCCGCCGGCGCAGCGCTCACCGGCACCTATTTCCTGGTCGCGCCTACGGCGCTCGGCTTCACGATCTTCGGCCCGGCGCTCGGCCTCGATCAGCGCGACTTCCGCGTCTTCAACAACTTCGCCGACGTCTCGGCGAACGACAACACCACGCCGGACCCGAACTTCCCGGGACACACGGGCGCGACGCTCGCGATCTGGAAGGCGACCGTCGAATGGGGCAGCACGCTGCACGGCGACGGCAGCGGCGATCCGACGCAGCCGTTCGACCTCGGCTCGAGCGGCGCCAACTTCGACCCGAGCTTCCAGGGCCTGAACACGAGCGCCGGCGACCTGGACAGCAACACGCACTCGGCCGCGTTCGGCCTGGGCGCCGGCATCATCGCCATCACCGAGTTCGGACCGGGCGGCGGCTGGCGCATCCGCTACAACGACGACTCGGTGTTCGACGACGGCCCCGGGCTCGCGCCGTCGGGGCAGTTCGACCTCCAGACGATCGCGACGCACCAGTATGGGCACGCGCTCGGCCTCGGGCATACGTCCGTCTCGGGCTGCGTGATGTCGCCCTTCTACTCGCCCGGTCCCAGCGGGCGGGACCTGTGCCCGGACGACCAGGCCGGGATGCAGTTCCTCTACGGCGCGGTGCCGCCCGACAAGCCGCTCATCGAAGCGGCGTTCGCCGGCCAGGGCGCGCTCGTCACGATCCTCGGGCAGAACTTCGCGCCGACCGCGAACGAGGTCTGGTTCACCCAGGCGGGCGCCGGCGGCACCGGCGATCCGGTCAAGCTCTTCGGCGTGGTCTCGACCTTCGGCGGCACGATGATCGAGGTGACGCTGCCCGCGGCCGCCGGCTCCGGCGACGTCCTGGTGAGGAAGCCGAACTCGGGCTTCTCCTCGCTCTCCAACGCCTTCCCGTTCAACGCGACGGGCGCGTTCCCCTCCTGCGGCGTCGCCAAGTACGGGACCGACGCCGGCGGAGCGAACGTCGCGAGCCTGTCGAGCACCTCGGCCGCCGGCCCGGGAGGCACCGTCACGCTCGACCTCGCGGACTTCAACGTCGACGGAATCGCGCTCACGATCGTCGCCACGAACAACGCCTCGCTGCCGCTCTTCGGCGGCACGGTGCTGATCGACCCGGGGACGATCTTCACGACCCTGGCGACCGCGATCTCGAGCGGCACCGGGACGCAGCCGATCGGCGTCCCGGCGACGCCCGCGCTCGTCGGCGCGAAGGTCCACGGCCAGGCCGGTCAGTTCGACGGCGGGCTACCGGGCGGCGTGGCGCTCTCGAACGGGGTCGTGATCTCGATCTGCCCGTAGGTCAGTCTTCCTCGGGCGGCGGCACGACCGTCGCCGTCAGCTCCTCCACGTCCCAGCGGAAGGCGGCGGCCTTCACGTCCTCGCGCGCGTCGACCAGGGCGTCGCAGGCCAGGAGCGCCACGGCGAACGTCCCGGCGACCGTGGGGTGCAGGAGGTCGGGCTGCAACATGCGCTCGCGGTCGTCGGCCGTCCACTTGTTGCCGCGCAGCTCGATCTCGTCGCCCGCGAACGTGCGCCGCACGAACTCCGCGAGCGGGACGACCGTCACGCGCGGCCGCTCCTTCGCCCACGCGGCGAGGCGCGCGTTCAGCTTCTTCAGCGTGGCGGCCTGGGGAACTTGCTGCGGGAAGATCATCCGCGGGACGCCGTTCAGCGCGGGCCGCATGTCCGGCAGGTCGCTGACGAGCATCGGGCACGGAAAGCGGTCGAGCAGGGCGAGCCCTTCCTCGAGGAGCGCGAACCGGTCGTCCTCCCTCTCGACGTTGCCGTAGGAGAACCAGAAGAGGAAATCGACGGCGAAGAGCAGGGTCGGCTCCGTGGCCAGCGCCTCCTTCACCTTCTTCTCGCCGAGCTTCTGCGGGTTGAGGAACATCATGTTCGCACCGCCCGCGTGAACCGGGCCGTGCTCGGCGACGACCACCTCCTCGATGAGGTGCGCCAGCTTCACGTTGCGGCCGGCCTCCCTCTTGAGCCCGAAACCGTCCGACACGCTCGCGCCGATCACGGCCATGCGCGCGAAGAGACCGGCTTCGCTCGTCGCCTCCGCGGCCGGCGGGGGCGCGGCGGACTGGAGGGCGAGCGGTGCGGCGAGCAGGAGCGCAAGGTGCGTCATCGATTCCCCTGTGTCCGTGGCGTGGATCCGGCCTAGTCCTCCGTAATAACCTAGCAGCCGCCCATGCCCGCCGAAGCCCAAACGCGGCGAACGCCGCTCTGGATGTTGCCCGTCGTCCTGCTCGTCACGGCGCTCGTGTACTGGCCCGCCCTCGACGGCGAGCTGGTCTACGACGACCTTCAGATGATCGCGCGCAACCCGGAGATCACGCAGCTCGGGAACATCCCGAACCACTTCACCCAGTCCTACTGGGACTTCCTCGGCGACGAGTCGGCGGACTACACCGGGTACTGGCGGCCGCTGACGGCGACGATGCTGACCGTGGCCTACGTGCTCGGCGGCGCGAGCGTCGCGGCGTTCCACGCGCTCTGCATCCTCGTCCACCTCGCCGCGACGGCCGTCGCGTTCTTCTTCGCGCGGCGGGTGACCGGCGACGCGTGGATCGGGTTCTTCGCGGCGCTGCTCTTCGGGCTCCACCCGGTGCACGTGGAGAGCGTGGCCTGGATCACGGCGCTGAACGATCCGCTCTTCGGGCTCTTCGGGTTGCTCTCGCTCGACGCCTTCCTGCGCTGGCGCGACCGCGGATCCGTCGGAATTCCGCTCGCCGCGGCGCTGTGGCTCGTTCCCGCGCTGCTCGCGAAGGAGCTCGCGTTCGCGGTCGTCCCGATGGCGCTCGCGATCGACCTCGGGCGGCGCAGGACCGAAGGCGACGGCGAGGGGATCCTCGGCGGCTTCACCGCGCCGCTGCGCGCCTACGCCCCGTTCGTCGCCGTCGGATTCGCGTACTACCTCGCCCGCGCCGCCGTGTTCGAGAGTCCCGCGGCCGGGCTGGACCGCATCACGACGGGTTTCGGCGTCGGTGCCGCGCGCCTCGTCGAGCTGCGGGTCGAGCTCCTCGGCGGAGCGCTGCAGCTTCTCGCGCTGCCTCTCGACCTGAACCTCTTCCGCCCCTTCAAGCCGACGCTTCCGCCGGGCGATCTCGTGCTGCCGATCGTCTGCCTGCTCCTCACCGCCGGCGGCATCGTCTGGGCGCTCGTCAAGCAGGCTCGCCCCGCCGCGCTGGCCTTGCTCTTCATGCCGGCGGGCGTCGTCCCGATCCTGCTCCGGGTGGAGTCGCTGGGGCGGTTCCCGCTCTCCGACCGCTTCCTCTACCTGCCCGTGCTCGGGTTCACGCTGCTGGTCGCGCTCGGTTTGCTGAAGCTACGCCCGCGCTGGCTCGGGTTCGCCGCTCTGACCGCGATCGCCGCCGTCTACTCCTATCTGAGCTTCGACCGGATCGGCGTGTGGAGCAACGAGGTGGCGCTCTTCCGCTCCACGGTCGAAGCGGATCCGCGCAGCCCGTACGCGAAGTGGGGTCTCGGCCGCGCGTTGCTCGACCGCTACGGGCAGACCGGCGACCGCGTCTACCTCGACGAGGCGTTCGGCGTCTACGAGTCGGCGCAGGATCTGCTCGAGGAAGTGCTCGACGACCCCGACACCGACGTCTTCGCGAGCTCGACCGACTTCCTCCAGGTGAACCTCGGCTTCGCGTGGTGCTTGATCCTCGAGGCGCAGATCGACGACTACCGCGACTTCGACACGCCGATCGCGGTCCTCGAGCAGGTGCTCGAGCGCGCGTACGAGGTCCGCGACAGCCCCTACGTCGAGCCGCTCGAGCTCGAGCTGGTCCACACCGCGATCGGCGTCGCGCACGCGCTCGCCGGCCGCACCGCGTCCGCCGAGAAGGCCTTCCGCGCGGCGCTGGCGGAGAACCCGAACTACCCCGAGGCGCACTCCAACTACGGGAAGCTCCTTCTGGATGCGGGCGACCCGAAGCGCGCGCGCGTGCATCTCGACCGCGCGCTCGAGCAGCGTCCGGAGAGCTTCAAGGACCGCTTCCTGCTCGCAAGGGCGCTCTTCGAGGACGGCTGGCCCGAGCAGGCCGCCGAGGTTGCGCGGGAGCTTCACGCGGAGAGTCCGGAGGAGCCCGAGACGATGGTGCTGCTCGCGACGATCGAGGGGCTGCGCAAGAACCCGAGCGGCTCGCTCGCCTGGGTCGACCGCGTTCTCGCCGTCGCGCCGGATCACCCGGGCGCCTGGGAGCGCAAGGCGCAGGCGCTGCTCGCGCTGAACGAGAACCAGGAGGCCATCGTCGCCTACCGGCGCGCGGCGCAGCTCAACCCGCGGAGCTTCGCGGTCCACTACGACTTCGCGGTGATCCTGTTGCGCTCGGGCGCGGTCGACGCCGGGCTTCCGTACCTCGTGACCGCCTATGCGCTTTGCCCGGACCCCAACCTGTACGTGCAGATCCGCGAGACGCTTCTCCAACTCCCGATCGACGCCGAGCAGGCGACGCAACTCGGCAACGTCGAGCGTCTGCGCAAGCGATTTGACGACGCGGAGCTCTGGTTCGACCGGGCGATCGGCTTCGACCCGGAGAACGGAGAAGTGCTCTTCCACAAGGCGCGCCTGCTCCGCGACCGCGGCGACCTCGCGGGCGCGGCGGACCTGATGGCGCGCTCGTGCGAGCTCCTGCCGGAGCGCTTCGTCCCGCGCTTCGAGTACGGGCTCGTGCTCGCCGACCTGCGGCGGAGCGACGAGGCGATCGCGAGCCTCGAGCGCGCGCTCGAGATCGGACCGCCGGACACCTGGGAGCCGCAGCAGGCGGCCGGCGCGATCCAGAACATCGAGCGCGTCATCGGCGCGCTGAAGGCGGGCGAAGCGGTCCCGCTCGTCGGACCGCCGTCGCCGGAGGGAGGCTGATGGCGCCGAAGATCCCCTGGCTCGAACGGCCGTGGTCGCTCGACTTCCCGGTCGAGCTGCACTTCTCCCTGGTCGAGCGCCTCCGCGGCACGCCCGCGCGGCTCGAGGAGATGGTCGCCGGCCTTCCCGCCGACGTCCGGACGCGCCGCGACGGCGAGAGCTGGTCGATTCAGGAGAACGTGGGGCACATGGCCGACCTCGAGTACCTCCCGCGCGTGCGCGCGGAGGAGATCCTCGCCGGCGCCGAGGTGATGACCGCCTGGGAGGGCAATCAGGCGACCGACGACGCGAACCACAACGCCGCGGACGTCGCGGAGCTCCTGCGCGACTTTCGCGCGCAGCGGGAGCGGCTCGTGGAGCTCCTCGACGGTCTCTCGACGGACGACTTCGCGCGGAGCGCGCAGCATCCGCGCGTGAAGACCCGGATGCGGCTCGTCGACCTCTGCTTCTTCCAGGCGGAGCACGACGACCACCACCTCGCGCGGATCACGGAGCTGAAGAGAACCTTCCGTCCCAGTTGAGCCGCTCCGTCCCGCGCAGCCGCTTGACCTGGTACTCCGCCGCCTGCGCTTCGGCGCGGTCCTCGAACGGGCCGTAGACGGCTCCGAGCGTCCACGGCCGCCCGGCGCGGGTCGCCTTGGCTCCACCGGGAAGCTCGCCGTTGTGCTGCATGAGCCGGCGCTCGGCGTCGGTGGTCGAGCCGGCGTAGGTCGTCCCGGAGGCCTCGGAGAGGAGGACGTAGACGTGCCAGCTCACGGGCAGACCGCCGGACCCGGCAGGCAGATCTCGCGGAACGAGTCGTACTCGAAGATCCCGACCTCCGGCACGAGGTTGGGCGCGGGCGAGAGCTGCGCGAGCTGGAGCATCGCCTGGAGCGAGGTTACCGCCATCGGCGCGCAGCCCTCCTCGAAGAAGGTCTGGTCGTCGAGGCCGTCGTTCACCGTCTTCAGGACGATCTCGATGCTGTTCGGCGTCGTGGTGTCGATGACCTCGGCGCTCGCGCGCGAGACCACGTCGTTCAGGTCGTCGTCGTAGGTGAAGAGGCTGACCACGTTGGCGCCGGCGAGGAGGAAGTCCTCCGTCTTCCCGACGGTCAGGTCGCCGCTCAGGACGCGGTCGTGGAAGTAGTGCTGGGCGCCGACCGAGAACGGGAGCTCGTCGGCCGCCGCGCCGAGGCGCAGGTCGATCGTCGTGCGGATCACGGCGACCACGTTGGTCAAGAGGTCCTGCACGAGCACGTCCTTCTCCGCCCAGGTGGCGCCGCTCCACGCCGGGTCCTGCGGCGGCTCGACGTCGACGTCGAGGGCGTCGAACCTCTCTCCGGCGGCGATCCCGCCGAACAGGCCCTCGTTGTAATCGAGCATCTGGTCGGTGCGCTCGGCCACCTTGGCCGGATCGTGGAGGAAGAGCGCGTCCTGGAGGTAGAGCCCCGCCACCGCGATCCCGCGGGCGTGCATCGCGCGATTGAACGCCTTCACCTGCTGCACGTAGGCCGGGTCGATCGGGAGCGTCTTGGCGCTCGTGCTCAGCCGAACGCGGACGACGCCGAGATCGCGCATCTCGCCCGCGAGCTGGTCGTACTGCCCCGCGAAGGCGTTGAAGACGCACATGTACACGTAGGCGTTGCGGCCGGGGACGCGCAGCTTCTGCGCGTCGGGTTGGACCTGGGCCGCGGCCGGACCGCAGACGAGGGCCAGGGCGAGGAGCGAGCGGATCACGCCCGGATCTTACTCGACGACCTTCACCTTCACGTCCGGCGGCGACGCGTAGAACGGCGCGTAGGCCTCCGACAGCGTCTTCTCGACCTCGGCCCGCGTCAGGCCGGCCACGGGAACCCAGCCGACGTCCGGAACGAGCACCATCCCGTCGCGCGCGACGCGCTCGGTGATGTCGAGGCCGACGTTGTTGAAGTCCTGGATCTTGAGCTGGTCGCCGACGCGGATCACGACCTCGCGCGGCTGGCGGCTCGCGAAGAGCTCCGGCAGAGTGACCAGCCCTCGCGCCTCGAACGCGGGCGGCTCCTCGCCGCGCAGGGCCCAGGTCATCTCGTTCATCGCCGAGCTCATCCGGACCATCGAGGCGGTCGTCTCCCGGCGCATCAGGTACGAGTCGACCGCCAGGAAGCCGACCGCGATCACGAGCACGCCCAGGAGGGCGGTCTTCGCACGTTGCAGCATGATTCGTTCTCCGAGTTGCACGCGGCGGCAGCTCCGCCGGATCTTCTCGACGTCGCCGAAACGCGCCTCCGCGTCCCGCCGGGCGGCGTCGGGATCCATGCCAGCCGCGATGTTCGCTTCGGTCCGGAGCGCGAGGTGTAGCTCGAGCTCCTCGCGGATCTCCCCGTCGACGTCGTCGACCGACCGCGCGTCCGGCGCGGCGCGGAAGACGCCGAGGCCCTCGAAGAGCGACGCCGGCCTCACGCCCCCACCGCCCGCGCTCGAAGGACCTTCCCGATGGCGCCCGAGACGCGCGTCCACGCCTCCTTGGAGGCGGCGAGCTGCTTCCGCCCCGCGTCGGTGAGCTCGTAGTACTTCGCGCGCCGGTTGGAGTCCGAGAGCCCCCAGCTCGAGCGGATCCACCCGCGCCGCTCCATGCGGTGCAGGGCCGGGTAGAGCGAGCCCTCCTCGACCTGGAGGACGTCGCCGCTCACCTGCTGGATTCGGCTGACGATGCCGTAGCCGTGTCGGGGCTCGCCCGCCAGCGTCTTCAACACCAGCATGTCGAGCGTTCCGCGCAGTAGATCGTCGCGTTCCTTGGGCATCCAGACTCCCCTAGAGTTTCTAGGGGAATGCTAGAACGGCTCCCCGGGGGGCACAAGCTCGAAAGTCAGTTTCCGCTGCGACCCTTCGCCGGCTCGTGCGTCTCGCGGCCGTGGAGCGTGATCGCGTCGGTCTTGAAGACCGGCCCCTCGACGCAGCACTTGGCGTTGGGCCAGTCCCCCATCGGCCCGTCGGGCCGGGTCTCGACCGGGCAGCCGTTGCAGATGCCGACGCCGCAGCCCATCAGCGTCTCGAGCGAGAGCCAGGCCTCGAGGCCGTGCTCGCGGGTCAGGTCCTCGACCGCCTCGAGCATCGGATCCGGCCCGCAGGCGAGGATGCGGCACTCGCGCGGCACGTCGCCCGCGTCCCAGAGCTTCTTCACGAGCTGAACGACGTTGCCGCGGAAGCCGTCGGAGCCGTCGTCGGTCGCGGTGTGCACGGTGACGCCCAGCTCGCGGAAGCCGTCGACGTCGTAGAGCAGGCCGCGGGTCGCCGCGCCGAAGAGGTAGGTCAGACGGTCTTTCGGCACCGGCGCGGCGTCGTCCATCCCCGCCAGGGCCTGCTCGATTGCGAGGAAGAAGGGCGCCGAGCCGACGCCCCCGGCGAGCATCACCCACGGCGGTCCGTCGCCGTCGAGCGTCGGCCAGCCGTTGCCGAGCGGCCCGACCATGCGCACCGTCTCGCCGGGCTGGCAGCGCGAAAGCGCCTTCGTGCCGCGCCCCATCACCTTGATCAGGAACTCGAGCGCGCCGTCGCGCTCGCGGTAGATCGAAAACGGCCGCGGGATCAGCGGGGCGAGCCGCTCTTCGGGCTTCAGCATGAAGAAGCGGCTCGCGCGGACCGGCGGCAGGTCAAGCTCGGGCTTGAGCGCGAGGATCACGCCGTCGTCGCCGCAGGGGACGACGGAGACGACCTCGCCGAGGAAGGAGCGCGCGTCGGGCGGGGGAGCGGGCATTGCGCGCCAAGCATAAGGGTTAGCGAATTGCGCCCCGCGCGGGTTTTGCGCGAAGATCGCGCCGCCGTGAAGTTCCTCGTCGTCGGTGCCGGACCCGCGGGCGCGTTGCTCGCGACGCTCTTCGCCCGGCGCGGCGCGGAGGTGACTCTGCTCGAGCGCCAGCCCGACTTCGAGCGCGAGTTCCGCGGCGAAGTGCTGATGCCGAGCGGGCTTTCGATGTTCGATCAGGTCGGCCTCGCGGAAGAGCTCGCCGCCGTTCCGCGACGCGCGGTGGATTCCGTGGAGATCTGGACGGGCGAGCGGCGCCTCTTCGAGCTCGACCTGCACCGCGAGCTGGGTCCGATCGGCGTGCCGCACGCGGTCTCGCAACCCGGGCTGCTCGAGGCCCTGACGGGGACGGCGGGTCGGCATCCGGGTTTTGGCCTCGCGCTCGGCGCGGGCGTGCGCGATCTGATCGAGGAGGACGGACGGATCGCCGGCGTGCGGACCGACGACGCGGAGCTCCGCGCGGACTTCGTCTTCGGGTGCGACGGGCGGTTCTCGACGCTGCGCCCGCGCGCCGGGCTCGACCGGGAGCGGACGCCGCAGCACTTCGACGTCGTCTGGTTCAAGCTCCCGGCGCCGCGGGATCTGCCGAGCAGGCTCGTCTTCTGGCTGGGGAGCCCGCAGCTCGCGCTGGTGGTGCCAACGCACGAGGAGCGCGTCCAGCTCGGCTGGGTGATCGACAAGGGTGCGTACGGCGACCTGAAGGCGCGTTCCATCGAAGAATGGGCGGACACGCTCGCCGGACATCTCTCCCCGGGGTGGGCGGCGCACGTGCGGGAGAACCTCGAGCAGATCACGCGCCCCCACCTGCTCAACGTCGTCTGCGACCACCTCGAGCGCTGGAGCCGCCCCGGCCTCCTGCTGCTGGGCGACGCGGCGCACCCGATGTCGCCGGTCGGCGCCCAGGGCCTGAACGTCGCGCTGCGCGACGCGGTCGTCGCGGCCAACCACTTCGAAGCTCTCGTCGGCGGGGCGACGCCGGCGGAGCTCGACGCCGCCGCCGAGCGCGTGCGCGACGAGCGCCTGCCCGAGATCGCCGAGATCCAGGCGCTCCAACAGCGCGGCCCGCGCCTGCTCTTCGAAGACCGCTGGACGACGCGCTTCGCCACCCGGCGCGCGGCGCCGCTCCTGGCGCGCCTGGGGATCGCGCAGCTCTTCGCCGGCGGGCTGCTGCGCCGCTTCGCCGCCGGAACGGCCGACGTCCGCTACGTGCACGGGTAGCTCCTCCAACCTGCTACCTGTTACGCCGCGTCCTAGGGCGAGTCGATCGCGTCGAGGATCTCTCGCTCCGCCGCGTGCGTGGGACGGAGAGTGCGCGTGGGCGGAGTGCCCATGGCCGCATTCGCTACGCTTGCTGTGTCCGCCGTTCCAGTGTTGAAGCTCCAGCTGTTCGTGATCCTCTGACTCGTATACGGATCGACCACCACACTGGAAAAGACGTAGCGAGCGTTCACACGGACTCTCGTCCTATTGGACGCGAGCTCGGTCACAACGATATTCATGCGCCCTGTCAGCTGCCCATTCTGATACCGCGCGAGGTAGTCAACATAGTTGCCTTCGAAGGCGGGTGCGGTGGACTTCCAGCGACCGCCATCCACGAACCGGCCCGGATCCTCCGCTCCGAAGCTCAGCGTCATCAGCCCGGATTCCTTCTCGAAGTTGTCGATTCCGAAGTAAGTCCCGGCGGTGAACTGCACAAGCCTCTCCCACACTTCGTCGTAGGACAGGTCGATCTCCCGCTGAGAGTCCTCCGCGCTGCCTGAGGCGGCCGGAGGTTGATATTGAGCCGTGGCGCAAGCCAAGACGGGCGCGATCGCGATTCCCAGGATCCCAGCTTGGAGCAGTTTGCGCTTCATACTCCTCTCTCCCTGTTCGAGACGTGGTCACATTGGAACATCCCGTCGCCTAACAACCAAGCCGGGCCGGGAACCAATGCTCCGCGGGGCTCCCGGCGAACGGGTCGCTAGTTGGCCGACGACGAAAAGCTCCGAATCCGTTCGACCAAGTCCGCCGCCAGCTCGTTGGGCACCGGGAAGGCGAGGTTGTACTGCGCGATCTTCCACTCGCCGCCCTCGAGCACGAGCACCCCGCTGCCGCGCACCTCGCCGTACTTCGCGTTGTCGAGCCGTTCGTCGAACCAGGCGACGTCGCCGGAATCGCCGATGAAGACGTGCCGCTCGGTCGCCGTGTACGTCCAGCCGCGTCCCTGGCTGAAGTGCGGCTCGGCGTACTTGCGAAAGTCCGCCACGCTCCAGCGCTCGGTCGCGTCGGTGCCGTAGAACACGGCATCCTCGGCGAAGAGCGCGAAGTAACTCTCGCCGTCCGCCTGCGCCGCGAGGCGGTGGAGGTCGTCGAGCACGAGCTCGACCTCGATGCGCGGATCGAGCCCCGAGGACGAGCCGGAGGAGGCGCAGGCGGCGAGAAGAAGGCAGAGGGCGAGACGTCGAGCCACGGCGGAATCCTTTCGCTGGCGCCGCTATCATGCTCGGCTCGATTCCGCGAGCCAAGCCCCCCATGAGCGTCCTCCACGTTACCGGCCTGAAGAAGATCCTCGGCGCGCGCGAGGTGCTGAACGGGGCCGACCTACGCGTCGAGGCGGGCGAACGCGTCGGCTGCGTGGGGCGCAACGGGGAGGGCAAGACGACGCTCCTGCGGATCGTCGAGGGCGAGGTGCCCGCCGACGGGGGCGTCGTCCAGATCGCGCGGCGCGCGCGGCTCGGCTACGTGAAGCAGCGGCCGGCGTTCGACGCGGGGGTGACCGTGCGGGCGTACGTCGAGGGCGGGCTCGAGGAGGTGCATCGGGTCGAGCGCGAGCTCGAAGAGGTCGGCGAGAAGCTCGGCTCGGCCGAGGGCGAGGAGCTCGACCGGCTCGTCAAGCGCCACGGCGAGCTCTCGGAGCGCATGGAGTTCCTCGACGGCTGGGAGGCCGAGCGGCGCGTCGAGACCGTGCTCTCCGGCATCGGGCTCGCCACCGACCTCTGGGAACGCGCGGCGCGGACGCTTTCCGGCGGCGAGAAGAGCCGCACCGCGCTCGCGCGCGAGCTGGTCAGCGTGCCCGACCTCCTCCTGCTCGACGAGCCGACGAACCACCTCGACCTGTCCGGCATCGAGTGGCTCGAGTCCTACCTGCGCGAGATCCACAGCGCCGTGTTCCTCGTCAGCCACGACCGGCGCCTGCTCGACAACGTCTGCGGCGCGATCGTCGAGCTCGAGCGCGGCCTGCTCCAGCGCTACCCGGGCAACTACGGGGAGTACCTGCGGCTCAAGGTGGAGCAGTACCGGAGCGAGCTGCGCGCCTACGAGCTCCAGCAGGACTTCATCCGCAAGGAGGAGGTCTTCATCAAGAAGCACATGGGGAGCCAGCGGACCGGCGAGGCGAAGGGGCGGCGCAAGAAGCTCTCCAACCTCGAAAGGCTCGAGCGTCCCTACCACGACGTGCGCAAGCCGGTGATCCAGATGGCGCCGGCGGCGCGCGGCGGCGAGCTGGTCGTCGAGGCCGAGGGGATCGAGCTCGCCTACGGCGACCACACGGTCGTGCGCGACGCGAGCCTCCGCATCGGACGGGGCGAGCGCGTCGGCGTCGTCGGGCCGAACGGCTCGGGCAAGACCACACTGCTCAAGGCGCTGGCGGGGCGTATCCATCCCGCGGCGGGCCAGCTCACGCGGGGACACAAGGCGGCCTGCGGCTACTACGACCAGGAGACCGCCGAGCTGCGCGAGGACGGCACGCCCTACACCGAGATCCGGCGCGACCATCCGCGGATGACCGACGAGGAGATCCGCTCGCACCTCGCGCGGTTCCTGTTTCGCGGGCCGGAAGTCGACAAGTCGGTCACCGCGCTCTCCGGCGGCGAGCGAGCGCGGCTCGCGCTCGCGCGTCTGGTCCTGACCGGGCCGTCCTGGCTCGCCCTCGACGAGCCGACCAACCACCTCGACCTCGCGGGACGGACGGCGCTCGAGGAAATGCTGGGCGATTTCGCGGGCTCGCTCGTCTGCATCAGCCACGACCGCGCGTTCCTCGACGGGCTCTGCACGCGCATCATCGAGGTCAAGGACGGGAAGGTGCGGACCTTCCGCGGGAACTACAGCGAGTACCGCGCGGAGATCCTGGCCGAGGAAGCCGATCGCCTGGAGCGCGCGGCGAAGGAGCGCAAGGCCGGGGAGAAGAAGCGGCGCGCCGCGGAGGAGCAAGCTCGGAAGAAGGCGGCGAAGGCCGCCAAGCCGCGCAACCCCTACCGCTTCAAGAAGCTGGAGGAGGCGATCATCGCGCTCGAGGGCGAGCGTGAGAAGCTGATGGCGGCCCTCGCCACCGAGGAGGTCTACCGCGACCCCGACGCGCTGAAGGACGCGCAGTTCCGGTTGGCCGAGGTCGAGCGCGACCTCGAGGAGAAGAACCTGGAGTGGGAGCGTTGGGTCTGAGACCCTGAGCCGCGATGCAACACCTTCACGATGCGGTCGTGCGTGCGCTCGCCGCCGCCCTGGCTGAGCGCGATGCCGGCATGGACGCGGCGACTATTGAAGAGCTGCTCGAGTTCCCTTCGAAGCCCGAGCTCGGCGACGTGGCGTTTCCGTGCTTCCAGCTCGCGAAGACGATGCGGCAGGCGCCGCCCAAGATCGCGGCCGAGCTCGCGGGCGCGATCGAATGCGAGGCGCCGCTCGCGCGCGTGGAGGCCGCGGGGCCGTACCTGAACTTCTACGGCCGGCCGGGCGCGATGCTCGCGGCGCTGCTCGACGACCTCGAGAGCGGCGCCTTCGACGCATCCGCGCGCACCGACAAGCCGCAGAAGGTGATGATCGAGTTCTCGCAGCCGAACACCCACAAGGTGTTCCACGTCGGGCACCTGCGCAACGTGGCGGTCGGCGACGCGCTCACGCGGATCCACCGCGCGCGCGGGCACGAGGTCGTGGCGGCGAACTACTACGGCGACTTCGGCATCGACGTGGCGAAGTGCCTGTGGGGCCTCGAGGAGATCGAGCACCGGGATCCGCCCGACTCCGACCGCTGCACTTGGCTCGGCAAGGTCTACGCAGCGGCGAACGACGCGCTCAAGGAGGCCAAGGAGAACGCCCCTGAGGAGCACACGCGCATCATGGCGCGCCTGCGCGAGATCCTCGCGCTCATCACGGCGGGCGACCCGCAGCTCGCCGGGCTCTACCAGCGGACGCGCCAATGGTGCCTCGACGAGTTCGCGGCGATCTACGAGTGGCTCGACGTGCACTTCGACCACGACTTCTTCGAGTCCGACCTCGAGGAGGCCGGGCAGAAGATCGTCGACGAGTACCTCGAGAAGGGCGTCTTCGTCCCCAGCCAGGGCGCGATCATCTGCGACCTCGAGGAGGAAGGCCTCGGCGCCGCGCTCGTGCGCAAGACCGACGGGACGAGCCTCTACCTCACCTGGGACCTCCACCTGGCGCGCGTCAAGTTCGACGACTTCGGCATCGAGCGCTCGCTCTACGTCGTCGGCAGCGAGCAATCGCACCACTTCCGCCAGCTCTTCGCCACGCTGAAGCGCATGGGCTACGAGCGCGCCGCCGACTGCCGCCACGTGCCCTACGAGCTCGTCATGCTCCCCGAGGGCAAGATGTCGAGCCGCGCGGGCAACGTGATCTACTTCGAGGACCTGAAGCGCGGGATCACCGACGCGGTCGACGAGCAGATGCGCGCCAGCGACGGCGGCGCCGACCGCTCGGGCTGGACCCGGGAGCAGTGGAACGAGACCGTGCACAAGGTCACGCTCGCCTGCCTGCGCTACGGGATGCTCCAGGTCACGAACACGACGCGCGTCGTCTTCGACATGAAGGCCTGGACCAACGTGCTCGGCGACTCCGGCGCGTACCTGCTCTACAGCCTCGCCCGCATCTCCGGGATCTTCCGCAAGGCCGGGGACGTCGACACCCCGTCCCTCGCCGGCGCCGCGGCGGAGAGCTCCGACTTCGGCGCCGAGGCCGAGCGGATGCTCCTCAACCACCTCCTGCTCTACCCGCGCACGCTCGCGGCGGTGGTGCGGACCTGCGAGCCCTCGCTGATGGCGACCTACGTCTACGACGGCGCCAAGCTCTTCAGCCGCTTCTACCACGACTGCCCCGTGCTCCAGGCGGAGGAACCCCTGCGCGAGGCGCGTCTGGGGCTCGTCCTGGCCGCCCGCGAGGTCCTCGGCCGCGGGCTCCGCGCCATCGGGATCGAGCCCGTGGAAGAGATGTAGGGCTTGCCAGCGCCGTCTGGATCCGTATTAACGCTGGGGAAGAATGTGGCGGGCGGCCCTCAAGGGACGTCCGATTCCGGCCGAAGCTACGAGAGACGGCGCTCTCCCCTCCGGAGCCGCCGTCCCACCCCTGGAGGAGCCCGTGCCCTGGAGGAGCCCGTGATCGAAGGCTACATCCGCGACGTACCCGACTTTCCAAAGCCGGGGATCCTGTTCAAGGACATCACGCCGCTGCTCTCCGACCCCGTCGGGCTGGCGAAGTCGATCGACCTCCTGGCCGAGGTGGTGGATCCGGCGAGCTACGACCTCGTCTGCGGCATCGAATCGCGCGGCTTCATCTTCGGGACGGCGCTCGCCAACAAGATCGGCAAGGGGTTTATCCCTATCAGGAAGCCCGGCAAGCTCCCCTGGAAGACGGCGTCGGAGTCCTACGAGCTCGAGTACGGCACGGACACGATCGAGATCCACGTGGACGCCGTGAACGAGACGGTCAAGCGCGTGCTCGTCGTGGACGACCTCCTCGCGACGGGCGGAACGATGGAGGCCGCGCTCAAGCTGGTCCGGAAAATCGGCGGGGATCCCGTCGCCTGTGCCGTCGTCATCGAACTTGGTTTTCTTCCCGGCCGGGAGAAGCTCGGCGACATCCCCGTCCATGCCCTGGTCCGGGTCTGAGATCTGCCTAAGGCTTTCCTGCGATATGGCCGACACCCGAAGACTGCCGTCCCGCGCCGCCTCCGAGGCTCCGATGCGGAAGGACGGCGAGGGATCATGACGACCAGGAAAAAGGCGGCCAAGAAGACCGCCACCAAGGGGAAGGCCGGGAAGAAGAAGGTGACGGGGAAGACCAAGACCAAGAAGAAGGCCGTCAAGAAGACGGCGAAGAAGACCACCAAGAAGACCGCTCCGCGCAGGCCGACTGCCAAGAAGACGACCGCCGCCAAGGCGAGCAAGTCGAGCGCGAAGAAGACGGCGGCGAAGAAGACCGCGTCCAAGAAGGCGACGGCCAAGAAGACGACCGTCAAGAAGAAGGCCGCGCCGAAGAAGGCGGCGATCACGCTGCTCGAGGACACGCCGACCGAGGAGCTCTGGGAGCTCTACCGCAAGGAGACGAACCGCACCAAGGGCAAGCCGTCGCCCCACCTCGAGGAGCTGCGCAACGCCCTGATCGAGCGGCACTACCCGCTGGTGCGCTACATCGCGGAGCGCCTGCTCCAAACGCTCCCGAAGTCGATCGAGCTCGACGACCTGATCAGCGCCGGCCTCTTCGGGCTGATGGACGCGATCCGCGGCTTCGACGCCAGCCGCGGGATCAAGTTCAAGACCTACTGCTCCACCCGCATCCGCGGCGCGATCCTGGACCAGCTCCGCTCGCAGGACTGGGTGCCGCGCCTCGTCCGGCTCAAGGCCGGCCGCATCGACCGCGCGCTCCAGCGCCTGACCGCCGAGTACGGCCGCGAGCCCACGCACGCCGAGCTCGCCCGCGCGCTCGAGATGGAGCACGAGGAGCTCGTGCTCGAGATGCAGGAGGCCCGCGCCAAGACCATGTTCTCCCTCTCGGAGAAGTGGGAGGACGACGACGGCTCCGTCGAAAAGGTCGAGGTCCTCGAGGACCGCACCGCCATCGACCCCGTGGGCGAGCTCAACCGGCGCGACCTGATGGGCTTCATCACGCGCTCGCTCACCCACAAGGAGCGCTTCATCATCGAGCAGTACTACCAGTACGGACACACGATGCGCGAGATCGGCGAGATGCTCGCGCTGACCGAGAGCCGCGTCTGCCAGATCCACTCCAACGTGATGGGCCGGCTGAAGGGGCTCCTCGGGCAGAAGGTCTCGAACCTGGTGGTCTGACCGCGGTTTCGGCTTCCGTGCTAGCCTGGGGCTTTCCGCTCTCCGGGAGGAGTCATGAAGCCGCTTCGCGCCGTCGTTCGACGTTCGGCTCCTCTTCTGGTCGGCGGCCTGCTGGCCCAGAGCGCCGCGGCGTTTCAGTTCGGCCCCGAGCAGCCGCTCGTCCCCACCGTCGATCACCCGAACGAGCTGTGGGCGGCCGACCTGGACAACGACGGCGACGCCGACGTCCTCTCCGCGTCGTTCGTCGACGACAAGATCGCGTGGTACGACAACGGGCGCTGCTCGCTGACCGCTCCGTCGTCGGAGGTCGTGCGGCTCGGCTCGCCGCCCAACCCCGCGGCGTTCCTTCCGGGCGTGACCTCGGGGCCGACCATCTGCTCGACCTGGGATCCGGTCATCGACCACACGGCGTTCCTCCCGACCGCGGTGCTCGACGTCGCGATCCTGTTCGGCGCGCCGCTCAACGTCCCGATCGACTTCCCCGCGGACTGCACCCTGGTCGGCGCCGCCGCGTGCGGTCAGGGAGCGTCGATCGATGCGGGGGGAACGATCCAGCTCACGAACGCGCTCGATATCGTCATCGGCACGTTCTGAGTCCCGCGCATCAGCGGTATGCTCGCCGCATGACCTTCGCGCGCGCCTGGACCGCGATGCTCCTCGTCTGCGTCGCCGCGAGCTGCGGCGGCGAGCGGGATTCGCGTCCGAACTTTCTGATCCTCAGCATCGACACGCTGCGGGCCGACCACCTCGGGCTCTACGGGCACGGGCGGGACACCTCGCCGCGGATCGACGCGCTCGGCGCCGGGGGAGTGGTCTTCGAGAGCGCGTATTCGTCGTCGTCGTGGACGCTCCCGGCCTTCGCTTCGGCGGTGACTTCCCTCTACCCGTCGACCCACGGCGTGCAGAGCCTCGAGGCGCGGCTCGACGAGTCGTTCCGGACGCTGCCGGAGTTCTTCCGCGACGCGGGTTACGACACCTGCGGTGTGACCAGCCACAACTTCTTCTCGACGCAGTCGGGGATGCGCCAGGGGTTCATCCACTTCGACGAGGAGCTCGTGCTCGAAACGGACGACCTGCTCGAGCTCGTCAGCTCCGAGGGCGTCTCCGATCGCGGCATCCGCTGGATCGAGCGCAAGGCCGGCTCCGCCGACGACCTTCCGTGGCTGCTCTGGCTGCACTACTTCGATCCGCACGACGCCTACAAGAGCCACGCGGGCTCCGCCTTCGGCGACGAGCGGCCGGTCGACCGTTACGACGGGGAGATCGCGCACACCGACCTCCACCTCGGGCGCGTCCTCGACGCGCTCGACGAGCACGGCTTCGCGGAGAACACCGTCGTCCTGCTCTTCGCCGACCACGGTGAAGAGTTCGGCGACCACGGGAAGACGAACCACGCGCACACGCTCTACCGCGAGCTGGTGCGCATACCGCTGATCGTGCGCGCGCCCGGGATCGCGCCCCGCCGCGTGGACCAGAACGTGCGGATGATCGACCTCCTTCCGACCGCGCTCGAGCTCGCCGGCATCGGACAGACGTCCGACGTCGTCGGACGCAGCCTCGTTCCGCTGATGCGCGGCGAGGGCCTGCCGGACGAGCCGGCGCTGATGGAGCTCTCGATCGACCCGGACCACGCCTTCGAGGCACTCGTCGACGGGAACTGGAAGCTGATCCGCGTCAACAGGCCGGCGAGCGAGGAGCTCTTCGACCTCGCCGCGGATCCGGGCGAGAAGAACGACCTCTCCGCCGCGGAACCGGAACGCCTGGCGCGGATGCGGGAGCAGCTCGACGCGTTGCGCGACGAAGCGCGGGCGAAGTCGCTCGACTACCACCAGTCGCTCGGCCACGGACTGACACAGGCGGAGATCGACGAGCTCACGCGGCTCGGCTACATCGGCGATGACTAGGGTCGCGGCAGCCCTCGCGCTCGCGCTGCTCACCGCGTGCGGCGACGAGGACGGCGTTCGCGTCACGCACTACCCGAGCGGCGCGCGCTGGTCGGAGACGCGCTTCGTCGGCGGCCGGCCGGACGGCACGTGGCGGACCTGGTACGAGGACGGCGCGAACAAGTCCGAGGTGACCTACGCGGCGGGCGAGCTCGACGGTCCGCTCCGCACCTGGAACCGCGACGGCGTCCTCGTTCAGTCGTTCGAATTCCGCGGCGGGCAGCCGCACGGCAGGTGGACGACGCGGCACGCCGACGGCTCGACGAAGCTCGACGGCGAGTACGCCGACGGCCGGCGCACGGGAACGTGGCTCGCCTTCGACAAGAGCGGCGTGAAGACCTCGGTCAGCCGCTTCCTCGACGGCCGGCCGCACGGCGAGTGGGAGAGCTGGCACCCCAACGGCGAGCGCCGCGCGATCTCCAACTTCAACGAGGGCGTCCTGAACGGCCGCTTCGCCAAGTGGACGCCCAAGGGCGTGCCGATCGACGACGCCCACTACGTCGACGGCAAACTGCACGGATCCTGGGCGGACTTCCACGCGGACGGCAGCAAGCGCTCGTTCCGGACCTATTCCGAGGGCAAGCTCGAGGGCGCCTTCGCGGCCTGGAACGAGAGCGGCGTGCGCGTGGCCGCCGGCGCGTTCGCCGACGGTAAGCGCGTCGGCCGCTGGGACTTCCGGCACGACGACGGCAGCGTCGACGCCGAGCAGTCCGGCGTCTACGAGGACGGCGTCAAGGTGTCGGACTGACGTGCGCGCGCTCGCCCTCGTTCTCCTGCTCGCAGGTTGCGGCGGCGAGCCGGCGCTGCGGCGGCCGAACGTGCTCGTCCTCAGCATCGACACGCTGCGCGCCGACCACCTCGGCTGTTACGGGTACGAGCGGCCGACCTCGCCGCGCATCGACGCGCTCGCGGACCGGGGCGTGCTCTTCGAGAGCGCCCGCGCTCCGTCGTCGTGGACGCTCCCGACGATGACGACCGCGCTCACCTCGTTCGAGGCCTCGACCCACGGTACGACACACTTCACGAAGCGGCTCAGCGACGGCTTCGAGACGCTTCCGGAGCGCCTGCGCGACGCCGGCTACGACACGGCGGGCTTCTCCACCAACTTCCTCTTCTCGCGCCGCTACGGCCTGCGCCAGGGGTTCATCCACTTCGACGAGACGCTCGCGCGCTCCTCGGATCCCGAGCGGCTGGAGACCGGCGAGCCGCTAGCCGATCGGGGCGTGCAGTGGATCCGCTGGAAGGCGGAGAGCTCCGACGACGCGCCGTGGCTCCTCTGGCTTCACTTCTTCGACCCGCACTGGGAGTACGTGCCGCACGAGGGCATCACCGAGCGCTTCGGCACCGAGCGCGTCGACCTCTACGACGGCGAGGTCGCCTTCACCGACCTGCAGGTCGGCCGCGTTCTCGACGCGCTGGAGGAGGGCGGCCTGGCCGACGACACGATCGTCGTCCTCTTCTCCGACCACGGCGAGGAGTTCGAGGACCACGGCATGACGCTGCACGGGCACACGCTCTTCGGCGAGCTCGTGCGGGTTCCCCTGATCGTCCGCGCGCCGGGCTTCACGCCGCGGCGCGTCGCGGGAAACGTGGGGCTCGTCGACCTTCTCCCCACGCTGATCGAGCTGGTCGGGCTCGCGCCGCCGCCGACGGCCGGCGGCCGGAGCCTGGTTCCGGCGATGCGCGGCGCGACGCTTCCAGAGCGGGCGACGCTGCTCGAGCTCCACCGCGCCACGCGGCCGCTCTCCGGACTGGTGGAGGGGCCGTGGAAGCTCATCCGCGCGACGAACCCGCCGGAGGAGACGCTCTTCCACCTCGGCGACGACCCGGGCGAGACCGCGGACCGCCGCGCGAGCGACGCCGACGTCGGCGATCGCATGTCCGCGCGCCTCGACGCGGAGCTCGCGCGCTCGCGGCGGCGCGCCGCCGGCTTCAGCGCGGAGACCGACGTCGGCCTGCTCCCCGGCGACGTCCAGCGCATCGAGGACCTCGGCTATGCGGGCGATCGCTAGCACCACGCTCGCCGCGACGAGCCTGCTCGCCGCGTGCGACGGCGCCGACGTGCGCGAGATGCGGTATCCCGACGGCGGCCTCTGGTCGCGCGTCTCCTTCCGCGACGGCGTCCCCCACGGCACGTGGACGACCTGGCATCCCGACGGGCGCAAGAAGTCGGAGGAGCGCTACGTCGACGGCCTGCTCGACGGTCCCTCCCGCGGTTGGGGATCCGACGGCACGCCGCACTTCGACCATCCCTACGCGGCCGGCCTCCCCCACGGCGAGTGGTCGACCTGGTTCCCCGACGGCACGCTCCAGGTGCGGGGCACGTTCGTGAACGGCCTGCGCGAGGGCGTCTGGAACGAGTTCAACGAGGAGGGCCTCGAGCTCGTCCACTGTCCGTTCGAGCGCGGTCTGGTGAACGGGCCCCTGCGGCAGCGGAACGCGGCCGGTCAGATGCTCTCGGAGATCGAGCACGTCGGCGGCGTTCCCAACGGCCGCACGCGGCGCTGGCAGCCGAACGGAACGCTGATCGAGGACGGCACGCAGGCGGGCGGCCTCAAGCACGGCACCTGGACCGTCTACGCGGCCGACGGACGCAAGCAATCGGTGAGCGAATACCGCGACGGTGTGCGCCACGGGAAGTACGTCCTCTACCACGCCGACGGCTCGCGCGCGGCGGCGGGAAGCTACGACAACGACGAGATGACGGGGCGCTGGACGGCGTGGAAGCCGGACGGCAGCGTGTGGGAGGAGAAGTCGGGGTTGTACGAGAAGGGCGTGAAGGTGGGCGAATAGCCCCTAATCAGAGGCCGCTGCCAGTTCTTGCGCAGGTTCCGGTGCTGACTCGAAACGGATGTGCTCGTATCCACGCCACTTGCCGACGACCTGGTAATCGAAAGTCGCATCGCTCGGCCAGCCAAGCGAGTCGAACACAACGAAACCGGTCTCGTGCTTTGCCACATAGACGCTAGCGGAACCCGCGGAAGTGAGCTGAACGAACACCTTTAGCGGGTGCTGACCGTTGACCGTGACGGAGTCCAGGAACGTCTGCTCGAGGTCAATGCGCGCCGCGCCGTTGAAAAGCTGGCCTGACCCGAAGTCCATGACCCATGCCTCCGGACTCTCCGGAGCGATGAGATTGACGCTCCCCTCTGAAGTGTCGACGATGCTGGCTACAAGTCCGTTCCCATTGATCTTGTAGTTGGTGCCAGCCGTGCTGCGGTAGGCAACGTAGCAGAACGACGAGGTGGCATTGGTGGCGAAGTAGCCCCCCGCCTGACCGTCGTTGCCTCCCAGGTTTGCCTTCCCAAAGATCCCGAATCTGCTACCTGTTCCCGCAGCGCCTGAACCGGTCGAAAGGACGGTACCTACTCCCTGATTGTTGCCCACGCCGAGACTACCCGTACCACTTGACCCCGTATGGATCGCCCGAGAAGCGACACTGCCGTCCGAGGTGATTACTTCGAGATCGTGAAAAGGGCTCGTTGTCCCGATGCCGACGTTTCCTTGCGTGTAGTACGTGTTGCTTCCGCTGAGTCCCCACGGCGACGCACCCTGCGGCCCAGTCGGACCCGGAGGACCCGGTGCCCCGTCCAGACCCGGAGGACCCGGCGCGCCGTCCGGACCCGGAGGACCAGTCGGACCCGGAGAACCCGGCGCGCCGTCCAGACCCGGAGGACCAGTCGGACCCGGAGAACCCGGCGCGCCGTCCAGGCCCGGAGGACCAGTCGGACCCGGAGAACCCGGCGCGCCGTCCAGACCCGGAGGACCAGTCGGACCCGGTGGACCGGCGACGGTCGCCGTGCTCTGGACGGAGCCGTCTGGGAATTCGAAACCGCCGGTCGTTGAGCGGATGACCCCCGCCACATCCAAAGGTCTGGAGGGAGACGCGGTCCCGATGCCTACGCCCCCGCCCATGTGCGTGACGTTCCCTGTCGTGGTCGATACGTCCGCGCCCCTCAGAGATCCGTCGAGAACGTCCCTGTGGTCAATCTCATCGTCGTTGTCATTGACGTAGGCGGAGTCGAGGATGTTGACTAGGTCGGGCACCGAGATCGTCGCGAAGAAGTCGTGCGCGGTCGGCCCGCCCGGAGCACCGGAGGCGGCATACGAAATCCGATCGCGCGGGCCCGAAACGAGAGAACCGTCCGCCGTCGACTGGTTCGCGTCGCCCTCGACGCGAGAGTATCCGAGCGGCTGCGCCCAGAAGAGGACGTCGGTTCCGCGGTTATGGAGCAGGATCTCTTCCAGCCCATCGCCGTCAATATCTGTCGATTCGGCAGATAGGCCCGGGCCGTCATCCACGAGACCAAGGCTCAGGGTGGCGTCCTGGAAATGCCCCGTACCATCCCCGAGGAGGGCGACGTTTGGGCCGGTGGAAACAAGGTACATGTCGAGCAAGCCATCCCCGTTCAGATCGTGCCGCAGGACGTGGGTCACGTTGACATTCGGGAGCGTCTGCTCGATGGGCTGGAAGTCGCGGCCGCCCACGTAGACCGCAACCGTGAGTGATCCGTCGGATCCGAAGAAAACCTTGTCCAGCGCACCGTCTCCAGTGATGTCGATCAAGCGCATCGAGCCGGTCGAGCTCGAATAGGTCGCGGTGTGCGGCGGCAACGTCCCCGCGAGAACAGGCTCCCCCGGGCCGTGCAGATGCTGAGGAGCAGGGATCGATTGGTGGCAGAGCGCGGCTGCGAGGGCCAACACGGGAGCGCTCGCGGTGTAGGCAAGACTCATGGAGCTTCTCCTTCCCTTTGCCGACAGGCGATTCGCGGTTGTCGTGGCCCCCGTGGCGAGAGCCTCCACTGCTCTTACCGTCGCTACGACCCTCGACGTCCGGAGCTCCCGCCTCGATTCGTGGCGGACGATCCCCATCGGTCCCTTTCGAAATCCGGAGACTCCTGGCACCCTTGTATGTCTCGTCCAGGGCGAAGATGGCCAAACCAGACAAGGAGGGGACCTCTAAGCCTTCGACTGCGGAGGCCTACGACAAGGCCCAGGCCAACGACACGAAGGCCCAGCAGCAGGTCTACGGCGAGGAGTCGGCCAGGCTCGAGAAGGCTGCCCGAGCGCACCCGTCGATGCCGGGCATGCAGAGCCGGCACGATCCCGAAGATGCCGTCGGGACGATGTGGGTCAACGTCCTGGAGAAGAACCTCACGTCCTGGTTTCGGCCTCGGCGCCCTGGGGCCTGGCGGAAGCTCCTGAGACAGAAGCTCGCCTGGACCATCCGCGACATGCGCCGCCGGGAGGAGAGAATCAAGAGATCTCCGAACGCTCCTCAGCTTTCCCTCGATGGGAAGGCCAGGACCGGAACCAGCAGAAGCCTTGGCGAGTCCCTGGCGGCCGAGCAGTCCACGCCTTCGGAAAACGCATACAGGACGGAGCTGATGGAAGCGCTTAGACAGGCGGAGGAGATCCTCAACCAGCGCGAGCTTGCCGTCTGGCAACTGCGGCAATACAAGCAGCTCGCCTATTCCGAGATTGCAGCGGAGATCGGGGAGACCGAGGCGCAGGTCCGCCCGCTCTTTCACCGTGCCCGCGGGAAAGTCGTGAAGGTTCTCGCTGACCTGGGATTCCAGGAGAGTGACACCAGATGACTTCAAGGCATGGGGCGGGATGAAATCGACAGACGACCTGGAGCTGGAGATCGCCGTCGAGATCTCGCGCCTCATGGAGAACGAATCGCCCGTGGATCGAGCCGCCTTGCTGCGGAAGTATCCCGACCACCCGGAGATCGTCGAGAAGCTCTGCCAGGGCGTCGATGGCTGCCGTCGCATCGAGAAGGTCCTAGCCGATCGGAACGGGCAGGCCCTCCTCAGTCGCGGTCAGAAGGTCGGCGAGTTCCGGGTGCGCCGTCGCATCGGACGGGGCGGCATGGGAGAAGTCTATCTCGCCGATCACCTGACCATGGATCGCCCTGTCGCGCTCAAGGTCTTTCCGCCGTCTGAGGGCGATCGTCGGGCGAGAAACAGGTTCCTGGAGGAAGCGAGGAGGGCGGGAAAGCTCCATGACAGCCACCTCGCTGAGATCTACGGCCTCTGGGAAACGGATGGTGTCCTCTACTACGCAATGGAGTACCTACGGGGTCCTAGCCTGGCGGATCTCCTGTTCCGTCTGCGATTCCGGGGCGGAGAACTCGACGCGCGAAACACAAAGAAGATCGTCCAGAGGATCGCGGGAGTGGCCGCGGCTCTGGGCAAGATCCACGCGGATGGCTTGGTCCATCGAGACGTCAAGCCGGGCAACATCCTCTTGCGAGAGGATGACGGCGCGGCGGTTCCGGAGAGTCCGGCGGTACTCATAGATTTCGGCTTGGCGCGCTCCGTCGGGATGAACGACACCGGCCACGTCGGCAGCAGCGCGTTCACGAAGGAATACGCCGCTCCCGAGCAGATCACCCACGGCATTGCCAGTTTCCGTAGCGATGTGTACAGCCTTGGGGTCACGCTGGCGGAGCTTCTAACCGGCAAGCGTCCACGCCCCTCGGGCTTCAGCGGTCTCTTAGGACCAAACGGCCAAGGAGCCGGCATGGACCGCAATCTCGCCGCGGTTCTCGATCGGGCAACCGCGCCGGACCCGAAGGAACGCTACGAGGATGCCTCCGAGTTCAACCGGGACCTTCAAGCCTGGCTGAACGACCAGCCCGTCCTGGCCCGGCCCCTCGGGCTCGTAGAGACCATGACCTACCGGCTCGTTCGATATCGCTGGCTGGTCCTCAAGCGAGCGTTCCAGTCCCTGGCTGGTTTGATGGCGGCGGCATTCCTCCTCGTTCTCCTCGGATGGTTCAGGTCAGCCCGAGAGGCCGCGGAGTTGCTGGAGTCGGGAGACTTCCAAGGGGGGCGTGCACGACTGGAGTCGATTCCGGCCCTGGCGAGCGCAATCTTGCCGCTCACACTCGAACACCTCGCGGAGCGACTGGAAGAGCAGGCGACCGATGAGCCGGTGGCCCATGTGTTGACCGTCCTCGAACGAATGGGTCTACCGGACGCTGTTTTGACAGCGGCGGCCTATCTCGAAAGAGACGGTCTGGACAGGCACCCATGGCTAGCGCAGTTCCTACTACGGCAGTTGGAGACGAAAGACGTCGGAGGTCGATCGAACGCCACGCTGCTGACGGCCCGGCTGTTCCTCGATCTCCCCGACCGCGACGCCGAAACCATGCAAGCGAGTGCTCCGTTCCGGGCTCGCTTGATGCAGATGCTCCGGGAAGATGTCCCCGAGAACGACAAGCTGTACGCCCTGACCGCATTGGCTGGATGTGGAACTCCGGACCAGCTTTACCCCCTGTTCGAGTGGTTGTCGGTACAGGAGCTGAACGGCGAAGCCTTCCGAATGGGGATTGTCTGCGCGGAGAGAATCGTCCGTCGCTGCCGGCCGTGTGGCACGAGCGACTACCTCAACGATCGCGACTGGAGCGCCGTCACAGCCCGCTCGGCTGAACTTGCCCAGGAATCGCTGGAGGCCATGGCGGCGGGAGCGCGTCCGCCATCGCACGTCTTTGGTCCCTGGAGCGCATACATGCTGGCGCTCACCTTCCTTCAGCGAAGCCGCGGAGTCGAGACACAGATTGACGTGGATCTGGACCTCTTCCCCGACGAGGTCGCCTTTCGCCTTCGGTGCGCCTTGAGAGGCGCAGGGAATCCGGACGTGGCGAGAACGCTCGAGGCCGGACACGGGCTCATGGAACTGACGGGCTATCCCGAGCTTTGGGGGTTCTGCTGTGCCTATTACGGTGACAACGAGCTGACGCGGAGTGTCGTCACCAGGCTGCCGGTGATCTTCCTGGACGACGAGAGCGCCAGCGAGGTGTTCCTGATCGAACTGGAGAAGGGCCGGCAGGAGGTGGTAAACGGACGTCTCAAGGACTTCGAGACGGACGACCGCAGTCACTTGGCCGAGCTTCTCAAACAAGCGAAGCAACCTTGGAAGCCCAAGACGGAAGGCCGCGCAAGCGCGGACTCAGGGGTCTTGGCGACTTGGGACTTCCTGCTTCCCACAATCAAGTTGGGCGCCGAGGCGGGAGAGGTACGCGTCAGCGGCGACGTTCGCCACGTCCTAGACGAGGGTCCGGGAAGATCCACTCATCACTGGCGCATGTCCGCCTTCGGTTCCTCCTGGATGGAACTCGACTTCGAGCTTCCCGAGGCAGCTCGGGAAAAGCCCCTGGTCCTCAGAATTCGGCATCTGGCGGCAACCCGCCGCTATGTTCCTTATCAAGGCTTGGCGTACATCGATGTCTCCATCGGGGGGCACAGCCTCGTAAGCCGTTTTCTCGTTTCGGATCACGGCTTCCAAACGTGCGAAATCTCGATCAGCCCCGGGATTCTTGAGCCGGGGCCGGACACCCTAACGATTCGGTTGCCAGCTTCGACAACGACCTACTGGCTCCGGGAGATCGAATTGTCCTTGGCCAATGGATGACGGGTTCGGAGAGGTCGTTGCCTCCCGGCCCTGGTCCTTGGCTCACGAAGTTCTAGTCTCGAGTTTGGCCGTTTTCATGCGGCGAGGCCAAGGGCGGTGACGGCCTGTCGGGTTTCTTGGAGAGTGCGCGTAGGAAGAGGTCTCTTCCAAAGTCTGAGTGCGAGGATCTCGGTTCTCAAGGCATCCAGCATGTCTGTGAAGCTTGGAGCCGATTTGTGGGTGTACCAGAGAGCCTGACTGCGGCGAGTCTCGACGTCGCGTTTCCACCGGTCCTCGCGGAGATACCAGACGACGACGACGCCGTAGACGATCCAGATGAACGGCGTCGTCCGTTGTACAGCCCTTCGTCCGCGATTCCCGCGGGGTTGCGGGCCGGGCTTCGGGCGCGTCCTTCGCTTTCCGCGGCTCCATCCGTTGCTCGGCTCGGTCAGACCTAGATGCTGCTTCGCATCGCGGAAGCCGACTTCGATGAGCCATCGACTCGCGACTCTCTCCAGGATCGCCTCGGGGCTGGCCTCCACGTCCGTTGAAAAGAAGGCTCGATCCGCGAAGTTGCCCTTGGGATCACGGGTGACCACGACGCGCACTGGGCGCTGCCCTGTCGCCCTGTACCACAGGCACACCCAGGTCATGACCTTCAGCTTGGTGGTGCGATTGCCGTAGAGCCGGACTCTCGCAAGCTTCCACTTGCGGCGGCGATCCTTCACTCGCTCTGCGGGGCTTCGGAGTCGTCGTCCACGTGTCCGCGGCCGGCCACGCCCTGAGTACTTGGGCACCAAGCCATACAAACCGGCGTTCAACGGCATCGGGCCCGTGAACTGGATCGAGGCTGGCAGGTCTTCGAGCAGCGTCCGACAAGCGTATTCTCGATCTCCGACCAGATGCAGGCGCCGATCGACAGGAGTCCAGTCAGCCAGGATGTCGAGCAGCTCATGAGCAAGCTCGGTGCGCTTTCGATACTCCCGTTTCGAGCAACGCTTCGGCGAGCGGTACAGCCTGGCCAGGACCGGAATCGCGATTCCTTTGTCGCTCCAGGGCAAGGGAACGCGCACCGCGAGGACGACCCAGAGGTGCCCGCAGGCCAAGGACCTCGCGCCGCGCCGACCTTCCACTGCGTAGCTGGAGGCAGCGCCGTCGTGGTGCATGGATACGCCGAAGATCCGAGGACCTGCCCGACGGCAGAGCGTGTCGTCGACCAGGGCGGTGATGTGTTCGCCGAGGAACGCAAGCAGCAGCTCGAATAGGCACCGACCGAGCAAGTCAGGTGCCCATCGGGCACGCGAGAAGAAACGGTAGAAGCGCGAATGGTGCGTCGCGGCAGTCAATCCCGCCGCCAACAGGACCTGGCTGATCCAGCGCCGTCTACGGCAGACGATCCAGCCAGCAACAAGGCTCACGAAGTTCTCAAAGGTGGGACGAGTGAAGCAGCCGGCGAAGGAATCAAGGATGCCATGGAACGACGCCGGGATAGACTGCCCTCGCGCGCTCGCCCTTCGGTGTTGTTTTGTTTTCACACCGATGGCATCGCGGGGTAGAGCGCGCGCCTTGCCCTGCGACTGCTCGACTCACATCAGATTCTCAATCTCGAGAATCCCTGGCGAGGATCCGCGACTCCGGCCACTCGGAAAAGGGCCAAACTCGAGGCTAGCCCGCCCGCTTCCGGTAGCGCTGCCAGTACGTCGGATCGACGCGCACCGTCTCCTCCGTACTCCCGGGCTTCAGGTTCCGCAGCTCCCACAGCTTCGCCTCGTCGAAGTGCTTGTAGATGGCGTGCATCACGTGGTAGCGCAGCCCCAGAGCGCCGTCGAGGAAGCCGAGACGGAAGAAGTAACACCACACGAAGTACAGGAGCCCCTTGCACGGCAGCGGCGCCCACACGCGCGTCTTGATCCAGCGCCGGCGCGCGAGCGGGTCGTGCGAGAAGAGGCGCGCATAGGCGTCGCGCTCGCCTTCGAGCGCCTCGAGGTACTCCGCCGCCTCGAGGTTGGAGTAGCGGTTGTGCTTCGCGATGGAATGCGTCAGGTCGCGCAAGTCCTCGTGGATGAGATGGCCCTCGAGCCGCGCCGTCGGGCCGTCGACGACCATGTGCTCGTGCACGCGGCGCTGCTCGTAGCGTGCGCGGTGCGAGCGGAAGAGCCGCAGGTTCCAGTTCGGGAACCAGCCGCCGTGGCGGATCCACTTGCCGTACCAGATAATGCGACGGTTGACGAAGTAGCCGGCCACCTCGTTCGCGGCGTCCTCCGTCACGGCGAGGATCTCGCGCGCGAGCTCCGGCGAAACCAGCTCGTCCGCGTCGAGGAAGAGCACCCAGTCCGTCTCGACTCCGCAGTGGTCGAGCGCCCAGTTCTTCTGGTCGGCGGGACCGGCGTAGCGGTTTTGCACGACCTCGACGCCGCGGTCGGCGAAGGACGCGGCGATCTCCAGGGTGCGGTCGGTCGAGAAGCTGTCGACGACGACGACGCGCTCCGCCCAGTAGGCGACGCTCGCGAGACACGCCTCGAGGTGCGCCTCCTCGTTGTAGACCGGGATCAGGACGGTGACGCTCACCGGCGCGCCTCCGCGGTGCGCAGCCTCGGCAGCAGAACGCCGGCGAGCCGCTCGCGCTCCTCGCTCCGAAGCCAGAGCGTGAGCGTGAGCCCGATCACGGTTCCGCCGGCCGCCAGCGCCGCCAGGCCGATGCGCGCCGCGACGCCCGGGTCGCCGATCCAGCGGTCGAAGAGCACGACCGCGCCGACCACGGCGAGCGTCACGACGAGACCGCGGCCGAACACGTCGGCGAGGAACGCTCCGAACGGATCGCCGATCTCGCGGCAGACGATCGCCGGCACGGCGAGACCGCAGAGGACGAGCTCGGCCGCGCACAGCCCGTAGAGGAAGGCCGGAAGCCCCCACGCGGCCGCGGCGAGGCCGCCGACCGCCAGGCCGAGCGCGGCGGCGAGCCCCTGACGGCGCGCCAGCGCGGCGTGGCGGTTCGAGGCGAGCAGCACGTACGAGCTCGCGGTCCACGGCGCCTGGACCACGAGCAGGACGAGGAACGCGTCGAAGAGCGCCTCGTCGAAGGCGAGCTTGCCCCCCGTCCACGTCGTGAAGACGTCCTCGCCCGCGAGCTGCAGGAACGCCGCCGCGCCGAGCGTGATCGCCCAGAGCAGCTTCACCTTCAAACGGTGTACGGCGCGCAACACGTCGACCGAGCCCTGCGCCGCGAGCCGCGTCAGCTCCGGCCAGACCGCGTTGGAGAGCGAGCCGCCGGCCTGGCGCACGAAGTTCGCGAGCGTGCGCAGGCTGACGAACACGGCGACGCTCCCCGCGCCGAAGAGGGCGCCGACGATGAGCGTGCTGCCCTGCAGCACGCCGATCAGGCTCGCCTGGATCGCGAGGAAGAGCAGGCTCGGCCCCAGGAACGTGCGCGCGAGGCCGGGCACGCGCTCGCCGAGGCCGAGTGGCAGCTCGGGATGGCGTCGTCTCAAGTCGCGAAGCGCCCACGCGATCGTCAGCGCCACCGGCGCGAGCTGCGCCGCCGCCACGGCGAGGAGCCCGCCGCCGAGCGCGAGCGCGACGAGCGACACGCCCACGTGCAGGACCCGCAGCACGTTCGCGAGGTTCGTGCCGCGCGCGTACTCGCCGATCGTGCGGTACAGCCCGAACACGAGCCCGCGCGGGATCGTGCAGGTCACCTGCAGCGCGAGCAGCGCCGCGACCAGAGCGGCCGTCGCGCGCGGCGTCGCCTCGAAGGCGAAGACGCGCTCGAACGGCACCAGCGCGGCGCCGGCCGCGAGCGCGACGAACACGACCAGCGAGACCTTCAGCGAGAACGCGAGCGCGCTGTGCAGCACGCGGGCGTACTCCTCCATCTCGTCGCGCGCCTTGCAGGCGTTCAGCCGGTTCACGACGTACGTCGAGAACCCGAGGTCCGCGAAGGCGGCGTAGGAGACCGCCGCCGCGAGCGTCAGCCACTCGCCGTAGAGCTGCGCGCCCCACGCCGCGAGGAACGCCGGCACGAGCAGGATCTGCCCGCCCGCGCCGACGACGTGCGAAGCGAGCGACGCGAGCGCGCCGGCGCGGAACCTCTGGCGCGCGCTCGTCACGCGGCGGCCTTTCGCGCCTCGGCCGGCCGCGTGGCGAGAACGATCACGACGTCGCCGCCGCACTCCGCCACGGTTTCGTCGGGGACGCCTTCCCACGCGTCGTGGAACGAGCGCACCTCGAAGCCCGCGCGCGGGAGGTTGCGCCGGAAGAACTCGGTCGTGAAGCCGAGCGGATGGACCGCGCCGACGGCGCTCAGCGCACGCTCGCCCGGCAGGTGATGGTCGAAGTGCGGCACCTCGACCGCGAGCAGGCCGCCCGGCTTCAACAAGCCGTGCAGCCGCTCGAGCACGCCGCGGAAGTCGGTGAAGTGCTCCAGCGTGTGCGCGGTGTAGACGACGTCGAAGCGCTCGTCGCCGAGCTCGTCGAGCGAGGCGCGCACGTCCACGCCGAGCTCCCGCCGCCCGAACTCGCGCCGCGTGTCGGAGATCTCCACGCCGGTGGGGTTGAAGCCCTCGCTCGCCGCCTGGAAGAGGAAGTAGCCCCACGACGAGCCGACCTCGAGCAGGCGCTCGCCGCCGGCGAGCGCGCGCAGCCGCTTCAGCCGGTCGTGCGCGTCCTTGTCCGTCCCTGCGAAGGAGGTGCGCTTGAGCTCCCCCAGCTCGTCGGGCGCGGGCATCGCCGTCGTCGACCCTTCCGCTCCGTAGACCTTGTCGTAGAGCACGCCGAGGACGCTCCGGTCGTAGACGGGATCGGTGAAGCAGAGCGCGCACTGCGGGCAGCGCCGGACGCGCACGACGACGTGCTTGCGGGCGAGGAGATCCGTCCGCTCCCACCCGCAGTGCGGGCAGTCGCGCCGCCGGCGAAAGACCGCCTGCAGGAGGAACTCGATGCGGGGAACGAGGTTCGTCATCGGCCTATCCCGCCTTCCGGCCGCGCGCGCGCTCGCGAAGCGCCCGCTCGTAGGCCGCCGCGATCCGGCGGCCGTAGTCGGCCCACGTGAAGCCGCCGGCTACGCGCTCGGCGGAGGAACGCCCCATCTCCGCGCGGATCTCCGGCACGCGGTACGCGGCGCGCAGCCGCGCCCGCAGCGCGTCGACGTCGCCGGCGGGCACGACGTAGCCCTCGAGGTCGTCGCGCACGAGCTCGCCGGCTCCGCTCGCCTCGGTCGCGACCACCGGCAGGCCGGTGGCCATCGCCTGCGCGATCACCATCGCCATGCCTTCCTCGAGCGAAGCCATCGCGAAGACCGACGCGCGGTGGTAGAAGCGCGGGAGCTCCGACTGCGACACGCGCCCGTGGAACGCGATCGCGTCGGAGCGCCAGTCCGCGAGGAACGGCTCGACCTCGCGCGCGATCGGCCCGACGAAGTCGAGCCTGGCGCCGGGCACGTCGAGGCCGCGGAACGCCTCGACGAGGAGGTGAGCGCCCTTCCGGAAGCTCACGTTGCCGCACTGGACGATCCGGAACGCGCGCGGGTCGCGCTCCTTCTCCGGCGGCCGGAAGGTGTCGAGCGAAACGCCGTACGGCACCTGGATCAGCTTCTCGGGCGGAACGCCGCGCTCGGTGAACGTCCGCGCGCAGAAGCGCGTCGGCACGGCGATGCGGTCGGCCAGCTCGTATTCCGCGAGCTCCTTCTCGACCGTGCGCGGGTGCGGCATCCGGCCGCGCACGCCGAGGCGGTCGTACTCCGCCCGCATCACGTCGCGCTGGTGCTCGATGTGCGTGCTGCCGCGCTCGACGACGGCGAGCATACCCAGCTCGCGCGCGGCCCGCAGCGCGGCGAGCGACGACCCCGACCAGCCGGTGAACACGTCGGCTTCCGGCCGGAGCCGGCGCGCCACGTGGCCTTCGAACGCGGCATGGGCGAGGTGGCGCACGTCGAAGGGAAGCGCCCGCTGCGCGGCGCGGTTGAAGACCTCGTGCAGGGGCGAGCTCTCGACCAGCTTGCCCGGCACGCCGTAGCGCTCGGCCTGCGCGCGCGGGTAGGACGTGTAGAGCCGCGCGAGCTTGTCCCGCGCGTAGAGCTCCTGCGCCAAGTAGAACGCGTGGAAGCGCCCGAGCACCGACACGATCGCCTTCACGCCGCGCGCCTCCCCTCCCGAGCCTCCAGCGCGGCGAGCATGCGCCGCACGGCGGCCTCGTGGCTGTAGTCGCTCCTGAGGCAGCGCTCGCGTCCCGCCGCCGCGATCCGGGCGCGCGCCTCCGGATCCGCGACGTAGCGCCGCACCTTGACGAGCATCTCGTCGCGGTCCGCGAAGAGCTCCGCCTCGACGCCCTCCTCGAAGAGCTCGGCGTGCTCGCTCGTTCGCTCGGCGAGCAGAAGCGCTCCGCAGGCCGGGATCTCGACGCTGCGGTCGGTGTGCAGGTCGCGGTTGGCGCGGCGCAGGAAGCCCAAGTTGACGTCCGTGGCGCAGAGCGCGCGGACGTATTCGTCGCCGTAGATCGCGCGGCCCTCGATCCGCAGGCCGTCGGGGCGGTCGCGCCACGCTTCCCAGCCGTTCCCCCAGACGCGCACGGGGACGCCGTCGGGCGCGAGCTCGCGCGCGAGGAAGGCGAGGCTCTCCGCCCGGCTCTCCTCGAAGGTCCCGACGAAGCCGACCGGCGCGCCCAGACGCCGCACGGCGTCCGCGTCGACCTCGACCGGGCGGTGGAGCGCCTTGTCGAACGACTTCGGCACGTAGATGACGTGTCGCGCGCCGAGGGCCGGGAGCTCCTTGGGGGCGGCGTTGAAGGACTTCGTCGTGAAGACGACGTCGTAGAGCGACAGCGAATCGCGGAACCAGCGCGAGCCGTTGTCGCGGCGGAACATGTCGTCCTCGGAGAAGAACGCGAAGAGCATGCGCGGCGCCCGCCGGCAGGCGGCGCGCAGGGTCGAGGAACGCAGCGAGAGCGCCTTCTCGACCCAGAGGAGCTCGAACTCCCCCTCCGCGAGCGCCGCGAGCAGAGCCGCGTTCGCGCCGGCGCCGTCGCGCGGCACGCCGAGGCGGTGGCGCACGCGGTCGGAGAGCCGCGCGCCACGCCCGCCGGGCGGCGGCTCGTCGACCGGGACGGTCGTCACGGCGGTGACGTCGCATCCGAGCGCGCGCATCGCCCGCAGGCGCTGGTACGAACGCGAGTGCGGCCGCAGGTCGCCGACGAAGAGGACACGCTTCATGCCGCTTGCCTCGCCCAGGCTCCCGCACCGAAGGCGGCGAGCGCTTCGAGCAGCCCGCGCTGGCCCGCCTCGAAGCTGTACGCGCCGACGACGTCGCGGGCGCGCTCCCCCATCGCGCGCGCCGCGGCCGGGTCGGCCAGAAGCGCGCGCAGCCGCTCCGCCAGGGCGCCCGCGTCGTCCTTGGGAAAGGTCCAGCCGGTCTCGCCGTCGCGCACCAGGTCCGCGACCGCGCCGACGCCGTCGCTCGCGACGATCGGGCGCGCCGCGTTCATCGCCTCGTTGACGACGAGGCCCCACGTCTCGAAAACGGACGGCAGCACGAACGCGTCGCAAAGGTCGTACAACGCCGGCAGCTCGGTCTGGTTGCGGAAGCCGAGAAAGCGCACGGTCGACCAGCCGGTCGCGGCGGCGCGTCGCTCCAGCCTGCCGCGCAGCGTTCCCTCGCCGGCGTAGAGCAGGTACGGCTCCGGCTCGCGCCGCCCGTCCGGCGAGAGTGAGCGGTAGGCGTCGAAGAGGAGCTCCGGGCGCTTGCGCTCGATCAGCTTCGAGGCGTAGAGCAGCACCGGCCTTCCCGCCTCGAGGCCGAGCTCAGCGCGCAGCTCCTCGCGCCGGACGGCGGCCTCTTCCGCCGAGCGGCGAAAGCGCTCGTTGTCGACGGCGTACGGCACGAAGAAGACGCGGCTCGGCTCGACGCCGTGCTCCTCGTAGAAGGCGCGGTTGCGCCTGCCGATCGCGAGGAAGGCGGAAGCGCGCCGCAGGACGCCCCTGAGCAGCGCGTTGCGCGGGAAGCCGCGCTCGCCCGGCACCGACTCGCCGCGCAGGAAGACCGGCACCCCGGCGCGCGCGGCGGCCGCGATCGCACGCAGGTGCGCGAGCTGCGCCCAGCCGTGGACCCAGAGCGCGTCGAAGCCGCCGGCGGCGACGAGCTTCGGCAGCTCCCACGCCAAGGGCCGCAGGAAACCGAGCCGCGACGAGCTCGAGAGCGCGACGCTCTCGTAGCCGTCGAGCAGCGGCACGTCCCATTCGACGCGCGCGCCGAAGTCGCGGTCCACGTGATCGCGCGCGGAGAAGTCCGAGAGGAAGAACACCTTCAGCTCGACCGCGCCGCTCGCGGCGAGCCGGCGCAGGAACGGGGCCTGGTACTGGATCGGGTGGGAGACCAGGTACGCGACGCGCGGGGTACGGCGCTTCATCTCAGGCGGCGCGTTCCTCCGCCGAAGGCCGCGGACGCGACGCGGCGCCGCGCTTGACCAGCACGCCGCGCAGAGTCTCGACCGATCCGCCGCCGCCGGCCCGGTTGAGGACGGCGCCGACCGTCGCCGCGCCGGCGCGGCGCAGGCGCTCCGCCGCGCGCAGCGCCGCGCGGCGCGGGAGTCCGTGGCTCACGACCAGCAGGACGCCCGTGAGCTTGGGCGCGAGCGTCTCGACCTCCGCCCCGACATCGAGCGCAGGCAGGTCGAAGAGAACGACGTCGTACGCGCCGGCGAGGTCGGCCACGAGCGCCGCGGCGCTCTTGCTCGCGAAAAGGTCGGCGGGCACGGCGTTGACCGCGCCGGCGGGAAGCAGGTGAAGCTCGGCGCGGCCGGACGACACGACGGCGTCGGACCAGCGGGCCTCGCCGGCGAGGCTCGGGAAGAGCCCGAGCCCGGTGTCGTTCGGGTCGGGGCTCGCCTTGACGAGGAGGACGCGCTGCCCGCCGTCGGCGAGAGCTGTCGCGAGGCCGATCGCGGTCGCGCTCTTGCCTTCCCCCTCGCCGGCCGAGGTCACGCCGAGCGCGCAGCCCTCCTTGGCGAGCGGGAAGCGCAGGCTCGCGCGCAGGCTGCGGTACGCGGCCGCGAGCGGTCCCGACGGCGATTCCGCCAGCGCGAGCCGCAGCTCGCGCAGATCGCGCACCTTCACGCCGGCGCGGCGGAAGTCCGGCACGGCGGCGAGCAGCGAAACGCCGGCGGAGTCGGCGAGGTCCGCCTCGCCTTCGACGATGCCGAAGGCCCGGTCGCGCACGAAGGCGACGAGCAGCCCGAGCGCCAGGCCGATGGCTGCGGCGAGCAGCAGGCTGAAGCCCATGCGCGGCGACTCGCGCCGCGCCAGCGGCGTCGCCGGATCGATCAGCTCCGCCGGCGGCTCGGCGAACGCGTGGGCGATCTTGGTTTCCTCTTTGGCCTGGAGCAGCTCGGCCACGCGCGCCTTGTACTCGTCGACGAGCTGCAGCGGGCCGAGCTGCTCGCGCTCGCTCGCGGGGAGGCTCGCAAGGTTCGCGCGCAGGTGCGTGATCTCGGCGGAGATCGACGCGGCGCGCTCGCGCAGCGAATCGTGGAGGCTGGCCAGGTGATCGGCGACGAGCGGCCGCAGGCGCTCGATGGCGCCTTCGAGCTCGGCGCGCTCGAGCTCGGGGTGGTCCTCGAGCGTGGTGCGCGTCTCCTCGACGAAGGCGTCGTGCTGGTCGCGCAGCTCGCGCAGGGAGGCGAGCCGGCTCCGCAACTGCTCCTCGACGCGCCCGAGCAGCTCGGCGAGCGCCGCGTCGATCCGCACGACGTCGGGGTGCGCCGCGGTGTAGTCGCCGGCGAGGAGGCCGTCGCGCTCGGCCGCGAGCCGCGCCGCCCGGTCGGCGAGCACGCCGGTGACGGGGCTGACCGCGGTGGCGCCCGGGCCCTCCCCGCCGAAGCGCGAGAGCGCGGCGACGCCCTCCTCGCCGACGGCGGTGAGGGCGGCGAGCAGTCCCGTGATCTCGAGCAACACCGCGCCGCGGGCCTTCTCGAGCTCGAGCAGCCGCACCTGCAAGAGGTGGCGGTACGCGCCGGCGTCGCTGCGCTCCTGCATGCGCGCCTGCGCGGCGAGGTGCGTGATGTGCTCGATGACGATGAGCGTCGACTTGTCGGCGGTCTGCTCGGAGACCTTGGAAAGGGCGCCGAGCCGGCCCTCCTCGAGCTCCGCGAGCGCCTCCTCCACGAGCGTGCTCTGGAGCTGCGCGTCGGCGAGCTGCACCTCGAGGTTGACGAGGTCGAGCAGGATGAACTTGGCCGACTCGCCGGTGTGCACCGACATCGGGTTCTCGCGCTGAAGCTGGACCAGCTCCTGGTGCGCCTCGTCCAGCCCGCTCCGCAGCCGCGCGAGCTCGCCCTCGAAGCGCCGGTGCGCATCCCTCGCGCGGTCGGTCGTGCGCTGCGCCGCCTGGTCGAGGTAGTTGCGGCAGAGCGCGTTGACGGTCTCGGCCGCGCGGAACGGGTCGGTGTCGCGCAGCGAGAGGTACAGGACGCCGGAGCCCGGCTCGGACTCGCTCGCGTGCACGCGCTCGAGGAGGCCGCGCACCGCCTCCCGCTCGTTGTGCGCGCGGACGAGGAAGCTGCGGTCTACGACGTCGCCGCGCGGCTCGAGCAGCAAGGACGTCCCGAGGTAGTCGACGGGAACGCCGGATGTCCAGGCGAGCTCCTTCGGGCGGCGGTCCGTTCCGAACCTGCCGGGCAGCGCGACGCGCACCCGGTCGCCGTCGAGGAAGCGTACGCGCACGAGCTCGGGCGCTTCGGACCGCGTCCGCTCCGCGCGCGCGAAGAGCCGCCCTTCCGGAAGCGGCCGTCCCATGAGCTGGCGCGCGAAGCTGCGCAGCGGGAGGCGCGACTCGTCGTCCACGGTCGTCTGCAGGCCGAGGTGGTGCTCCGCGTCCGGGTTGTCCGGCGTCGCCGGCATGCCGTCGAACGGCGCGAGCACCGCCGCCTCGGCGGGCCCGCGCGCGGTCAAGAGCGCGAGCTCGCTCGCCGTGTTGGGCAGGTCGGAGCCCTCCGCCCAGGCCGGTTTGTAGCTCGCCTCCTCCGATCGCAGGAGCAGCGTCGCCGTCGCCTCCCACACCGGCGTCCGGGTCCCGACGTAGACGAACGCGGCGAGCACCACGAACGCCGCGCACCCGAGCACGGTGAGCGGGTAGCGCAGCAGAAGCGCGAACACCTCCGCCGGCGAGAGCGGGAAGTCGTCCCGCTGGCTCTTCACTCCTCCTTCTCCCACGGCTCTTTACTTCACGACGGTGGCGATGCCCACGGGAACCGCGGCGAGGAAGCCGGCGCCCTGCAGATAGGGCAGAACGTCTTCGTAGAAACGCCCGCTGTCGCTGCGGGCCACAAAGATCAAGTCGTTGGGCTCGACGGGGATCATGCCGTCGGGGCCCGGGCGTGTGGCGTCGAAGGAATAGACGTCGTAGCGCTCCGGCAGCCGCCGGAAGAGCAGCACGCTCTCGCGCTCCGCGCCGCGCAGCAGGTTGCCGCCGTGCGAGAGCGCCTGCAACGCGGCCAGCGGACGGTTGAGCGTGTAGGGCCCCGGCGTCTCGACGTGCCCGAGCAGGAAGAACTCGCGCGCGCCGTACTGGAGCACGGTCACCGCCACCTTGGGCTCCCGGATGAAGGGCGAGTAGAGCCGCACGAGCTCGTCGCGCGCCTCGTCCAGCTTCAGCCCGCCGATCTCGACCGGACCGATCAGCGGCAGCGTGACCACGCCGGTGAGGTCGATCCGCTCCCCCTCCGCCCGCGTCGAGGCCTCGTCGTGGCCGTAGACGATGACGCGCACGACGTCGTTCGGGCCGAGCGCGGCCCAGCTCCAATCGGGGTCTTCGCCGCTCAACCCCGCGAGCGCCGCCTCCGGGTCGTAGGTCTCCGTGGAAGCGCAGCCCGCCGCGAAGAGCGCGGTCGCGAGGAGCATGGGGAAGATCTTTCCGGTGGCCATCGTGGTGGCTTGGACATAGGGGTAGCCCGGGTCCACAACCTGTGGACGTCCGCCACGAATATCGACGCGATCCGCGGCGGGGCTTTAAAGGGAGTAGCGGCCACCCCGGTTTTTGGAGGGAATCGGTGCAGGCCGCGGACGCGGACGGCGTTCCTGAGGGGGAAGGAAGCCCCCGATGTCCCCCGCCCTTCACGAGGCCCAGATCCACCTCTTCGAGCGCGTCGAGCTCGAGGGCGAGATCACGATCGGACGGGGCACCGGTTGCCGGGTCCGCCTGCCCGACCCGCGGGTCTCCCGGGAGCACCTCGTCCTCCGCCCCAGCGGCGACGGCTGGGAGCTCGAGGACAAGAGCACGAACGGAACCACGCTCAACGGACGCGCCGCGCCGGGGAGGACGCAGCTTCGGCCCAAGGACCGCGTCGAGATCCAGGGTTTCGTGCTGCTCGTCCAGCGGGGATTCCTGCTCCTGCGGCGGCCCGAGGACGCGCGGCTCAGCGCGTAGAGACGTCACGGTCTCCCGCGGGCCGCGGCGGCTCCACCGGGCCGGCTCTACGGATGCAAAGCCAGGTTGAGGAAGGTCTGCACGGCTTTGAAGGCCGTCCTCGCCATGACGGCGTCGGGCATTCCGTCGTGGTTGAGATCGGCGGTCGCCAGCAGGTTGTCGCTCGCAAACCGGCCGACGTTGAACGTGTCCAGCTCTACGAACGTCCCAGCGGCCATGCCGCCCATGACGAGCAGCTCGTGCGGTTTGCGCGCGACGAGCAGATCCTCGCGATCGTCGCCGTCCACGTCCACGAGCACGACCCCCATGGGCTCGCCGCCGCCGAAGTCCACGGGCGGTCCGTCGGCGAAGGTGCCGTCTCCCGCTCCCAGAAGGACCTGGCCGCTCCCGAACATCACTCCGACGAGGTCCACGCTGCCGTCGTCGTCGACGTCGCTGGCTTCGACCTGCTTGACCTGCTGCACCATGGAGTGCTCCTCGAAGAGCAGGAATCCGCCCGCCCCAAGCCCCACGAAGGCGCTGATGCTCTGAGAGCTCAGGTTCGCGACGGCGATGTCCGGCACCCCGTCCAGGTCGAACTCGCTGATGACCACGTCGTTCGGCCCCTGCCCCGTCGCGAGGAAACCGCGGTTCAGTAGGGAACCGTCGCCCGTTCCGATCAGAACCGCCGCGTCGTCGGAGTTCTGGTTGGCGACGACCAGATCCAGGTGTCCGTCCAGGTTGAGATCGCCCAGCTTCGCGCGGACGGGCTCCTGGCCCACCTGGGGACTCGTCACCTCCGAGAATCCGAAGAACCCGTTGCCCAGGTGGACTTCGACGAAGCCGTTCGCCACGGGAATGCAGCAGTCGGGGTTGCCATCCGAATCCAGGTCTCCCGCCGCGATGTCCCTAGGCTGACCGATCGGAATCAGGGAGCTTGCCTGCACCATCGAGCCCGTACCGTCGCCACGCAGGACGACGAGCCGCGGCATCGGCGACGCGTAAGCCACACACGCGTCGAACTCTCCGTCGTTGTTGAAATCGGCCAGATCCAGTCCTTCCGCGTCCGCATCCGCGGGAAGCTCCCCGACGCCGCCCGGCAGACCTCCGCCCGGATCACGCCGTGGAACGACGACGACTTCGCCGTCGCTGCCGCTTGCCGCCACCAGATCCAGCACAGCGTCTCCCTCCAGATCGACGGCGATTGGAAGGCGAAGGCCGTTCGCCGCGAAGAGACGTTCTCCCTCGGTGAGCGTTCCGTCCCCATTCCCGTAGAGCGCCACGAGCAGGCCCGTGTTCGCGTCCGGGAAGACGAGATCCGGATCGGAATCGCCGTCGAGGTCAAGGCACGCAAGCCCGTTGGCGGAGCCGCTTAGGTCCAGAGAGGGAAGCGTCAGGAACGAACCATCGCCCTGACCAAGCTGAACGGTCACGTTCTTGAACCCGGTCGTCGTGCCGGCGACGGCGACGTCGGTGAAACCGTTCAGGTCGAGGTCGCAGGCGACGGCGGCTGCGGGAAAATTTCCCGCCAGATAGGTGCCGCCGCCGGCCAACTGGCCGCCCCCCACGTTCAAGAAGACGGAGAGGTTGTGATCCGACGAGTTCGTCACGGCGGCGTCGAGCATGCCGTCCGCGTTCCAATCCCCGATGAGCGCGGTGTGCGGTTGATCTCCGACCGCGATCGTCCCGCCGGAAACGAACGAGCCGTCGCCCTGACCGTCGAACACGAAGAGGTCGTCCATTCCCTGGCTGACGACGAGCAGCTCCCTCGCTCCATCGCCGGAAAGGTCGCCGCTCGCGACGTCGACCGGCTCCAGTCCCGCGTAGTGATCCTCGATCCGCGCGAAAGTCCCGTCCCCCGCTCCGAGGTAGACGAACACCCTGCTCTGGCTCCGGTCCGTCACGGCCAGGTCGGGGACACCGTCACCGTCCCAGTCGCCGGCGTCGACGCCGTGCGCCTCGTTGAGCGTGTTGTCGACGGTCTGTGCGCTCGCGAGCTTCCCTTCTCCGGCTCCAACAAGGATCGACACGATTCCACTGATGCCCTCGGTGACCAGCACGTCCTGCTCGCCGTCCTGGTTCGCGTCGACGGCGACGAGCTGCTTGGGAGTCGTCGAGGAAACCGTCGAAACGCGCGCGCCCGAGAACAAGTAGCCCCGCACAACGCCGACGCGGAAGCGCAGGGCGTTGGTGAGCGCGACCCCACCCTGCGCCGCGGCGTCGAAGACGCCCGCCTGGGCGATCACGGTCAGCCCACAGAAGGCCGGATCGAGCTGGATCCCTCCCAGCAACCCGGACGCCTGACCGTCGTCGTCCAGAGCAAACGCCTCCGTGAGAAAGGGCGGACTCGGATGGAAGACTCCTCCCAAGAGGGGCACGAACAAGGGCGCCTCGACGACTCCGAAGGCCAAGAGCCCGCTCGAAGCCGGAGCTCCGCTCACGCGCAGAGAGAAGGGCGTCTGAACGACCGGAGCCCCCTCGTTCCGCAGCTCGGGAACGCCCGTGGCGCCCGCCGTTCCGACGCCCACCGTCTGGACGGAGACGGGGGCATCGCAACCGCCGGATTGCAAAACCGTACCGACGGCGACCAGCGGCGCGAGGACGATCAGCATCCCGTCGCCCCCATGTCCGCGCGAACGAAGGAAGGGTGATTCCGCTGCGAGCTCATTCGGCCGGAACCTCGCTTCGAGCCTAACGCGCTTCGCTTGCGCCGGCTACCCGGCCCCACCTTCGCGCGTCTTCCTTCGCCGCGGCGGTCGTTCGGCTTGCGGAGAAATCCCCGCCCACGCTCTTCGTACGCGGGGCACGCTCACCGCTCCACCGCCGCGTTCCCGGCCGTCCCCAGCCTTCCTGCCATGCTTGAGATCCGTGCCCTGACCAAGGTCTATCCCGGTCCCGTGGCCGCCCTGCAGGGCGTCGACCTGGAGCTCTCCGAGGGGATGTTCGGGCTCCTCGGCCCCAACGGAGCCGGGAAGTCGACGCTGATGCAGATCGTCGCCGGCATCCTCGAGCCGACCTCGGGCGAGGTGCTGCTCGACGGCGTCGACGTCACGGCGAAGCCGGAGCACGTCTGGGAGCGGCTGGGCTACCTGCCTCAGGACTTCGGCTTCTACGGGCACCTTTCGGGGCGCGCGATGCTCGCGCACCTCCTGCGGCTGAAGGGCGTGCGGGCGCCGGGCGGGCTGAAGAAGCTCTGCAACGATCTGCTAGAGCGCGTCAACCTGGCCGACGCCGGCAAGCGCCGAGTACGCGGCTACTCCGGCGGCATGCGGCAGCGCCTCGCGATCGCGCAGGCGATCGCCGGCGATCCGCGGGTGCTCGTCGTCGACGAGCCGACGGCGGGGCTCGACCCGGAGGAGCGGCAGCGCTTCTACCACCTCCTGGCGGAGCTCTCGCAGGAGCGAATCGTTCTCCTTTCGACGCACATCGTCGAGGACGTGTCCGTGCTCTGCTCGCACTTCGCGATCATCCGTCGCGGTCGCCTCGCGGCGCGGACGACGCCGGGCGCGGCCGTCGAGGCGGTCGCCGGGAGGATCTGGGAGGGAGAGGCGCCGGAGGCCGAGCTTCAGGCGCTCCGCGCGGAGCACACCGTCATCCAGGAGAAGCTCGTCAACGGGAAGGACCGGCTGCGGATCCACTTCGAGGGCGACGAGCTGCACCCGGGTTTCGAGCGCGTCGACGCGACGCTCGAGGACGCGTACCTCACGGTCATGCGCCTGGGCGAGGGCGCGTTGCCCGAGGTGCGGCCCGAGGTGGCGGGAGCGGGCGCTTGAACGTCGCGCGCCTCTGGGCGGTCGCGCGGCTGGACCTGCTCCATGCGCTCAAGCGCCCCCTGTTCTGGATCTGGGGCTTCATCGTCTTCCTTTGCGCCCTCGGGCTGTCGAACGGCTCGATGCAGATCCAGGCCGGCGACTCGTCGACCGGGGGCACGCAGGCGCACCTCACGTCGGCCTTCGGCAACGCGCTCGAGCTGACGTTGCTCGGCGGCCTCTTCTACACGTTCTTCGTCGCGGTGGCGGCGGGCATGGAGGTGATCCGCGACCGGGAGGAGCGGCTCGACCCGCTGCTGCACGCGACGCCGCTGCGGCCGGGGGAGTACGTGTGGGGCAAGTTCCTCGCGGCGCTGGTCGCCTCGCTCGGCATGCTCGGCTTCCAGGTCCTGCTGAGCGCGTTCTTCAAGCAGGTCGTCACCGCCCAGAGCCAGCCGGAGCTGATCGGCAACTTCTCGCTCCTCGCCTACCTCCAGCCGGCGGTGCTCTTCGGCGTGCCGCTGATCGTTTTCATGGCGGGTGTGTCGTTCGCGATCGGCGAGCGCACGCGGCGGCCGATCCTCGTGAACATGTTCCCGCTGGCGCTCCTGCTCGTCAGCATCTTCGTCCTGTGGCTCTGGACGCCGTCGTGGCTCGACGAGCGCGGGAACCGCTTCCTGATGTGCGTCGACCCGACGGGCTTCCGCTGGCTGAACCAGACGTGGCTCGAGGTCGACCGCGGCGCGGAGTTCTACAACTACAACCTGATCGGTTTCGACTTCGCGTTCTACGCGTCGCGAGCGCTGATGGTCCTGATCGGCGTCGGAGCGGTGCTGTCGTCGCAGCTCCACCTCGGCCGCTCCCTGCGCGGCAAGCGCGTCAAGGAGCGCGTCGCGCAACGGAGCCTGGCCGACGCGGCGCGACACCGCGGCGCGCTGGCGCCGGCGCGCCGGCGCTCGCTGGCCGATCTCGGCATGCGGCGCAAGCGTCCGTCCGCGATCGGCGCGATGCTCGAGATCGCCCGCGTGGAGTCGCGCATCCTCATGGCGAGCCCGGGGGTCTGGCTCTTCCTGCCGCTCCTGGTGATGAACGCGACCTTCGACGCGATCTACTCGACCGGGGCGTTCGACACGCTCCTGTGGCTCACGCCGGGGCGCAGCGCGGTGGGCTCGCTGACCGAGCTCACCTTCACGCTCTGCATGCTCCTGATGTTCTTCACCGTCGAAGGGCTGCGCCGTGAGCGGAGCACGCGACTCGGGACCATCGCCTACTCGGCGCCGGTCTCGACGCGAACGTTGGTCCTCGGGAAGCTGCTCGCGACGAGCGCGCTCGGCGTGGTGTGCGTCGCGGCGGTCTTCGCTGTATGCGCGATCCTGATCGCGGTCCAGGGCAAGGTCGCGCTCGACGTGCGGCCGTACCTGATCGTGTACGGGCTCCTCGTCGTACCGATCATCCTCTTCTGGAACGCGTTCATCGCCGCGATCTACGCCGTCTCGCGCAACCGCTTCGCGACCTACGCGATCGGGCTCGGCGTGATGATCTGGACGGGCATCGAGCTCGCGCTCGGCAACATGAGCTGGGTGTGGAACTGGTCCCTGGTTTCGGCGCTGCGCTGGACCGACCTCGGGCCGTTCGAGATGGACCGCGTGCCGCTCATGCTCAACCGCCTGATGATCGTCGGCGCGGCGGCGTTCCTCTTCGCGCTGGCGGCCCGCGTCTTCCCGCGCCGCGAGTTCGACTCGACGCGCACGCTCCTGCGCCTGCGGCCGCGGGCGCTGGCGATAACCGCGCTGAGGCTCCTGCCGTGGGCGGTGGTGCCGATCGCTCTGGGTATCGAGCTGCAGCGCGGCGTCAACGCGGGGCCGAGCGGCACGCGCGAGGAGCGCGCCGAGAAGAGGTACTGGCGCAAGAACTTCCGCACGTGGCTCGACGCGCCGCAGCCGGACGTCGCCGACGTCGAGGTGGCGCTGGAGATCGAGCCGGAGAAGCGCTGGCTGCACAGCAAGGGCCGCTTCGAGCTCGTCAACCCGCACGCGGAGCCGCTCGCGCAGTTCGCCCTGACCGGCGGCACGCACTGGAGAGAGCTCACCTGGGCGCTGAACGACGAACCGTACGAACCGGAGGAGCGCGAGGGCCTCTACGTCTTCGCGCTCGACGAGCCGCTCGCCGGCGACGCGCGCTGCTCGGTCGGCTTCGACTTCCAGGGCGTGCTCCTCGACGGCTACTCGAAGAACGGCGGCCGCGCGTCCGAGTTCATCCTGGAGTCCGGCGTCGTCCTCACCAGCTTCACGCCGACCTTCGTGCCGATCGTCGGCTTCGCGGAGGGCGTCGGCGTCGACGAGGACAACCGCTACGACGCGCGCGAGTACCCCGACGACTTCCACGACGGCGAGACGCACGCGCTCTTCGGCCCCGACGTGCCGTTCACCGTGCGCACGACGATCACGGCACCCGAGCGGTACGTGATGAACGGGGTCGGCGTGCTGACCGCCGACGAGGCGGTCGACGGCCGCCGCACCGTCACCTGGGAGAGCGACCAGCCGGTGCGCTTCTTCAACGTCGTCGGCGGGCTGTGGGACGTTCGCCGCGGCGACGACACCGCGGTCTTCCACCATCCGGCGCACACCTACAACCTCGACGAGATGATCGAGGCGCTCGACGGGGCGCGGCGCTTCTACTCCGAGTGGTTCCACCCCTTCCCGTGGAAGGAGCTGAAGCTCTCGGAGTTCCCCGCCTACGCCGGCTACGCCCAGGGCTTCCCGACGAACATCACCTTCTCCGAGGCGATCGGCTTCCTGACCAAAAGCGAGGATCGCTCCAACACCGCTTTCTACGTCACGGCGCACGAAGCGGCGCACCAGTGGTTCGGGAACATCCTCGTGCCCGGCGAAGGTCCGGGCGGGAACCTGCTGTCCGAGGGCACGTCGCACTTCTCGACCATGCTCCTGATGGAGGAGGTGAAGGGACTTCAGGCCCGCATCGAGCTCAACAAGCAGTTCGAGGCCGAGTACAACGAAGGGCGCGTCCTCGACTCCGAGCGCGAGATGGTCAAGGTCGACGGCTCCCGCGACGGCGACACAACGGTCACCTACGAGAAGATGGGTTGGGTGACCTTCATGCTGATGCACCACATGGGGCGCGACAACATGCTCGCGGGGATGCGGTCGTTCTTCGAGCACTACACGAAGTCGCGGGACCATCCGGTGCTCCAGGACTTCGTCGCGCACCTGCGGCCGTTCGCGCCGGACGCGGAGGCCTACGACGACTTCGTCCGGCAGTGGTTCCTCGAGGTGGTGCTTCCGGAGTACGAGCTCGACGACGTGAGCTACGGGGACGGTGTCGTGCGGCTCACGCTGACGAACGCCGGCACCGGCGCGATGCCGGTCACGGTCGCGGCCATGGCGGGCGAGCGCTTCCCGGACGAGGACGACGAGCCCGACCCGTTCGAGGAGGCGCGGGCGAGTCCGCCGAGGTCGAGATCCCCTGCGCGTTCGAGCCGGACCGCGTGCTGGTCGACCCCGACGCGCTGGTGCTGCAGCGCGGCCGCAAGCGCGCGATCCACAGGTTCTGACCACGGGGAAAGTCCTGGCTTCTCCGAACGGTCCTTCGAAGCTGGAGGCAACGATGAACGCCCTCGCTACGCTCCCCTGCACCCTCCTCTTCCTGTCCGCGCCGGCGTTCTGCGCCGACTTCTCGAAGCAGGTCATCAAGACGCCGTTCGACGGCCCGGTCGAGATCCTCGCGGCGGACGTGGACGGCGATGGCGACGAGGACGCAATCGCGACGAGCGACGAAGGCTCCCCGAAGACCGTCTGGATCGAGAACACGAACGGCCTGGGGACGTTCGGCACGGAGCGGGCGGTCACCCCGGAGTTGTTCCCCGGCTCCGCCAAGCCCGCCTACTTCATCGCGGCGGCCGACGTCGACGGTGACGGGGACGTGGATCTCCTGGCTTCGGTCGGCGCGTCCGGTGGCGCCGAGCTCGCCTGGTACGAGAACTCGGATGGTCTGGGCACCTTCGTCGAACACCTCATCGACGTCCCGGGCTGCCTGGGGGAGCTGGTTGCGGCGGACCTGGACGGCGACTCCGACCCGGACGCGCTCGTGGCCCTTCCCTGCGACGACACGATCGTCTGATACGAGAACACCGATGGGGCCGGCACCTTCGGACCGCAGCAGGTGATCGCCGCGGGCGTCGACAACCCGCGCTCGGTCTTCGCGGCCGACCTGGACGGCGACGGGGACCGGGACGCCCTGTCAGCCTCCAGCGCGGACGACACGGTCGCGTGGTACGCGAACGACGGTCTCGGCTCGTTCGGGCCGCAGCAGGTGATCTCCACGGCGAACGCCGTGAGCGGCGTCTTCGCCGCGGATCTCGACGGCGACGGCGATCGGGCCGGGAACCTATTGGTATGAGAACGTCGACGGGCTCGGCACGTTCGGACCGGCGCAGGACATCGGGAGCGGCGCTCTTGACATCCAGGCTCTGGCGGAGGACGTGGACGGCGACGGAGCTTTGGACGTCGTCGTCGCGAACATCAGCAACGTCGACTGGTTCCGGAACGACGGGTCCGGGACCTTCTCCGAGCAGGCCGTCGGACCGGCTCTCTCCACGGCCATCTTCGCGGCCGACCTGAACGCCGACGGCGGACCGGACGTGCTCTCGACGACCGATTTCGTCTCGACGCTCTCCGACGACGAGATCGTGTGGTTCCGGAAGAACCTGTGCCCGACGTCGCTGCCGGCCTCGGCCGTCGTTCGCCTTGGCACGCCGCCGAACCCGGCCGCCCTGCTCAATGACCCGGCCGGCGGTCCGGTGGTCTGCCGCACCTGGCGCCCGCGCGTCGACCACAGCTCGTTCCAGCCGGCGGCGATCGCGGAGTACCTCGCCGTCTCGAAGAACGCGATCAACGTCCCGACGGCCTTCGGGACGCTGCTCTGCACCCTGCCGCCGCCGTCGCTGACGTTCTTCAAGCTCGCGCCCGCGATCGGCCTTCCGTTCCAGATCCCGGTTCCGGGCGACTGCGCGCTGGTCGGGAGCACCGCTTGCGTGCAGGCGGCCTCGGTGGACTCCACCGGAACCATCGCGTTGACCAACGCGCTCGACGTGACGATCGGAACCTTCTGAACGTCGCCCTCAGTTCGGACCCATCAGGTCCGTGACGACGTCGTCGAGCGGGATCCCGTGCTCGCGCTCCGCGGTGGCGACGGCCGCGAACTTGTCGTTCTCGACGTCGAAGCCGACCATCGTGAACGCCGTGATCTGACCGGACGGGAAGCGCAGGACCAGGCGGCCGAGGTAGACGGTCTTGCCGGGTTGAACGCGGAAGGGAACGTCGATGTCGGCCTCGAAGCTCGAGAAGCCGGGCTGGATGAGTCGGTAGAAGTGGTAGTCGCCGGCCGGCATCTTCGTGAGGAAGACCACTTCGTCCGCGTCGCGATCCGCCTCGATCGTGTAATCGCCGGGACCGGTCAAGTGGAACCCTCCCCCCGCTTCCCTGGCGAGGAGCTCCCAACGCTTGCGGCCGAGGAAGTCGTCGCCGCCTTCGACCTTGAAGGACCCCAGGACGAGTCCTTCCTCCGGCCCGACGTCCCGGAGATCGTCCGCGGTCATGTTCATCCCCGTCGCGCAGGAGACGAGGGAGCCGAGGAGCAAAGGAGCGAGAGCCCGCGCGGCGCGAGCCTTTCGATTCGATCGCATGACACACCTCCGTGGGGTTCGGTTCATGCGTGCGAGCAGCAGCGGTCAGTTTCGCAGCCGCGCCCCCTGGCCGTCTCTTCGCACTGTGGCGTATGCTCGGGTGGATCGCTCCACGACGGCAAGGATTGAGGAGGTACGCGTCATGCGTTCGCTCGCAGCAGCGGCTGCCATCGTTGGTCTGCTGGCGCCCACGGCGGTTGCCGACGGGTGCGGCTTCGGCCCCGAACAGGTCATCACGACCGGGGCTCTCGCCGCGCGAGCGGTGTTCGCGGCCGACATGGACGGCGACGGGGACAACGACGTCCTCTCCGCCTCCACCGACGATCACGCGGTCGGCTGGTACGAGAACACCGACGGCTTCGGAACCTTCGGCCCGCGCCAGGTCATCGCCGCGGGCGTCGTCACGGTCTTCGCGCCGTTCTCGGTGTTCGCGGCGGACCTCGACGGCGACGGAGACAACGACGTCCTCTCCGCGTCGCAGGACGACGACAAGATCGCCTGGTACGAGAACACCGACGGCCTGGGCGCGTTCGGGCCGCAACAGGTCATCACGACCGCGGCGGACGGCGCGAGCTTCGTCTTCGCCGCCGACGTCGACGGCGACGGCGACCGGGACGTGCTCTCGACGTCGAAGTTCGACGACAAGGTGGCCTGGTACGAGAACACCGACGGCCTGGGCGCGTTCGGCGCCGAGCAGGTCCTGAACGCCTTCGACTCCGACCCCACGTCGATCCAAGCCGACCTCGACGGCGACGGAGACCTGGACGCCGCCGTCGCGTGGGACGCTTCGGGCGAGATCGGCTGGCACCAGAACACCGACGGCACCGGGTTGTTCGGCGA
>JANQEJ010000193.1 GCA_028278425.1 Planctomycetota bacterium | reverse complement strand
CCGAGCGCCTTCACGTCGATGCGCCGGTGCGGGCCGTAGGCGACGCCGTCGACGCAGGTCAAGGCCCCGGCCTCGTGCACGCGCCGGATCATTGGTGCGACGGCGTGGATCGTGCCGATCAGGTTCGAGCAATGCGTGAAGCAGACGAGCCGCGTCCGGTCGTTCAGGAGCGGCTCGAGGTCCTCGAGCTCGAGCCGCAGGCTCTCCCGGTTGAAGCGCCATTCGCGCACCGCGATCCCCGTCTTGGCGAGCCTCCGCCACGCGCCGCTGTTCGCCTCGTGGTCCAGGTCGGTGACGACGACCTCGTCGCCCTCGGCCCAGAGCGGGCGTAGCGCCTGCGACAGCGTCCGCACGAGCATCGTGGCCGACGAGCCGAGCACGACCTCGTCCTCGTCCGCTCCGATCAGCGTCGCCACCGCTCGCCGGCCGGCGGCGACGGCCTCGGTGGCCTCCGCGGAGAGCCGGTACGTTCCGCCGAGCTGCACGCAGCGCTTCTCCAGGTAGTCGACGACGCGTTCGATCACCTGCCGGCACGGCACCGTGCCGCCGGCGTTGTCGAACAGCGTCCACTCGGTGTTCAGGCCGGGGAACTGCCGGCGCACCAGATCGAGGTCGAAACCGGTGTCGAGCACGTCAGCGGTGCTTCTTGATCTCCTCGATCGGGAACGGCGGCGCGTCGAAGACGAGCTCGAGCTTCAGGTCGCGATCCGAGGGCTTCACCGAAGCCCCGCCACCGCCGCCTCACCCGTACTTCATGGGACCGGCGGCGTATTCCTTGCCCGCACGCGTCGTCAGCTTGTAGCCGATCGGGATGCGCTTGCCCTCCTTGTAGATGCTGAGCCCCGAATGGTGCTCGCCCCGGATCAGCATCCCGACGCGCCCGTTCTTGTAGTGCTTGCCCATCCGGATCGACGGGTCGATCTCGACCTCGACGGTCCGGCCGGCCTTGACCTTGACCTTGGTCATCGACTGCGCCGTCGCGGAGACGTGCCACTCGACGCCGGCGTCGTCGCGGCGCAGGATGCGGTAGCCGGTCAGGACGTAGTCGCCCGCCGGAAGCGCGCGCTCGCGCTCTTCGGATCCTGAACCTTCCCAGGAGAGGCGGAACTTCGCGCCGTCCTCGTCGCGCAGGATCAGCGCGCCGCGCTCGAAGGAAGTCTCGACCGAGCCTTCGCCCTTGCCGACCGCTCCCCTCGTCACCGGCTTGGGCGGCGTAAGCTGCTCGCTCCTCAGAAACTCGACCAAGGCCGCACGGACCTTGGGGGGCGTGCTGGTTCACGCGGTGTCGTGCACCTGCCCGAGCCACGCGCGGTCGACCGCGAAGTCGAGATCCGGTTGGTCGTGACAGGAGCTGCACTTGCGCTGGAAGAGCTTGCCCGCCTCGGCGACGAGCTCGCGCGTGACCTTCGGCTCGTCGTCCTGCGGGAAAGCCGCGGCGACGAGAAGCAGCGCCGGCGGCGCGAGGGCCAGGGGGGTCAGGTTCATCGAGGGTCGCCTCCGCGCTCAGGATGCCACGGGCGTCAACCGCCGGCGAGGGACTTCTCGACCATCGGCGGCGGCTCCGCGTCGCGCTCGCCGCCGAACCGCGTCAGGACCATGCCGCCGAGGATGATCGCCGCGCCGAGCCACTGGACGCCGTTGGGCACCTCGCCGAGCAGGAGCCACGCGAAGAAGATGCCGAGGAGCGGCGAGGTCATCGACGCGTTCGCCACCGTGCTCGCGGGAAGTCTCTGGAGCGAGCGATACCACGCGAGCTGACCGACGACGATCACGACGGCCGCGTAGACGACCATCATCCCCCAGAGCTTCGGCCCGAACGCGTCGGCGAAGTGGCCCAGGCCGAAGTGCCAGCTTCCGAGCGCGAAGAAGACGACGGCCGAGACCAGGTTCCGGAAGAAGACGAAGGAGCCGAGCTCTAGGCCCTCCAGGTTCTTGCGGCTCGTCAGGGCGGCGATTCCTTGAAGAAGCGCGGCGCCGATCACCGCGAGCTCGCCCCGCATCAACGAGCCCTTCGTTTGCGCCAGGACGAGGGCGAGGATGCCCGCGACGATGACGCCATACCCGACCCAGGGCAGAAGCGCGATGCGCTTGCGCAACAGCACCGCCGACAGCACGGCGAGCGCGACCGACTCGAAGCGGCTGAGCAGCACGATGTTCGTGACCGACGTGTTCTGAAGCGCGATGAAGAGCAGCGTCGGGATGGCGACCGCGAAGAGGGAGTTGAGCAGGAGCAACCCCCGCGTTCCGGCGCTCGTCACCGCCAGGTCGCGCACGATCCGCCGCGGTCCGAAGAAGGCGAGCGCCACCAGCCCCGCAGCCGTGTTCCCGACGAACAGGACGTTGCAGAAGTTGATCTGATCGCCGTCGAGCCCCAACGGCTGATTCGTCTGCAACCACTTGAGCACTGCGCTTGTCGCGGCGAGCAACGCGACGGCGATCATCAGGACGAGCGTAGCGCGGGCCTTCATCGCGCCCCTGAGTAGCGGAGGAGGGGTTGGGCCGCAAGATCGAGAGGGTCGCTTCGGAGGGACACGGCCAAGCGCCGATAGCGCCGGAATGACCCTGGGTTTCGACGACTGGGCCGCCCCCGCCCCGAACCCGACCTCCGGCCGCGTCCTCGGCGTGCCGGAGGCGCTCTTCCACTTCGTCGCCGGCGCGCTCCTCGCCGCCGTGTTCGCGGCGCTTCCGTTCCTCTGCTACATGGGCTGGTTCCTCGCCTCGCTGGCCCACGAGATGGGCCACTGCGCGGTCGCCCTCTTCTTCGGCATGCCGGCGGTACCGGCGATCTCGCTCGGCGGCGAGGCGGCCGCGGTCCACGGCGAGCCGATCCTGCTGCTACGCCTGGGAATCGTCGCCGCGCTGGCGGCGGGAGCGTGGCGGCTCCGCGAGCCCGCCTGGCGCTACACCGCCGTCGGCGCGGTCCTCGTCGTGTACCCGCTTCTCGCCTGGACCGACGCGCGCGAGCTCCTTCACCTCGTCGGCGGCCACGGCGCGGAGCTCGCCTTCGGTCTAATCTGCTTCCACCGGGCACTGACCGGCGGGTTCACGTCCTCGGGCGTCGAGCGCAGCCTCTACTCGATGCTCGGGTGGACGATGGTCGGCAAGAACGTCGTGCTGACCGTCGGTCTCGTGTTCAGCGAGCGCGCTCGCGACGCCTATCGGACCAACGGCAGCTTCGGCTTCCGCAACGACTACCTCCGCGTCGCCGATCACCTCAACGTTTCCGTCGAGCTCGTCGCGCTCGCGATGCTGCTCCCGGCGCTGCTGGTCGTTCCGACCGCGATCGGCGTGTACCACGTCGGACGGCGACGCTGAGAGGCTATCCTCTCGGCATGCCCGAGCTCATCGCCGCCCCCACCGTCATCGAGTCCGCCGGCAACCTCCCCAAGCGCATCGAGGAGTACGCCGGCCGCGTCAACACGAAGAGCGACTCCGTCAGCGTCGCCCGCATGCGCTCCCCCCAGGGCTGGGTCGAACCCGGCCAGCGCCCCGACTTCGAGGAGATCACCGTCGTGCTGAACGGCAAGCTCCACGTCGAGCACGAAAACGGCGTCCTCGAGGTCGCCGCCGGCCAGGCCGTCGTGGCGAAGCCGGGCGAATGGGTCCGCTACAGCACCCCCGACGAAGGCGGCGCGGAGTACGTGGCGGTGTGTTTGCCGGCGTTCTCGCCGGACACGGTGCACCGGGACGAGGAGTAGCGGTCACTCCTCTTGGAGGAGTCCCTCCAACCCATCGCGCCTCCCGTGGAGGATACGAAGGACGCGCACGATCCCATCGCCCACTTGATAGAAGATCAGGTGCTCCTCGAACCCGGTCACGCGCCAAGTTCGAACGGAGGAGAGCATCCCCACGAGTTCGCCTCGTCTCCAGCCGATCGCCGGATGGGCGGCGAGCTTGCGGGCTGACTCATCCACGGCGGCCAGGAACCGGATGGCGATCGACAGCCCCGCTTCGCGCTCGAGGTAGTCGGCGCATTCGATCAGGTCCTGCCGTGCCCGCGGTCGCCAAACGACCCCGTGTGGCATCGCTCCTCGTCTATGCTTGCTTCCTGCGTGCTTCGACCCGCCGCACCAACTCGCGGCGGAGGTCGTCCCAATCCTCCGGCGTCATCTCGATGTCGTCCCCGGAGCTCAGGCCCTCGAGCAGGAGCGTTTCGAGCCGCTCGCGGTCGGCTCGGAGTTGCGCGTCGCGGATGAGTCGCCGCACATACTCGCTCGGCGTGCTGCAACCCGAACGCTTCGCCTCCTCCCGAACCCAGTCCTTCTGGGATCGCGGGAGCGAGACGTTCATCGTCGTCACCTCATGGTCGCTCGCCATGGCCTCTTTTCTAGCTCATTTAACGGATCTTGCCAACTATCGTCAATCGACTCGACGAGCCATCGACCTTGAGTCTCGGCATTCGGAGGGCCGGCTTTCCCCGGTTCCGCCCCCGGCGCACCGTCGTCCGCTACTCGAACTCTGCCGCCCGCTCCGGCTTGCCCCAGGCCTCGTACATTTCCACCACCAGCGCGCGCGCGTTGAGGGTGTCGGGGTTCTCGGGGCCGATCTGGCGCGTGAGGATCTCCAGGCTCGGGACGAGGAGCTGCTCCGCCGCCTCGTAAAGCTCGACCGCCACGAGGATCCGGCCGACGCGGACGGCGGTCTGCGCGCCGAGCCAGTAGGACTCGGGGGGATCGTCCGTGAGGAGGCTCCACGCGCGGCGCGCCTGGTGGGCGGCGCGGTCGGCGTCGCCGGCGGCGAAAGCGAGGTCCGCGAGCTGCGCGTGAGCGCCGGCCACCTCGAAAGGGATGTGATCGCCGCGGTCGGTGAGCGTCACCAGCGCTTCCTCGACCATCCGGCGGCACACGTCGGGAAGCTCGGTCGCGTCGAGAGACTTGGCCCAGCCGAGCAGGAGACGCGCGAGCACGACGGTGCGGTCGTCGTCGTCCGCCAGCGACGCGCGCCGGAGCCGGACGAGCTGGTCGAAGGCCGGGCCGGCGTCCGGCGACGCGGACCGGCCGGCGCTCGACGTGTAAGACATCCCGCCGCAGGCCGCCTTGACCCGCTCCGCGGCGGCCAAGAGCTCCGCGTGCTCCGGTCCGAAGACGTGGTGCGAGAGCACCAGACCGTGCAGGAGCTGCGCGTTGGCGATCGACTCCGCGAGCACGTCGCGGTGTTGCGCCGCAACGTCCTCACGGCCCCAAGCCACGTAGCAACCGATCACGCGGCAGAGAGCGTCGGTCACGTAGAAGGAGCCCGGATCCTCGAGCGTCTTCAGAATCGACGCGTGGCTGCGCAGGAGCAACTCCTCGGCCTCCTCGAAGCGTCCCTGCTGCACGAGGTTGTCGCCGAGCATCGATTCGCAGTAGGCGAGGTGGTAGTTGTCCTCGGGCAACACCTCGCGCATCCGGTCGACGACGCCGCGGACGTACTCCTCGGCCTCGTCGGCGCGACCCGCGCGGTTCAGGACGCCGACGAGCTGGCTCACGGTTTGGCCGATCTGCGGGTGGTTCGGCTCGAGCTCGCGTTGCTGGACTTCAAAGGCACGAAGCCACATGTCCGCCGAGTGCGGCTCGCCAGGCGAGTACCAGAACGAGAAGCCCACGGCCATCCAGGCGTCCGCAACGAGCAACCAGAGGTCCCGGTCGACGCCGGGAGTCAGATTGGCGTTCGCCTTGCGGACGCTTTGCTCGAAGAGCGCCCGGATCTCATCGTCGAACTGCCCGCCGCCGGGCCCGAAGGCTGCTGCGTTCGCCTTCGCGCCGAGCTCGATCAGGAGGTCCCCCAGCTCGGGATGGTGGGAACGGATGTAGGCGTTCCCCACGTCGCGCGCGTGCTGCCCCATCCCGAGCGCGTCGGGACGCTCGATTCGGAAGAGGACATGGGTCAGCGTCCAGACGATCGAGTAGTAGTCGAGCTGGTCGTAGTCCTCGACTTCGTTCGCGAGCTCGACCGCGCGGTCGAGTTGCCGCGCCGCCCGGTGGTGTGCGCCGATCGTGTGGAACGCCTTCCCGATCGTGCCGCGCACGCGGGCTTCGGCTCGTTCCTGCCCCTCGAACGCCCCCTCGTCGAGCCGCTCCGCGGCGGTCTCGAGCAACTTGGCTACCGATACGTCGGGTTGGAGCGAAAACTCGGGGTCGGCCAGGGCGAGCGCTTCCACCAGGAAGTCGGTCACCGCGCGGGCGTGCGCGGCCTCCCTCTCGGCCAGCTTGTTCGACTCCAGAGCGTCGTCGCGCTGCCGGGCCGCCTCGACGGCCCCGAGGCTCGTGCCGATGATGCCGCCGATCAGCACCAGGAGGACGACCGACACCGACGCCGCCGCGGCGCGATTGCGCGAGAGGAACTTGCGGGTGCGGTAGATCGCGCTCGGCGGCCCGGCGAGCACCGGGATCCGCTCGAGGTGGCGCTGCACGTCGGCCGCGATCTCGCTCACGGTGTCGTAGCGGCGCACGCGCTCCTTCTCCAGGCACTTCATCACGATCCAGTCCAGGTCGCCGCGCACGAGCTTGCTCAGCGCCGGAACGTCGCTCCGGCGGTGGCCCGCGATCGACGCGTCGCCGGTCGTGCTGATCCGGATGGAGGGACGCACCGGCGTCTCCTCGCGGATCACGCGCTGGATCTCGCCCAACCCCTCCTCCAGCAGCGCCCGCGGGTCGAAGGGCGTCGTGCCGGTCAGAAGCTCGTAGAGCAGCACGCCGAGCGAGTACACGTCGGTGCGCGTGTCGACGCCGAGCCCGGAGAGCTCCGCCTGCTCGGGGCTCATGTACGCCGGCGTTCCGATGAAGCGCTCGTAATGGGTGAAGAGCGTCTTCTCCGTGAGCCGCGTGTGCATGGCCTTCGCGACGCCGAAGTCGATCACCTTCGGGACCGGCTTGCCGTCGTGGAGCGTGACCATCACGTTGGTCGGCTTGATGTCGCGGTGGATCACGCCCTTGTGGTGCGCGTGCTGCACCGCATGGCAGACCTGGAGGAAGAGCTCGAGCCGCTCGCGCGTCGTCAGGTTGTTCTTGTCGCAGTACTCGGTGATCGAGACGCCGCGGACGAGCTCCATCACGAAGTACGGCCGGCCGGTCTCGGTCGCGCCGCCGTCGAGCACGCTCGCGATGTTGGGGTGCTCCATCAACGCGAGCGCCTGCCGCTCGGCCTCGAAGCGCGCGACCACCTCGCGGGTGTCCATCCCGAGCTTGATGATCTTGAGCGCGACGCGGCGCGCCACCGGCTCGGTCTGCTCGGCCATGTACACGACGCCGAAGCCGCCTTCGCCGATGACCTGGAGCAGCTTGTAGCGCCCGATCACCGTCCCCGGGCCCTCGGTCAGCTCGGCCAGGTCCCCCTCGCCGGGCGGGATCGGCGCGGCGAGCGACTCGTCTTCCTCCAACCGCGCGAGCATCGCGTCGACGCGGGCGCGTAGCGAGGATTCGCAGTGCGCGTCGAGATAGGCGGCGCGCTCCTCCGCCGGAAGGTCGGCGGCGGCCTGGAACAGACGTTCGATTCGCTGCAGGTCGGTCATTCGCGGCTCCCGGAGGATCGTGCGCGCAGCCTCCGTCCGGCCCTCAGCGAAACCGCGGAAAACCGAGATTCCGAGGGCGCGGCCCCCCGCCGCCCCGGGGACGGCCACGGCCCCGGCCGACGTCGCTCAGGTTCCCCGCGCGTCGCGCCGATTGGGAAGCGGAGCTCCCGACCCACCCCATGCGCAAGACCACCGTCGCGTCGCCTTCGAGACTGCGAGTCGGCCACTACGTCGCCGCGGTCGTCGCGTCGTGCATGGCGGGCGGCCTCGCGCTGACGCTCGGATTGGCCGCGCTCTACGAGTCGGTCGAGATGGACGCGGCCGAGCTCCGGCGCGACTCCGAGACGCTCCGGGGGCTGACCGACCTCCGACGTGAAGCGTACTCCTGGCTCGCGAACGCCTACCGGGCGACGCACACGGGTACCGCGGAGATCGGCCAGGTCGACGCCGAAGCGCAAAGGCTGCTCGTTCACGCCGACCTTCTTTCCAACGCGGAGCCTCTCGCCGGGCAGGACGAGGAGTTCGACTCGGTGGCCGGCACCGTGAACACCATGCGGGAAGGCCTGGAGATCGTGTCCGCGATCGGCGTCGGCACCAGCCGCCAACGGGAGCAACGCGCGGAGCTGACCGCGGGCCTCGAAGCCCTCGCGATCGTCTTGACGGACACGCTCCGCGACCTCGAGCTGTCCGCGCGCGCGGAGCTCGAAGCGGCGACGGCCGTTCACGAGGAGAAGCGCGAGCGCGTGTGGCGGACGACCTGGATGGGCTCCGTCGCCTACGTGGCACTGGTCCTCTTGCTGTGGCGCTGGACGGTCATGCGCCTGATCCGGCCCCTGCGGGAGCTCACGAAGGGCGCTCTCACGACGTTGGAAGGCAAGACCGAGTTTCCCGCCAAGCTCCGCGGCCCCAGGGAGGTGGGTCAGCTCGCCGAGAGCTTCTCCTCGCTCGTCTCGAACCTCGTCGCCGCGCGCGAGAGCCTGGAGGAAAGGGTCCGTCAACGCACGGAAGAGCTCGAGCAGGCCAACCGGGCGAAGTCCGACTTCCTCGCGAACGTCAGCCACGAGATTCGAACGCCGATGACGGCGATCCTGGGCTACGCGAAGCTCTGCGACGATCCGGTGACGCCCGAGGAGGATCGCCGGAAGCACTTCGAGGTCATCGAGCTGAGCGGCAAGCACCTGCTGGCGCTGATCAACGACGTCCTGGACATCTCCAAGATCGAGGCCGGACAGGTGGAGGTGGCACGCGAGCCTTGCTCGCCTTTCGAGCTCGTATCCGAGGTCCTCGCCGTGATGGAACTGCGCGCCGACGAGAAGGGGCTCGGCCTGAGCGTCGCCTGCGACGGTCCCGTCCCGGAGGTTGTCGAGACCGACGCGAACCGCCTGCGGCAGATCTTGATCAACCTGGTGGCGAACGCGATCAAGTTCACCGAAGCGGGCAGCGTCACCGTGACGATGACGATGTTCGCCGGACCGGACGAGCTCCTGGTCTTCGAGGTCCGCGACACCGGGATCGGCATGACGCCGGAGCAGATCGAGCGCATCTTCGAGCCCTTCGCGCAGGCGGACACGTCGACGACGCGGCAGTTCGGGGGCGCCGGCCTCGGACTCTCGATCTCCAAGGCCCTGGCGAACCTCCTGGGCGGCGACGTCCGCTGCGAGAGCGAGCCCGGCGTGGGCTCCCGCTTCATCGTCGCGATCGATCCCGGCCCGCTCGAGAACGTGCGGCGGATGGACGGCTTCCCGAGCCCGGACGAGATCGGCGAGAGCGCCGCGAAACGCTCGGGCGAGATCCGCCGCCTGGAAGGCCGCGTTCTGCTGGCGGAGGACGTCGCGGTCAGCCGTCGCCTCGTCGCCATCCTTCTGGAACAGGCCGGAATGACCGTCGAGCAGGCCGACAACGGACGGATGGCGTACGAAAAGGCGAAGGCGGCGCAGGAGAGCGACGAATCGTACGACCTCGTGTTCATGGACATGCAGATGCCCGAGATGGACGGATACGAGGCGACCCGCAAGCTGCGCGCGGAAGGCTACGACGGGCCGATCATCGCCCTGACGGCCCACGCGCTGGTGGAGGAGCGGGAGAAGTGCATCGAGGCCGGCTGCGACGACTTCGCGACGAAGCCGATCGACCGGGAGGCCTTGATCGCGGTGGCGGCGCGCTTCCTGGAGCCCGCGGACGGCAGCCGGGCGGCGTAGTCGACCGGACGCTGCCGCCGCTGGATTCCGCTCAAGGGAATCGGCGTCCCGGCCGAACCTGCGGGAAGCTCCGATGTCGTGGTGGAAAGGACGCTCGCCGGTCTTGCTCGCGCTCGCCCTCCCGTTGCTCGGGGGCTGCGAGGCCGTCGCGGCGGCTTCGGCCGCGGGTTTGACCGTCATCCAGCAGGAGAGCAGCGAGGTCTCGCGGGACTTCGACGCGATGCTGGACGAGGTCTATGAGCTGAGCCTGGAGTCCCTGCGGCAGCTCGAGTACCCGGAGCCCGCGCTTCAGACCAAGGGCCGGACCGTGGCGGAGATCGAGGGCGAGGACGTTCTCGTTCGCATCCAGCAGTATCCGGCCGGAGTGTGCCGGATCCGCGTCCGCGCGGGTCGGTTCCGCTCCGAGGAGAACCTGCGGAGGGCGGAGCGGATCCTCGACGAGGTGGCGAGGCTGATGAGCGAAGAGGCCGAGCTGCGCGAGTGGAGCCGGAAGGTGCAGGCCCTGACGGACTCCGACGAGTAGCCGCGCCGCTACTCGGACTCGCTCAGAACGACGACGCGCCCGCCGCTGGAGTCGGTGACGAGCACCTCGGCTCGTCCATCCCCGTCCAGGTCCGCGACGGCCACCGCGCGCGCCCGGCCGGGCACGGCGGTGACGCCCGCCGATCGAAAGCCGGATTCCCCGCCGCGGAAGAGGGCTACGACGCCGGCGGTCTCCCCGATCACGGCGGCGTCCGTCCACCCGTCGCCGTCGACGTCGCCCAGCGCGAGCTCGTTGGATCGATCGGGCAGGCCGACCAGCGGGGAACCCGGTGCGTGGGCGAGCCTGCCTCCTCCGTCGTTGAGCAGGATCGAGAGCGCGTCCGTCTTGTACCGCGTCGACGCGTCGCTTCGGTGGACCTCGACGACGTCCGCGTCGCCGTCCCGGTCGACGTCGGCGAGCTCGAGCTTCGAGAACCCGCCGAAGGAGCGGAAGGGCGAACCGGACGCCTGGCGGAAGGACCCGCGGCCGTCGCCGAGCAGCACGGTCACCGCTTCGCGGTCGTGCGCCGGCGTCACGACGTCGCACAGCCCGTCGCCGTTCAGGTCGGCGGCGCGCAGGTTCTGGATCGGGACCTCCGGGACGGCGAGCTGCCTCCCGGGAAGCGCGAACGTGCCGTTGCCCCGACCTTCGACGAGCACGAGCCGGCTCTCGGGCCACGAGTCGGTCACGACGTCGAGATCGCCGTCGGAATCGAAGTCGAAGGCGGCGATCGTGTGCAGGTGCGGCGTTGCGTCGACGCCGAAGGGCGAGCCCGGCGCGAGCTCGAAGCCGCCGCCGTCGGTCCCGCGCAGGACGAAGAACTGCGGCGCGGCGTCGTGCTCGGCCACGGCGACGTCGGTGCGGCCGTCGCCGTCGAAGTCGCCGAAGGCGAAGTCCGCGGCCTCGACCAGCTCGGTGAAGGGGGTGCCGGGAGCCGGCTGGAAGCCGCCGGCGCCGTCGCCCAGCAGGATGCTCACCGCCGCACCGCCGACGACGAGGTCCAAGCGCCCGTCGCCGTTCACGTCGTGGGCCGCGATCGCCCAGGGCTCGGCGTGGACCGGGATCGAGCCTCGCACCGCGAGCGGCCCGTCCGCGGCCCCGGGAGCTTCGTCGTCGACCCGCGCGGAGCAGGCGATTCCCAAGGCCAGGCAGGCCGCGGCGGCGAAGTGGCGCTCCCCCATGGCCCCCAAGACTCCGCGAAGGCGGGCGCGTTAGCGCGAAGATTCCGCGCTTTGCGCGACGAGTGGCGCTCGGAGCCGCGCCTGGACGAGTGGACACCGTCCCCTACCCAGGAGCAACCCATGTCGATCCGTCATCGGGCGGCCGCCCTCGCGCTGGCCGTCCTGCTCACGAGCTGCGTGACGAGCCCGGGAACCGGCCTGATCGCCACGAAGATCCGCGGCCCCATCTCGGCCGCCACCGACGGCCCGGCGCCCGAGGCGCCCAAGGTCGGCGTCGCCGAGCACTACATGGCCTTCGGCCTCTTCGCCCACGGCGACGCGAGCATCGACGCCGCGATGAAGGCCGGAGAGATCACGCGCATCCATCACGTGGACTACGAGTACAAGAACACCCTCGGGCTCTTCTCGGTGTACTCGACGATCGTCTACGGCGAATAGTCGCCCTCGGCGAGCTCCGTCTGGAGCCAGGCCTTGATGAAGCGCCATTCGCGCTCGACCGTGCCGAGCGAGACGCCGAGCGCGTCGGCGGTCTCCTGCGCGGTCAGGCCCGCGAAGTAGCGCAGGTTGACGATGCGCCCCTTGCGCGGGTCGCTGGCCTCCAGCTTGCGCACGACGTCCTCGATCGCGAGCACGTCGGCGAGCGGCTCGTCCACCTCGACCTCGACGCCGTCGAGCCCGACACGCTCGTGCTCGCCGCCGTGCTTGATGCGCTTCTTCCGGCGCGCCTGCTCGACCAGGATGCGCCGCATCGCGAGCGCGGCGGCGCCGAAGAAGTGCCCGCGGCCGTTCCACCCCGGGTCGGCGGCGCCGATGAGCCGCATCCAGGCCTCGTGCACGAGGCTCGTCGCCTGAAGCGTCTGGCCGGGCCGCTCTTGCGCCATCTTGGAGCGCGCGAGCGCGCGCAGCTCCTCGTAGACCAGCGGCAGGAGCTCGTCCGCGCTCCGCCCGCCGCTCCGGCCGAGGTCCTGGAGCATGCGGGTCAGCTCGCCGTGGGAGGGTTCGCTCATCGGGATCGATCGGGGAAGGGAGCGGCGCGTGTCCGCCCCGTTTCGACGCTTGAGCCTACTATGGGGCGTGACCGGCCGGCACTCCGCGCGGCGAAACGCGCGGCCTTCTCCAACGATCGGAACCGTCCATGAAGCCCACGAGTCTCGCCACGCTGCTCTTCCTGGTTGGCCCCGCGGCGGCGCAGGTCTGCGTCGACGACGTTTCGGCCGGCTCCGTCTTCACCGCGGCGGTCACCGACGCCGGGACCGTCTTCGCGTGGGGGCGCAACACCTCGTCGCAGCTCGGCACGGGCAAGACCGCCGATTCGTACCTGCCGGCGTGGGTGATCGACGGCGCGACCGGGTTGCAGCTCACCGGCGCGCAGGCCGTCTCGTCCGGCCTGCGGCACACGCTCGTCCTGATGGAGAACGGCACGGTGAAGGCGTTCGGCGCGAACACCTTCGGACAGCTCGGCGACGGGTCGTTCGTCACGTCGCCGACCGCGGTGTCCGTGGTCGGGATCTCGAACATCATCGCGGTCAGCGCGGGCGGCGAGCACTCGCTCGCGCTCGACTTCAACGGGAACGTCTGGGCCTGGGGCCGCAACTCCAGCGGCCAGCTCGGCGACGGGACGCAGACGAGCTCGCCGCTTCCCGTCTCCGTCACAGGAATCACGACCGCGATCGAGGTCGCGGGCGGCGACGTGCACTCGATGGCGGTGTTGAGCGACGGAACGGTGCGCGGCTGGGGACGCAACCAGGAGGGCGAGCTCGGCCTCGGCTTCTGCACCACCTTCGAGACGCTGCCGCTCCAGTCCGTATACCCGCCGGGCGTGTTCATCACCGACGTCGCCGCGGCCAACCGGCACTCGCTCACGCGCGACTCGACCGGAGCGGTGTGGGCCAGCGGCAACAACAACTACGGCGTGCTCGGCAACGGCACCGCGGTGAACAGCGACTTCCCGACGCCTGCGCAGGTCGTCGGGATCGGAGGCGTCGGGCTCTTGACGGGCGTTCTGAACGTCGCCGGCGGCGGCGCGGGCGTGGAGCACTCGCTCGCCTTGCAAGCCGGCGGCGGCGGTGTCCTCGCCTGGGGTCGCAACTGCTGCGGACAGCTCGGCGTCGGATTCACGTCCTTTTCCGCGAACGAGCCCACCCAAGTCTTGGGCGTCGACGGCGTCGGGACGCTCGGCAGCGTCGCGAAGCTCTCGGCGGGCGACATTCACTCGGCGTCCGTCTCGACCGCCGGAATCGTCCACACCTGGGGCACCAACTCGGACGGCGCGCTCGGGACCGGGGACACGGTGAACTCGACGGTTCCGAAGAAGGTGTTCGGCCTCTCCGACTGCGACGTCTCGTGCCTGCAGCCCTACACCGAGACCGTGCGGCTCGGCACGCCGCCCAACCCGTCCGCGCTGCTTCCCGGGAACACGGTCGGTCCGGTCATCGGCCGGACGTGGGATCCGGTCTTGATCCCGTTCCTCCCGGGCGCGTTGCTGGACTTCCTCGCGATCAGCTTCGGCCCACCAATCAACATCCCCTCGGGCTTCGGCACGCTGCTCTGCACCGCGCCGCCGCCGGGGTTCGTGCTCTCCGGTCCCGCGCCCGCGTCTTTCGGCGTGCCGATCCCACTGGACTGCGTGTTCATCGGCGTCCCCGCCTGCACGCAAGCCGGGTCGGCGACGGCGAGCACCGTCGCGCTGACGAACGCGCTCGACATCGTGATCGGCGCGTTTTGAGACCTGATAGAATCTCCATGGCCCTCGTCCCGGGGGTTGGCGGAACAAAATGCCGGACCGCTCGCTCTCCATCACGACGACGGCCCTCCTCGACGGACTTCGGGGGGAGGACGACGAGGCCTGGGGTCTCTTCGACGACCGCTACCGTCCGGTCGTCGCAGGCGTGGTTCGCCGCATGGGCATCGCCGCGGCGGAAGCGCCCGACCTGACGCAGGACGTGCTCGTCTCGTTCCTGCGCGACTACCGCGCCGGAAAGTACGAGCGGGAGCGGGGCCGCCTGCGCTCCTGGATCGCCGCGATCGCGCGCAACCGCGTCCGCGACTTCCTGCGCAGGGCGAGCCGGGGGGTGCGCAAACACGGCGAGTCCGCCCTCGCGGAGGTCTCGGCCGTCGACGAATTCGAGCGCGTCTGGGACGAGGAGTACCTCCGCCACAAGCTCCGTGTGTCGATCGACCTCCTCCGGCGGAGCGCGGACTTTCGCGCGAAGACGTTTGACGCCTTTGAGCGCGTCGAGCTCCGCGGCGAGTCGCCGGCCAACGTTGCGCGGGAGCTCGGCATGACGCTCAGCGCCGTCTACGTGGCTACCCACCGCTGCCGCAACCGGCTGGCCGAGATCCGAACCCAGGTCGACGACGCCTTCGACGAAGGGGCCGGAGTGACTTGACGGAGCCGGATGGAATGGGTTGCCCCACGAACGAGGCCTTGCTCACCGCCCTGGATGCTCCCGGCGCGTCGAGCGTGACCCTCGAGCACCTCGAGACGTGCCTCCGTTGCCAGGAAGGCGTCGAGCGGCTCCTCGTGCACGACGAGGTCGCGCGCGAGCTCAGAGCTTCGCTGCGCGGATTCGATGAGCCGGAACCGGACGTCCCGCCCGGGTACGAGATCCTGCGCGAGATCCGCCGGGGCGGGCAGGGGGTCGTCTACGAGGCGTATCACGAGGCGACCTGCCGGAAGGTCGCGCTCAAGAAGATGCTCGGGGGCGGTTGGGCGGCAAAGGGGCAGCGCAGCCGTTTCCGCCGCGAGGTCCGGCTCGCTGCGGCGCTGCGGCATCCGAACATCGTCACGATCCACGACGCGGGCGAGACGCCCGACGGCGTGCCGTACCTCTCGATGGACCTCGTCGACGGCGTGCACGTCGATGGTTACTGCGACGGTCTCGACGGTCCGGACGCGTTCGAGACCCGGCTTGCCCTCTTCCACAAGATCGCGGTCGCCGTCTCGTACGCCAACCGGCGCGGCATCGTCCACCGCGACCTGAAGCCCTCGAACCTCCTCGTCGACGCACAGGGAGAGCCGTTCGTTCTCGACTTCGGTCTCGCGCGCGAATCGGGTCCGTCCGAGACCTCCCAGCCGGTCGCCGGCGTGGACAGCGAGATCACGCGCGTGGGCGACTTCCTGGGCAGCCCGGCCTGGGCTTCGCCCGAGCAGTTGCGGGGAGAGTCGGATCTGGACGAACGCACGGACGTCTACGCGCTTGGGCTCATCCTGTATCGCCTCATGACCGGCGGGCGCGCCGATCGCGACGGGCTGACCCGGGTCCTCGAGACCCGGAGCGACGTCTTCCGCGTCCCCGGTACTCCGCCGCGGCGCTACACGAACGACCCGTCCAGGAACGAGGACCTCGATCGTTTGATCGCGAAGGCTCTGGCGCCGGAACGGGACGCCCGCTACCCGTCGACCGAGGCGCTTGCCGCCGACGTCGGCAGGCTGATCCGGAGCGAGGCCGTTCACGCGCGTCCGCGCGGCGCCTGGGAGCGGGGATGGCGATTGCTGCGCAGCCACCGCGCGATCGCGGCGGCGGTGGTCGCCCTGATCGCGGCTTGGCCTGTGTTTCTGATCGCGCGAGAGGTCCGGGCTTCGGGGATCGGTCGCGCGAACGTCGCCGCGGGGCTGGCCGCGCTCGAGCGCGGCGAGCACGCGCGCGCCGAAAGAGCCCTGTTCACCGAGCTCCTCGATCCGACGGCCAACGCGTGGGAGATCGACCGACTCCGAAGCGCTTTCGAACGGCGCGAGCCGAGCGCCAGGCTTTGGGCGCTCCGGGAGCTCTGCCTGGAGCAGCGGTGCGTGGGCGCCGCGAGCTTGACCGCGGGAGTGGATCGCCTGACTCGGTTGAGCTGGTCGCCCGAGGGCGACCTGCTGGCGGTGAGTGCCGTGCGGGTGGAGCTGCTCTCGGTGCCCGAACTCGAGCCGGTGGGCTTCGTACCGAGGAGGGAGAAATCCAGCTTCTGGCTTCACCCCGACGGAAGGCACGCGGTCAGCTCGACCGGACGGGACGACAACCTGTACAGCACCGACGTCTGGGACGTGTCGGCCCCATCCACGCCGATCCCCGTCTGGGCCTTGGAGTCCGTCAGCCGACCCGTCGCCTACCGCGAGGGGGAAGAGTGGAAGCTCCTGTTCGCGCGCGAAGGCGGCACTCTGGCGTCGATCGGCCTCGACTCGACCGAGACGCGGGAGCTCGCGTGGCGGGCGCCCGCCGGTACGACCATCCGCGAGCTCGCCTCGCCGCCGTCGGGGAGATTCGTGCTCGTCATGGTCCGCGACGATGACAACGTCGACACGGTCCTCCGCGTGTTCCCCGAAGGCAGCGGCCCGGCGCAGCCTCTTTGGGCGGGAACGGGACAGATCAGCTTCTACTCCCGGTTCAGCGCGGACGAGAGCCAGATCGGCGGATACGCGGTTCGCCCGCTTGCCGGCAACGGAATCCTGCGGATGACGCCGGGGAGCACCACGAGGTTCGCCTCCTTTTGCCCCGGCCCCTCATCGGCTCAGTGGATCGGAGCGGGGGACGACGAGAGCATCCTGCTCTACGAAGGGGATCCGGTCGCCGCCGAGTACGAGGCTGTGGAGGAGCTCCGCGGCGTCGACGACCGGATGACCGATCTCGTCTACTCCGACCGGGCCGGCCTCCTCGCTACGTCCGACGAATCTGGAAGCGTGCGACTCTGGCGCCCGTACGGCCCGCCGCCCGGCTGGAAACCCTGGCCCGGTCGGGCCGCGGACGGCGGCACGACGATCCACGACGTCAAGCTTGATGCGATGGGCGTGCTGACCGCGGACGGAGAAGACGCGTCGATCTCGTTCGCCCGATGGAACGCGCCCGACAAGCTCGGGAAGATCGTCCTCGGAATGGGACTGGCTTCCGGCGTCGACCGCGTCGTTGGTCCGCCGACCTTGATCGCCGCCGCGAGCCATGACGCGAGGTTCTGGATCCTGCGCGACGACACCGACTTCCCCGAGCGCCTCCCGCTTGGGAACGGCGTGAGGCCCGGCAAGGCGAACCTGGTCCGCTTCCGACCCGACGGGGGAGCGCTCGCCGGCGTCGACGAATCGGGTCAGCTCCACCTCTGGACCAGCCCCTTCGACGAGGAGGCTCGAACCTACGAGGTCTCGCAATCGAGGCTCGGCGCGCTCGCCTGGTCTCCGGACGGTTCCGTTCTCGCCATCGGAGGCGAACGGGGCGTGTTCCGTTGGTGGAAGGACGGCGCCGTCCGCGAGACGCGGAGCACGGAGCACCACGGACGGACCGTGACCGACATCGCGTTCGATCCGGCGGGCCGCTTCTGCGTCGCGGTCGACAAGTCGGGCCGGGTCGCCTGGTGGACCCCCGGCCGCGAACAACCGTACCTCACCAGCCGCTATGCGGAACGGTTCATGTGCGTGGCGGTCTCGAACGACGGAAGCACGTTGTTCGCCGGCAGCCAGGACGGGGAGGTCCTCGCGCTCGACGCGGATACCGGAGAACGGCTCGCCAACTTCAAGATCCTGGACGGCCAGTTGTTCCGGCTCGCCCCCGATCGGAACCGCAATCGCCTGCTGGCCGTCGGCCAGTACCGGACGATCGGCTGGCTCGACTTCGACGAGCTGGACCGCATCGTCGCCCGGCGAACGGAATACTGGATCGAGCGGTTGGAAGAGGAGGGAGACGAGCCGGCTCTCGCCGACGCGGCGCGCGCCTGGGCCGCGGGGACGCGTTAGCGTCCTTCTTCGCCCGCGCGGAAAACTCCGCGACCCGGTGTAAGGGCCACGAGGTCCACCCCGAACCGCCTCCCGGAGGGGAAGGACTCCTCCGCGGGCTCGCGCCCGCTCGCGCACGAACCCATCGCGGAGGCCTGGCAGGTTCTCCGGCAGGAATTGGAGGTTTCTCTATGTACGCCCAGTCCACACGCAGCGCCTCGAGTCGACGGAGCTGGTTGCCCCATCTCGTCGTCGCCTTCGCGGCCATCGCAGCGTCCACCGCAAACGCGCAGAGGCAGGGGGTCGGAGGGCAGGACGTGCCCGGCGGAACGGTCAAGCTCAATCCGGGCGTGCCGGTCGGGGAGCCCGGTGCCCCGCCCGTCGGTCCCGTCAGCCCCACGACGGGGGACGAAGGCACGGCGATCCAGGTGACCGGTGACTTCTCCGTCGAAGCGGCCGCCTACGGGGCCAAGGACGTCCTGATGGAGGGCGCGGGTACCCGCGGGTTCCTCGGCCGGGGCACCTCGCTTCAGCCGAACGCCTTCGGAGGCGACGTCGTCCACGTCTCCCCCTTCCCGACGTCGCAGAAGGTCTTGCTGCACTTCGGTGCGGGAGCGGAGGCGCTGATCCCCTCGCTCGACGGCGTGGTGCTGTACCCGCAACCGGCCTGGACGTGGGTCGAAACCGGCGCGTCGACGAGCCTTTCGACCACCAATTCCTTCCAGCCCACCCCGTCGTTCATCGACCTCCCGTGCGAGGAAATGCCGATGGAGGTCGACGTGCGCTTCCGCCTCGACCCCGCGGACGGTTGCCTCAAGGCCCGGCTGCCCGGCGCGGGCACGTGTTCGGGCGACGTCCTCTCGTACTTCGTCTTGTTCTCCACGAACAGCGGAAAGGTGGCGCTGACGCTGCCGGCGACGTCGCCGACGCCGAACTTCGCCTGGGGCGTCGCGAGCGGCTACCTAACGTTCCCGATGAACATCCAGCTCGCGAGCGCGGGCGTGGTGGCCGGCTACGACTTCCTCACGCAGGAGCTCACGCTGTGCCCGCTGCCGGGAACCGTGATCACCGGCATGGCCCCGAGCTCGTACGTCCGGATTCGATTCGATCCGACGAAGCACCAGGAGTTCGAGGAGATCGCCGGCGTCGACGACGACTTCCTGGGCGGGATCGACCTCTCCAGCCCGAGCGCCGCCTTCTCGAGCTTCGTGGCCGCGCTCATCCCCTCGCAGGGGCAGCGCGAGTACGACGACGAGGGTAGCTGCGACCGCAACCTGCGCGAGACCTTCGACGACTTCGGGAGCACGTCGGCGGACGGACCGGTCCGGATGGCGCTGTACGAGGTCCACATCAACGCGTATAGCTGCTTGACGACGACGGACTCGATCGTCATCGGCTGGGATGGAGCGGGCGCGATGGACTGGTCGGAGAAGATGATCCAGCTCGACGACCTCGCCATGTCATGGGTGCCCGGGCAGGAGGCGACCCTCTGCTTCAACCTGAACGAGCTTCCCGAGACCGGGCAGACGACGACGCGCAGCATCTTGCATCGCGTCGAGTCCGACGTCCTGGACACCTACATCCAGGACGACACGGAGGTCGACTACATCAAGCTGCGAGTGCTGCGCTGCAAGCCCTAGTCGCTGCGAGCGAAGGCTGCTGATCCCACGCCCCGCCACCGGCCGAGCGGCCCCGTGGCGGGGCCTTTTCGTTGCAAGCGAATCAGAACCCCAGCGACTCGAGCTTCTCCTGGACGAACGCCGCGCGCGCGCGGTCCCAGAAGGCGGCGGACACCGTGCCGCGGATCTCCAGGTCGGCGAGCTCCACCGGGCGCTCGGCGTCGACGAAGAGGTGCACCGTGCCGCTCTCGAGGGGCACCTTGTCGACGCTCGCGGCGGGCGCGCCGTCGACCTCGGCCGAAAGCTCGGCATCGGCCAGCCTCAGCGCGACCTTGACCGTCCGGTTCCGCGGCCACTCAAGGGCCTTGCTCTTGCGCGCGAGGTGGCGCGAGGGATCGACGGCCTCGAGCGCGCCGGTGTCGGAGAACCCCGCATAGGCGTCGTCGCGGTCGTCGCAGACGCCGAGGCGCACGCTCGCGCCGGAGGGAACCTTCAGATTGCAGGTCACCTCGACCGGACCCTCGAAGTCGAGCACGTGTCGCAGCGTGACGTTGCCGGTGACGCGGAAGGAGCCGCCTTCGACCTTGCCCTCGACGTTTCCGCGGTGGTCGACGAGGTCCCGCGCCTCGACCGGGTCGTCGAACGCGTAGAAGAGGCGCACGGTGCCGTCGTCGTTCTCCTCGCGCTCGCCGTGGACGTGGTCGGAGAGGTACCCGCGTCCGTAGAGGACCTCCGCCGCGTTCGTCGCCACGTTGCGCAGGCCCTCGCTGCGCGAGCGGACGGCCGGCTCGCGCCCGAACACGTCCCGCAGGTCGGCGATCAGGTTGAGCGTGTACCGCGCCGCCCGCGCGGACTGCGGGTCGTCGTTTCGGATCACGGCGTGCATCGCGCCGGCCATCGGAGCCAGCTTCAGACGCGCCTTGTAGTCGTCCTCGGCGTCCTCCTCGAGGGCGGCGGCGCCGGAGGGCCCGCGGGCGAGGATCTTCCTCCACGCCTTCCGCTCGCCGGCGAGGACGTACGGATAGGCGGAGAGCCACGGCGCGTCGTAGCCCGACTTCGCGTCGCGCATGCACTTCGCGAGCGACAGCCCGTCGACGTCGTCGGGCTCGATCTCGTCGTATTCGAGGCTGTTCCTGCCCAGCTCGACGCGGTCGTCCTCGACCACCTTGACCGCGGCGGTCAGCTTCTCGCCGTCCACCTCGACGCTCAGCTTCTTGCCGGAGCGCTTGAGGGACTCGAGGAAGTCCTTGCGCAGCGCGACCATGTCCGCGAGCCGCTCGGTCTCGCGCGCCAGGCGCGCCTCGAGCTCGCCCGCTTCCTTGAAGTCGCGCAAGCACGCGTGCGCGGCGGAGAACTTCCCCTCGCGCGCGAGGTGCAGCGCGGCGGCGAGCGTGAGCTCGGCGTCCAGCTCGAAGACGGCGCCGCCGGTGCCGCCGAAGGTGCCCGACGCGTCCGCCGCGATCACGCCCTCGCCCTTCAGGTCCGCGCGCGTCTTGCGGATGCGCTCCAGCGCCTGCTCGCCCAGCCGGTTGGCGGCGAGGAAGTCCAGGAAGCCGGCGTCCACCTCGCTCAACGGGATGTCGCCGAACCCGGCGGCGAGCGCCTCCTCGTTGGTCCTCCCGTTGAGGAGCGCCTTCACGTAGCCCTGCACCGCCGGACGGTATTTGCCGCCCTCGCCGTCGTGCAGGTAGTGCATCCAGAGGTCGGACTGCCGGTAGAGCAGACCGAGCAGCGAGTCGGCCGACCGCGACGTCGAGCCGCGCGACTCGAGCATCTCGAGGAACTTCGCCTTCGCGTCGTTGTAGGTCGCGAGCTCCGTGAGCACGCGCAAGGGCAGGATGCACGCCGCGCCCGGCTCGCCGGCGGAGCGCACGAAGGACTCAAGCGTGCCGATCGAGCTGCGCGGCACGGTGTGCTCGCCGTGATGATCGGCGCGGATCCGGTAGGCGTAGAACTCGGCGAAGCCCTCGTTGAACCAGGCCGGCGTCGGGAGCCCCTTCTCGAACTTCTCTCGCGCGCGGACGTGGTAGGCGTGCTGGAGGGCGTGCACGGCCTCGTGCATGGCCGCGTGCATCTCGTCCGACTCCTGCGCCTTCTGCTCGCGGTCCTGGTAGGTCACGGCGATGCGGTAACCGGCGTCGTAGTGCGCGCGGGCCAGGTGCAGGCCCACCTCCTCGAGTTGCTCGCCGTACTCGTCGTACTCGCTGCGGCCGTCGAGGAGGAAGAACGAGTACCCCGGCACCTCGTGGTGCTGCTCGAGCCCCAGCGGCGCGGCGTAGTCGACGCGGAAGGTCTCCTCCAGGAGCTGCAACCACTCGCCGTAGCGCCGGACGTCGGCGTCGGAGTACGTGACCTTCTCGGTCTGCGGCTCCTGGACGTAGATCACGAAGGGCGGATAGTCGTAGACGACGCGGAACTCGTCGCGCTTGAAGCGGTCGCGGAAGTAGTGGTGGCGCTGGAGCCGGATCCGCATCCGGAAATCGAGGTGGCGACCGGGATCCGCCCGCAGCTTCTCGATCTCGCCCTCGGCGCGCTCCTTCTCCGCGCGCCACTTCGCCTGCCATTCCGCGAGCTTGTCCGCTCGGAGGCTCTTCCCGTCGAGGGCCCAGAAGTCGTCGAAGCGGTAGAGCGACGTGTAGACGGAGTCGAAGGCCTCGACGAGGCCGGGGAAGTGCTTCTCGAGGTCGACTCGCTCCTGCGCGGACGCGCGCCCGCCCAGGAGCGCCGGCACAACGATCAGCGGAACGAGCCAGCGGGACATCATCCTTTCCTTCCGCCCAAGCATACGCCATCGGCCGGCCGGATCGCGTCCGCGCCGGAGGGGCGGAAGCGGCTCGCCCGGGGGATCAGGGTCCCGTGGCGCCGTCCTGGATCCAGCTCCTGAAGATCGAGATCTGATCGGCGGTCAGCGTACCCATCTTGTTCCCGCAGCCGGGGTCTGAACCGGAGAACGGGTCGATCTTGTCCATGATGAAGCTCATGCTCGGAGAGCCCGCGCTCACGCGGAACATGTTCGTCAGACCACAGACCTGCTGGCAGTTCGCCAGGACCCCGACAAGGTTGCTGTGCGCCTGCGATTGACTTCCCATGGGCAGGCCACCGTTGCCGGTGCTCTCGCCGCAGCTCGTCGCGACCGGCGTCGAGGTGTGGCAACCGTTGCAGCTTGCATCGATGATCGTGTAGACGTCGCTGAACGGCGAGCCGTCGACGGGCACCGTCGCGTCGGTGAAGCTCTCGACCTGATCCATCGGCCCGCTGGGCCCTTCGGCGGTCACCTGCAGCCGGACGCTGTAGTCGCCCGGGCTGGGGAACTCGAACGTCAGGGGGAGCTGCATGCCCATGTGCGTGATCGAAACGGGCGTGAACTCTATCTCGCCGCCGGGCCCCGGGGGATCGTAGAACCACCGGTAGGTGGGCGAGGCGCCGGCTCCCGTCGTCAGGTCCGTGAAGCTCACCGTGTGCGGGGGCTTGCCCGGAGTGCCGGAGGGCGTGAAGGAAGCCGAAGCGGAAAACGCGGGGTCGAGCTCGGGGAAGACCGTGAAGGTCACGTTGCCCGAGCAATCGCAGCCCAGGGGCAGCCCGCAGTCGCAGCCCGCGGCTGACGGAGCGTCGAGCCCCGCGACGAGCTTGACCGTGAACGTGTCCTTCACCGTCGGATCGGAGAGCTGGAACGTCGCTTCTCCAGCGGAGGGCTCGAAGGCGGTCGAGAACAAGGTCTCGCTTCCGCCGCCCCGAACCTCGAGCCACCGGTAGGAGAGGTCCATCGGTCCGAGCACGGGGTCGGCGATGTCGGAGGTGTTCGCGAAGTTGATGCTCACCCCGCCGCCGGGATCGATCGCGTCGCCCGCGGTCAGGGCCGCGGTGATCGTTCCGATCGCCAGGACGTCCGTCGCGGGCGACGTGCTCATGTCGCCCCCCTTGCCCGTGACGGTGAGCGTCACGTCGTAATCGCCCGCCTCGAACGTCACGAGCGGGTTCGCCGCCGTCGGGTCGCCCATGCCGCCGTCGAAGTCCCACGCGTACGTGGCCGGGTCGACGGCTCCGGTCGAGACGTCCATGAACTGGACGGTGAGCTCGCCGGTGCCCGGATCGACCGGCCCCGAGGGAGGCGTCCCCGGATCCACGGCGATGGCCGCGGTCACCTGCTCGAAGACCTGGACGGTGTCGAGAGCCGGAGTCCCGGTGCCGCCCTTGCCCGAGGTCGTGAGGCTCACCTCGTAGAAGGCCTCCAGGTCCGAGGCCCCCAAGGCGAAGTCCTCGGACGGGTTCGGGGCGTTGGAGAAGATGCCGTCGAGGGGATCCGGAATCGGCGTGCCCATCGAGTCCACCCTCTGGCGGGACCACTCCCAGGTGTCCGGGCACTCCGTGGACTGCGACGAATCGAAGTTGACGGTGACGTTGGAGCCCACGGCAATCGCCGCGATGGACGGCGAGGCGGTGAACATCGCGTCCGATTCGTCCAGCACTTGCACCAGGTCCGTCTTGACGACCGTGTCGTCGCCGAGGGCCCCTTGCGCGGTGAGCGTGACCGTGTAGGTGCCGACCGCGGTGTAGGTGTGCACCGGGTTCTGCTCCGTCGACGTGTCCCCGTCGCCGAAGTCCCAGAGCCATGTGTCCGGCATCCCGTTGGACGTGTCGGTGAACTGGATCGGAACGTTCGGAGCCTCCTTGGGCGGGCTCGGATCCGTGTCGAACTTGGCCAGCGTGCTCGGGATCTCGTCGAGGAACAGGACCATGTGCGCGGGCGACGGATCGTTGTCCGCGGTGCCGAGGTTCGTCGACTCCGTGGCGAAGGCCGCGAGCCCCACGGGGAACTGCCCGGAGGCGGAGGGGAAGGACGCGAAGCGCGCGGCGCTCGACGAGCCGTTGGCCTCGCCCCCGTCGGCCGTGACGCTGACGCGGTACGGCAGGATGAACCCCAGGGTGTCGAACTGCTTCAGGTCGACGAACACGACGTCGGCCGAGAAGTTCTCGTCGCGCGGCCGCGTGAAGTCGAGGTTGTCCGCGAGGGTCTCGAACATCACGGCGTTGCCGAGCGGGCTGATCACGGGGTTGCGCGAGTCCGCCGGTGCGGCGGCGCCCATCGCGTCCGACGCCTCGCCGAGGAACGACTCCTGCGGGTTGATGACTTGGTTCAGGAGCGTCGTGCTGCCGGGTGCAAGGCTGTCGAAGAGGTAGACGTTCGTCGCCGCCATCGGCGGGAGCTCGGCGACCAGGTCCGTCTTGTCCGACTCGAAGGCCACGCGCACCCGCGGCTCGCCCAGGAGCGGGAGGCCCTCGTCGAACACGAACACGCTGGCGTTGCGCGAGTCGCCGCCGGTTCCCTCGAGCCCGCCGTTCGTGAGACTGGCTCGGCGCATTCCCTGGAAGACGCCGCTCTCGAAGACGGCGTAGTACACGTCGCGGAGCCCGTTCGCGTCCGCGCCCGCGGGCAAAAGGTCCGCGGCGTCCGATTCGAAGGCGACGATCGTCCCCTCGCGGCTGAGGTCGGGGTTGGAGGACCCGGCGTCGCCGCCGGAGGTCGGGCCGAAGACGGCGGAGCGGCTTACCAAGAGCGTCGTCGTCGACGGAACATGGTGCAGGTAGACGTCCGGCGCCGGCCCGTTGCCGTCGACGAACGAGCCAACCAGGTTGGTGGCCTGCGACGAGAAGGCGACGAGCTCGCCGTCGACGCCGCCGAGGTCGGGGTCGACGGACGCGCCGTCGGCTTCGCCCGAGGTGGCGACGCTGACGAGCTCCTGACCCGTGTACGTCAGATCGATGTCTCCGGTCGCGTCGTCGACGTGCACCTCGACCGTGGCGCGGAAGACGTCGGTCACACCGTTGGTCTGGCCTCCGACCATGTCGATCGCGTCCGAGGCGTACGCGACGTAGAGGGTGCCCACCTTCGTGGTGCCGCCGTCCGCGATCGGCGCGTCGGGCACGTAGACGACGCTCGGAGAGAAGGAGGCGCCCCCGCCCGCCATCGTGCCGGACGCGTCGCGGGTGACGAGGACGACGTCGTCCACGGCCAGGGCGGCGCTGTCGGTCAACTTGTTGCCGCCGACGTCCGTTTCCGCCCAAGCGGCGAGCCGTTCCACGAACTTGTCAAGCCCGCCCGGAACCGTCCGCACGACGTTGTCGGTGTCCTGAACCTCGACGATGCCGTCGTGGTCGTCGTCCGCCGCGTTGCCGAACGGGGAGACCCCGTTTCCGAGCGCCCAGGCGACGCGCTCGTCGTCGGGGTTCGGGTTCAGGAAAGCCCCGAGGTGCGTGGCGAACCCCGTGTTGGCGCGCGCGGCCAGCTCCGCGACCGACGCTCCCCGGAAGTCGAGATTCTGGGCGGGAGCTCTCCAGTCCTCGAAGTGGCAGTCCTTGCAGTTCGTGTCGGTCAGGTCGTTCAGCGGCGGATTCCCACCCGGGTGCCCCTCCGGGTCGGTCGCGAACGCCGTCGAGGGCCCCGCGGCCGGGGGGTTCGCGGGATCCACGTTCATGCTGTGGCACGTCATGCACCGCGGGTGGCGGAACACGCTCGAGAGGCCGTAGATGAACGCGCGGGTGTCGATTCCGCTCGAGTCGATCGCGGCGACGTACACGTCGGCAACGGAGTTGCCGTCCGGCGGTGCGCTCGGGTCGGCCGGCGACGGGCCGAGCGTGTTGTCCTCGGTGACGTACGCGAAGAACGCCACGGCCCGGTCGGGCGTCGTCCCGTTGCCGGGGATCACGCCCCCGGCCACCTGGAAGTCCGTGATCGGGGCCCCCAGCGCGAAGCCGGGATCGAATCCGAAGCGCAGATTGGTGTTCTCGGCCGGCTGCGGCGGGATGATCGGATCCTTGCCGTCCACCGAGGTCGAGCACGCGATGACGAGCGAGGACAGGGCCGAGGCGAGGGCACACGCCGCCCAACGGGTCTTTCCGTTCCGATTCCGGTGCTGCTTCATGGCTAAATCCCCCACCGGACGCCGAGCGTCGCCCAGTAGTTCTTCTTGTCGATGCCGATCAGGTCGAACCAGTCCGCGATGTCGTCGTCGACGATCGTCGACGCGTTCGCGCTGCCGCGGATCGAGAAGCTCTCCGTGACCTGATAGGTGAACGTGGCTGTCCCGCGCAGGTCGGAGACGCCCCTCTCTTCGATCCCGTAATCCCACTCGGCCTGGTCATCGTCCGAGTATCCCATCGACCCCTGCAGCCCGAAGGTCCATGCCTCGTCGACCGGGAACTCGCGCACGATCGCGCCGTTCAGGTACCAGCCCCGCGCTTCGTCGATGTCGCGGTGAATGCTCACCGTGGAGTAGTAATCTCCGAAGGGGCGCCCGATGAGGAGGAAGAGCTCCCGGGTCTCGCCCCGCTCGTCGGCGAAGGGGAACTCGTCGCGCTCGGACGGGACGTAGCTGACCAGACCGCCGGTAAGGTCGAACCCCTCAACCGTCTCCGTGTACGAGCCGTGGAAGGTGAGCAGGCTGAAGTCCCAGGCCTGGTCGTCCGGGAACCACGCGTCGCCGTTGTTGTCGCTCAGGTCGACGTTCCCCTCGACGCCGACTTCGATCGTCCCGTTGCGCGTCGTGTCCACGAAGCCTGTCACGGCCGGCTGCAAGACCTCCTCCTCGTTGTTCGGGATGCCCCGGAAGTGGTGTTGCGTCGAGAAGACGAGGTCAAGGTCTGCGCCGGGTTGCGATTCCTCGTCGAGAACCTGGCAGCTTCCGACGAGAGGCAGCACGAAGAGACACGGGATGCATCGGGGCATCGTGTGGAGATTCCGCGGTTGGGGTACGGGTGGGCAAGTCTTGCGCGAGACGGGCCGGTATTAGACCATGCGCGCCTCGCTTCCGGGTCGCCCTCCTAACGCTTCGCTACAAGCCGGCGCCACGTCTCCGCCTTGAAATCGCGCGGTGACTTCAGGGCTGTGATCGCGTAGTCGAGCGCGTCGCCCTTCGGCAGCTTGACGTCGTCCAACCGAACCGTCATGCGGAAGCGACCGTTCTCCTCCACCGCCGCCTTCGCGGCGACGACGTTGCGATCTTTGCCGCGCTGGCGCACGAGGAACGCGACCTCTTCGGCCGTCGACGTCCCTTCGACGACGTAGTCGGTCGCGACGTGGTAGATCGACGCCGGCGGCTCGTTCGCGAGCGTCAGCGCGTTCGCGGCGAAGTCGTCCGGAGGCAGGCGCGACTCTTCCAGGAAGAGGTGCGAACCGCCGCCGTCGTTGGCGGAGCGCGCGTCGCCTGCATCGCCGGGGTCGGTCTCCCACTCGACGAAGCTCGCCGGCTGCGTGACGAAAGCGTGATCGCTCAGGGCGAAGCCCAGGTGCAGCTCGCGCGCGAGGTCGGACTTGTGGCTCGCCGCGAGCCGGTCGCCCGCGTTGACGACGTCGCCGAGCTTGACCTTGATCGACTTCGCCAGGAGACCGAAGTAGGTCGTGTGCATCCCGTACCCGTGGTCGAGGGTGACGTAGCTCGTCTTCCGCGACCGGCCGAGCGCGTCGAAGGGCAGCTCCATGTCCGCGCCGATCGCCACGACGCGGCCCTGGGCGCTCGCGAGGACGTGGGTCTCCTTCGGCATGTCGAAGAGGAGGACCGAGGCGGTCCCCTCGCCCGCCGGCGTCGCCACGCGGCGGAACTTGCACGTCTGGCCGCTCCGGAAGGGCAGGTTCATCGCGAGCGACGTGAACGGCTCGCGGTCCAGGATGGCGAAGTCGACGGTGACGTCGCTCGCGAAGCTCTGGTCCTTCGCCACCGGCGCGATCGCGAAGCGGTAGCCCTGCTCCTGGAGCAGGGTGGCCGCGAAGTCGGCGAGCTTGAACGTCAGTGTGAACCGGCGCCCGGACTGGATCGGCACCATCCGGTGCGCGATGGCGTGCGTGCCCGGCGGGCGCGTGAAGAAGATGCAGACCTTGCGCGCGTCGTCGTCCTGAACCGTGCCCTCGACGGTGTACTCCTGATTCCAGCGCAGGGCGCTGGCCGGAATGGGCGACGTGATCGTGATCTTCTCGCCGAAGGTGTCGGCGCGGAGCATCGAGTCCTCGGTGAACCACTGCGTCCCGGTCCCGTCGTTGTCCGAGCCGCAGGTCTGGCCGGCCATCGGCACGCCCTTGTCCTTCTTCGGGATGCCGCTGTCGAGGAAGCTCAGGGGAACCGACCGGCGCCCCGAGTCCGTGACGGCGAAGTGCAGGTGCGGGTCCTGGTGCATCTCCGCCTCGCCGCTCAGCGCGATGACCTGGCCGGCGTTGACCAACTGTCCCACGCGCACGGTCGCCGAGTCGTTGCGGATGTTGCCGTAGACCGTGTAGAGCCCGACGCCGTGGTCGATCCAGATGTAGTTGCGGAACTCGCCGAAGTCGGACCAGGGCGCGTCGGGCGGCGTGTCCTGCACGAGCGCGATCACGCGGCCCGCCGCGGCGGCGCACACGCGCGTGCCCGGCGACATGCGAAAGTCGACCGCGAACTCGTTGACGCCGTTCTCGTGGTGCGACTGGTCGCCGCCGTTGCCCTGGATGCACTTGTGGCTGTTCCCCGCCCGGAAGGGGAGCTTGATGCGCACCTCCGGCTCCTCCCCGGTCGCCACACCGGGGAATCCCCACGCAGGAGCGGCTGCGAGAACCGCGATTGCGAGCGCCGTTCGTTCCATCCTCTGCCGTCAGGAACGCGCTCATTCTAGCCGAGCGCCGCGGTGTCCACGGGTCTGACACGTGCTTTACAAATCCGCCCAGGCCGTTTGCTCAAGCCCCCTTTCCAAAGGGCCGACCGTATGGTCCCCTAGGTCGACTGATCAGTCCTATTTCTCCAGAAGGAGGGCCGCTCGTGAAACTAGTTGGGAACCATCTTCTGGGCCTTGGCGCGCTCGCGCTCCTCGCTGGAATCGCGACCAGCGGGGATGAGGACGGCGCCGCGGTGGAAACCGCGAGCCTGAGCAACAAGGCCTACAGCAAGTGGAGCATCATCCTGCCCAAGGAGGTGTGGACGACGATCGACTCGTCGATCCCGATCGCACACTCCAAAGGGGATGGATTCGCGACCCAGATCGCGGGGGTTCTCGCGCTCTCGGTCGACACGAACGGCGACGGCAAGGTCGACGACAAGGTCAAGGGCGCGGGCGGCTTCGTGAAGCTGCGCGGTAAGACCGTCGACGGCGACCAGCTCAACTATCCCGTTCGCATCCGCCCCTCGAAGGAAGGGTGGCAGTATTCGACCGCCGGCGCGATGCAGGGCAAGCTCCTCGGCACCGTGATCCGCGTCATCGACCAGAACAACAACGGCATCTACAACGAGTACGGGCGCGACGCCATGATCGTCGGCTCGGGCTCCTCGGCCGCGTACCTTTCGAAGACCATCAGCATCGACGGCGAGGTCTACGACTTCGAGGTGTCGGCCGACGGCATGGAGATGTCGGCGAAGCCGTACGCCGGCGAGGTCGGAACGATCTCGCTCGCCGACGGCTTCGATGCTCGGGGCAAGCTCGAGTCCGCGGTCGTCACCGACCGCAAGCAGGACTTCTCCTTCAACGTGGCGCAAGCCCGCTCCGGACTGAAGGTCCCGGTCGGCAGCTACAAGCTGGAGTCCGGCTTCGCCAAGAAGGGCGCCGAGACGGTCTGGATCAAGACCGGCAAGATGCGCGCTCTCGAGGTCAAGCCCGGCGAGGTCACCGACCGCAAGTGGGGCGCCCCCGTCCAGGCGGACTTCTCCTGGACCTCCGGCGCCGGCTCGGTCACGGTGAACCCCGACGTCATCTACTACGGCGCGGCCGGCGAGGTCTACCACTCGTTCAAGCCCGACGCCAAATCGCCGAAGCTGGTCTTCCGGGACAAGAAGAAGAGCAACAAGATCGTCCTGGAAGGTCGCTTCCCCGGGTGCTGAGGCGGCGGCTTCTCCGCGTACTCCGGGCGAGTACCGCAAGACGCCGACCTCGACGTGGAACTTGAGCATGCACGCACGATCTTCGGGGACATCACCGGTCCCATGGAGTTCGGGAAGGACGGACCGATCACTCCGGACCGCCGCAAGTAAGTCCACCACCGAAGTCAGCAAAGCGGGGCGGCATCCCAGCGGATGCCGCCCCGCTTCTCTTTTAGAATCCGCGCCATGTCGCGCGCGCTTCTCCCGTTCCCGTTCCTCGCTCTTCCGCTCGCCTGCCTGTCCGTCGCTCCCAGGGTAGGGTTCGACGACAAGCCCGCCCTCGACCACGACGCGTACGCGCGGTGGAACACGATCGACGGCGCAACGCTCTCCGCGCGGGGCGCGTGGCTCGCGTACTCGCTCGAGCCGGGGGACGAAGGGGACGGCGTGCTCCGCGTTCACGGGCTCGGCGACGGTGCGCCGGAGTATTCGGTTGAGCGGGGACGCGGCGCGGTCCTCGACTTCGACGAGGGGTACTGCGTGTTCCGCCTCGAGCCGGCGCGCGACGACGTGCGGCAGGCGAAGAAGGACGACGTGCCCGAGAAGAAGCGGCCGAAGGACGGGCTGGGCATCCTCGACCTTGCGACCGGGGAGGTCGAAGAAGTCGAGCGGGTGAAGTCCTTCGCGCTGCCGGAGGAGCGAGGGGGGTGGGTGGTCTGGCTGCACCATGAGGGTCTTCCGGAAGAAGAAGAAGAAGAAGAAGAAGAAGAGGAAGAAGAAGAGGAAGAGGAAGAGGAAAACCACGGAGAGCACGGAGAGAAGAAGGAACAGAAGGAAGAAGGGGGCAAGGACAAGGACAAGAAGAAGAAGGAGGACGGAACAGAGCTCGTGCTTCGCGAGCTCGCGACCGGCGCGGAGCAGCGTGTGCCCCACGTCCTCTCCTACGCCTTCAGCAAGGACGGCCGCTGGCTCGCGTGCGCCACGTCCACGAAGGACGGCGCGGAGGACTCCGTCCGGGTGCTCTCGCTCGGCGGCGGCGAGGACGTCGCGATCTTCTCGGGCAAGGGGAACCACAAGTCGCTGGCGTTCTCCGAGGACGGCCGGCGGCTCGCGTTCCTCTCGAACCGCGACGATTACGACGCGGACGAGCCGCGCTGGACCCTCTACCTCTGGGAGGAGGGCGATGCGCAGGCGAGGCCCGTGGCGACCGCCGGGACGGTCGGCCTACCGAGCGGTTGGGGCGTCGGCGAGCACCACCAGCCGCGTTTCTCCAAGTCCGGTGGGCGGCTCTTCTTCGGGGGGGCCCCGCTGCCCGAGCCGGAGCCGGAGGAGCCCTTCGACGACGAGAAGGTCGTCGTGGACGTCTGGAGCTGGACGGACGACCGCATCCAGCCGCTGCAGCTCGAGCAGCTCGAGAACGACGGGAAGCGAAGCTACCTCGCCGTCGCGCACCTGGACGAGGCGCGCGTCGTGCAGCTCGGTCGCCTCTTCACGCCGAGCGTGCACCTTCCCGACGACCGAGAGTCGCGCTACGCGCTCGGCGTGAGCGACCGCCCGTACCGGCACGCAGCCCAGTGGGACACCAACATCCCGCGCGACGTCTACCGGATCGACGTCGAGACCGGGGCGATCCAGCTCGTCGTCGAGGGACGCCCCGGCTCCTACCGGATCAGCCCGGGCGGCTCCTACGCGACCTGGTGGGACGGCGCCGCGCGCACGTGGTTCGCGCTCGACCTGCGCGAAGACGGCGAACCCATCGACGTCGGGAAGAACGTCCCCCACCGGCTCGACGACGACCGGCACGACACGCCGTCGCCGCCGCGCTCCTACGGCTACGGCGGATGGCTGAAAGGCGACGCGGGTTTCTTCGTCTACGACAAGTTCGACGTGTGGCGGCTCGATCCGCGCGACGCTTCCGCCACCTGCGTCACCGACGGCAAGGGCCGGGCGGAGAACGTGCGGCTGCGCGTCGTCGACCTCGACCCCGACGAGGTGGAGCCGATCGACTCGGAGGCCCCGCTTCTCCTCTCCGCCTTCCACCGCGGGAGCAGGTCGTCGGGCTTCTGGCGCGACGCGCCGACGGGCGACGGCGAGCCCAAGGTGCTCGTGATGGAGGCGCGCTCCTTCTCGACGCCGGTCAAGGCGAAAGAGGCGGACGCCGTACACTACACGCGCTCGTCCTTCGAGGAGTTCCCCGACCGCTGGGTGAGCGATCTCGACTTCCGCGAGCCCCGCCGCGTGAGCGACGCCAACCCGCAGCAGGCCGAATACCGCTGGGGCACGGCGGAGCTCGTCGCGTGGACGTCGGCCGACGGCGTCGAGCTCGAAGGCATCCTCTACAAGCCCGACGGCTTCGACCCGGCGCGCAAGTACCCGCTGATCACGTACTTCTACGAGCGCATGTCGGATCGCCTGCACAGCCACCAAACGCCGATCCCGAACCGCTCGTCGGTGCGCTACCCGTTCTACGTCAGCCGCGGCTATCTGGTCTTCGTGCCCGACATCCCGTACGAAACCGGCTTTCCCGGTCAGAGCGCGGTGCGCTCCGTCGTCAGCGGCGTGCTCCACCTGGTCGAGCAAGGCTTCGTCGACAAGGACGCGCTCGGCATCCAGGGCCACTCGTGGGGCGGCTACCAGGTCGCGTACTTGATCACGCAGACCGACCTCTTCTCCGCCGCGGTCGGCGGTGCCGTCGTCTCCAACATGACGAGCGCGTACGGCGGGATCCGCTACGCCTCGGGGCGCAGCCGACAGTGGCAGTACGAGAAGTCACAGAGCCGCATCGGCGCGAGCCTGTGGGAGGCCCCGCAGCGCTACATCGACAACTCGCCGCTCTTCTTCGCGGACGAGGTCGAGACGCCGCTCCTGATGATGCACAACGACGAGGACGGCGCGGTTCCGTGGACGCAGGGCATCGAGCTCTTCGTCGCCTTGAAGCGGCTGAGCAAGCCCGTTTGGCTCCTGAACTACAACGGCGAGCCGCACGGGCTGAAGAAGTACGCGAATAAGCGCGACTACGCGATCCGCATGCAGCAGTTCTTCGACCACTACCTGCTCGGCGCGCCCGCGCCGCGCTGGATGGTGGAGGGCGTGCCGGCGATCGAGAAGGGCCGCACGCTCGGGCTGGAGCCTATGCCTTCGACGGCAGTAGAAGCTGCCGCAGGAGATACAGCTCCATAGCGAACGGCAGGTAGCCGAGATAGCCGAGCGCCGGCATCTCGAACACCTTCCAGAAGCCGACGCCCGGCACGTGGTAGATCCACTTCGGATACGACCAGACGTTCCACATCTCCCAGAAGAAGCCGCACAGGAGACCGCCCGCCCAGAGCGTCATCCACCCGCGCCAGTCGCCGCGCTCGAGATCGCTCAGGAACGAGCGGCGGCCGAGCAGGACGCACAGCGGCTCGAGCAGGAAGACGAGCGACGTCCAGGCGAACGGGAAGAAGTAGACCGGCCAGGCCAGCATGGCGGCGACCATCAGGAGCCCCGCCGCGAAGAGGCCGAAGCACAGGCGCGCCGTCGGACGCAGCACGGGCCCGCGCGCGAAGCGCTCGAACGGGCGGAAGCTCGCCATCAGCTCGGCCGAACCCAGGACCGCGGGCGCGACCGTCGAGAAGGAGAGCGACGAGAGCAGGAAGTACTCGAGATCACTGAAGTGCTCACGGCCGAGGTACTCCCAGTTGCCGAGACGCAGGTTCAAGAGCTCGAAGAGCCACCAGAACGGCATCGAGACGACGAAGAGCAGCGCGAACCGCGCCGGGGAGCGCTCGAGCGGCGAAGTGCCCGTGCGCGCGAGCGTCCAGCCGTCGACGGCGAGCACGTATCCCAACCAAAGCGGGAAGAAGAGGAGGTGCGTCCGCAGCCCGGGGAGCAGCCAGTTGAGCGGCCAGCACACGCCGATCAGAAGAAGGCCGGCGCCCAAAATCGGCTTGGCGGCGGGCTTCACCTGGCGAGCCTACAGATCGGTGAAGCGCGTGTACTCGAGGTTGGTGAGCGAGACGAACGGCGCGTTGGCCAGCACCCCCTGCCAGGGGAGCTGCAACCCGACCGCCAGCGGGTTGTCCGGGATCGGAAGGGTGACCGTGGCCCGCCCGTTGACGTCCAGCGCACCGGCCGCGACGACCTCGATCGAGACCACGTCGAGGAACAGCGTGCCGACGAACGGGATGGGAAGCGGAGCCGGCGGCGGGAAGATCGAGTAGGCCAGGAACCACGCGTCGCCGCGGTCGCCGTGCATCTCGAACTCGAGCGCCTTGTTGATCCGCGGCTCGCCGCGCCAGGAAACCTGACGCGCGAGGTTGGTCATCACGCGTGACTGCGCCTGACTCTCGGCGATCAGGGCGTCGAGGTCGCCGTCGCCGTCGAGGTCGTCGACCGCGATCGCCACCGTGAGGTGGGCGCGCGCCGGGAAGCTGCCAGCCGACTCGGCGAAGACGCCGGCGCCGTCGTTCCAAAGGGCCCGGTTCGGCGTCGGCGTCGCGACGCCGTTTCCGACGAGGAGATCCGGGTCGCCGTCCTCGTCGAAGTCGGCGAGGGCGAGAACACCCGTCTCCTCGGAAAGGCCCGGAAGCGCGCCGATCGCTTCGGCGAACGCGCCGAGGCCGTCGCCGAGGTAGACGCGGTTGAGTGCTCCGCGCGTCGCACCGTTGCCCGCGACGAAGTCGAGCTCGCCGTCCAGGTCGACGTCGCCGACCGCGAGCGCGCCCGTCTCGTCCATGTCGCTCGGCAGCCCGCTCGACGCGTCGGTGAAGCCGCCCGCGCCGTCGCCGAGGTAGAGCCGGTTCGCCTGGCCCGCGTTGAATCCGTTGCCCGCCAGAAGATCGAGCGCCGTGTCACCGTCCACGTCAGCCAGGGCGAGCGCACGCGTCTCGTCGGCGTCGACGGGCAGCGAACCGAGCGCGAAGGTGCCCGCTGTGTTGAGGAGCAGCTCGTCCTGACCGAAGTTGCCGACGACGATGTCCAGGTCGCCGTTTCCGTCGACGTCGCCGCTGACCAGCGCGCCCGTCGGCGCGGCCGGGTCCGGAAGGGCGCCGGGCGCGACCGAGAAGTTGCCGGCGCCGTCGTTCAGCACCAGGGCGTTCGCGCCCGTCTGCCCGAACACGAGGTCGGGATCGCCGTCGTTCTCCACGTCGATCGCGAGGAGCGAGCGTATCGACAGGAATCCGAGGATCTGCTCGCTGGGGAACGAGCCCGCTCCGTCGTTGAGGTAGATCCGGTTGGCAAGCCCCTGGTCGCCGAACACGGCGTCGAGGTCGTCGTCGCCGTCCACGTCCGCGAGGACCACGGCGGTCGTCGCCAGCAAGGCGCTCGGCAGGTTCGCGCTCGGCTCCTGGAAGGCGCCAAGGCCGTCGTTGAGAAGCAGGCGATTCTCGAAGTCGAAGCAGGTGACGATGGCGTCGAGGTCCCCGTCGCCATCGACGTCCGCCAGCTTCGGCTCGACCGACGAGGGGAAGGCGCTCGGGAGCGACTGGGTCGTGTCCGCGAAGACCCCGGCGCCGTCGTTGATGTAGAGCCGGTCCGCGGTCACGAAGTTGACGGCGTACACGTCGAGGTCCAGATCGCCGTCGACGTCGCCGGCGGCGAGCCCCTCGGTGCTGCCGCTGTCCACCGGCAGCGCGGTCGGGTCGTCGGTGAACAGGCCGGTTCCGTCGTTGCGGTAGAAGCGGTTCTGTTGCCCGCCGAAGCCGCCGTTGCCGATCACGAGGTCGAGGTCGAGGTCGCCGTCGAAGTCCTCCATGACGACGGACTCGGAGCCGTCGGCGTCGACGGGGAGGTTCCCGCTGGCCTCGCTGAACACGCCGAACCCGTCGTTGAGGTGAAGGGCGTTCTGAGCGCCGTCGTTCACGAACACGACGTCGCAGTCGGCGTCGCCGTCCACGTCGCCCACCGCGATGGTCTCGCTCTTCGCGAACGCCACCGGCATCTGCGCCGCGGTGACGTCGGTCAGGACGCCCGCGCCGTCGTTGAGGTACAGGAAGTTCTGCTGCCCCAGGGCCTCGTTGTCGTTCGCGAGGAACACGTCCAGGTCGCCGTCCGCGTCCACGTCGGCGACCGCGATGTCCTCCGTGCCGGCGAAGTCCGCCGGCATGTTGGTCGCCGTAGCGTCGACGAAGACGCCGTTGCCGTCGTTGAAGTACAGCCGGTTCTGGATGCCGCCGCCGTAGCCGTTGCCGACGAGCAGGTCCAGGTGAAGGTCGCCGTCGAGGTCCGCGAGCAGCACGGCGCACGTCATGTCCGTGTCGACGGGCAGCCCCGAGGTCGCGTCCGTGAAGACGCCGACCCCGTCGTTGAGCAGCAGGCGGTTCTGCGTGGGCGCGTTCCCGAACACGACGTCGACGTCGCCGTCGCCGTCCACGTCGCCGAAGTCCATCGACTCGGTCCCATCGTCGTCGGCGGGGAGCATCGTGTGCGCGTCGGCGAGACCGACCTGCGCCTGTGCCGGTGCCGTGAGAAGGGCGAGAGCGAGGCTCGCCGCCGCGGGGAAGAGGGGGGCATTCATGAGGGCCAGGGCGAAGTGTAAACGGCCTTTACCGACCCGGCTACGGCCACCGCCGCCGCGAAGCCGTCGCGCGTGCGCAAGTCGTGCAGCCACCAGTCCTCGGCCGCGTCCTCGCCGCGGACGGCGAGGACTCGGGCCGGCTCTCCGGGCCGCAACGAGACGTCGAAGGCGTCGAGCGGGTGGGACAGGCCCTCGCCGAGCGCCTTGACGAAGGCCTCCTTGCGGGTCCAGCAGGAAAAAAAGGCCGCCTGGCGCTCGGCGGCCGGAAGCGCCACGAGCGCGTCGAGCTCCGCCGGCGAAAAGTTCCGCCGCGCGAGGCCCATGAGGTCGTCCAGCGCGCGGATCTCCTCGACGTCGACGCCCACCGGCCCCACCCGAGTGGCCGCCACGAGGGCCAGGTCGGCGGAATGCGAGAGGTTGAAGTGGAGCTCGGCGTGCTCGGGAAGGAAAGGTTTGCCGTACTCGCTCATCCGAAAACGTATCCCGGCCGGATCCTCCGCGACGAGCCGGCCGAGAATGTTCCGCAGGGCGGCGTGGGCGATCGTGTAGCGCTCGCGGTGGACGTCGAAGTGGAAGCGGTCGGCCCGCGCCCGCTCCTCCGCGTCGAGCACCTCCCGGTGCGGCTTCGCGTCGCCCTCGAGCGGGACCGTCCAGACGCGGACCTCGCCGGGCGCGAGGGTCACGGCTGCGCGACCGTGCCGCGGGCGACGAGCTCGCTCCACATGGCCTTCAGGTGCTCCGCCTCGGCCGTGTGCAGGAAGAAGTGCTTGCCCGGCAGGAGCGTGAGGTGGAACTCCACGTTGGTCTGCTCGCTCCAGGTCCCGACGCGCTCGACGCTCACCTCGCCGTCCTCGGTCCCCGCGAATGCGGAGATCGGCGCGTCGAGCGGGTCGAGCGGCTCGTCGCCGTACGTCTCCGACATTTCGAAGTCGGCGAGCAGCATCGGCGTGAAGAGCTCCATGAGGTCCGCGCTCTCCAGGACCTGAGGCGGCGTCCCCCCGAGCACGCGCAAGCGCTCGAGGAAGGCGTCGCCTTTCAGCACGTGGATCGGATCCGGCGGCTTCGGCGCCTGCGGCGGACGCGACGCGCCGACGAGCAGATGTCGCGGCGTCGGCCCGCCGCGGTCGCGCAGCGCGCGCGCGACCTGGTACGCGACCAGCGCGCCGACGCTGTGGCCGTAGAACGCGAAGGGCCCTTCGAGGAACGGCTCGACGACGGGCAGGAAGGTCTCGACGAACGCGTCGATGCGCTTGATCGGCGCCTCGGACAGCCGCTGCTCGCGTCCCGGCGCCTGGACCGGAACGACTTCGATCCCCCCGGGGAGCTTGCCGACCCAGGTTCGAAACGACATCGCCCCCCCGCCCGCGTAGGGAAAGCAGAAGAGCCGCAGCGGCGCTTCGGCGCGCGGCGGTCCGAGCGGGAACCAGAGCTCCTGGGGAGACTTCGCGACCGGCGGAGACATCGCCAAAGCCTACCGACTCGCGCGAGCGAGCGCTCGAGCATCTCCGCGCCGGAGGCGAACACCTTCGCTCCGGCTCTGTTTGCTACGGCGCCGGCTTCAGCGGCTTGACGCTGTCCGCGTCGCCATACCAATAGGTCGGGTCCCCGCTCGCGGGGGTGTTCTTGGAGAGCGCGTGTCCAATCGGCTTCTGCTCGTAGGACTCCAGCTTCCCACCTCCCGGTACGTCGTGCTCGGGAACGTGTTCCGCCGGGACGGAGAAGGGCTTCCCGTCGTCGTCGACGCCCTTGATCCGGTGGTTGCCCTTGCCGTCCTCCTGGACCTGGTATGAGTTCCCCTTGTCGTCCACCAGGTCCCATCCGGGAACGACGGTCCAGCCGCCGCCGCCACCGTCTTCTCCTCGCCCGCCGGTTCCACCCGAATCGGCCGGGCCCTTCGATTTGCTCAGACCGCCTGACTTCACGTCACCGGACATAGCTGACACCTCGCAATGGCTCCCTTGGTTCGTTTCGAGCGAAGGAGAGCTTCGCACTCCAAGGCCACGGCGCATTTCACCGGCGCGCGCGAGGACGTACACCGGGGGCAACCTGCCTGAGCGATGTGCACGAGCGTCTCTCCCTTTCCCGGATCGAGGATACGCTGGCGGCGAAGATGCGTCCAGCCGCGCGCTACCTCACGGCTTCCGCGCTCAGGATCTTCGATTGGATCTTCCGGATCAGGTTCGCGCACTGCGTCAGGAAGATCAGGAACATCCGATCGCCCCGCAGGTCCTCGTGCGTCAGCTCCTCGAGCGCTTCCAGCTTGATCGTCGTGACCTCGTCGAGGAACCGGTTGAGCTCCGCGGCGTCGCGGGTGTCCATCTGCGCGCGCTCGATCTCGACCGTGCGGGCGAGGAAGGCGTCGAGCCGGTCCTTCTGCTCGCGGATGATCGCCTCGCGGCGCTTGCGCCGGCGGTGCCGTACGAGATCCACGACGAGAACCGCGAGCGCGCCGAGCCCGAACAGAAGCTCCTTGGCCCCCGAGAGCGCCTCGATGGCCTGGCTCAGGACGCCGAGCCCCGCGTAGGGCTCGAAGTAGGAAACCGCCGCCGGGTGCAGCGGCGCCGGCGCGCGGGCCAGGGCTTCGCGCTTCGGGATGAGCTGAGGAAACTCGGCGCGCAACTCGGTCTCGTAGAGCACCTCCATCGCGGCGTGGACCAGCACCTCCGCGCCGTCGATGCGCATCGCCATCACGTTCACCGTGGCGATCGTCTCGAGCGCCTCCGGCGGCACCGGCGGCCCCTCGTCGTAGAGACCGCGGGGGATCTCGTAGGGCACGAAGAGGGGCCGGCGAATGGCGATCGCGCCGGAATCGAGGATCGGAACGAGCTGCACCTCCTCCTCCGCGAGCAGGCGCATCAGGTCCGGATTGTCGATTCCGGTCGTGACGATCGCCGCGTCGAGCTCGCCGGTGGCGAGCTCTCGGAAGTATCGCTTCGTCTCCGCGAGGTCGGTCGTGTCGACGCGGTAGTGCGCGAGCAGCTCCAGCGCGCTCACGTGCATGCCGGAGCCTTCGGGCCCCAAGCTGACGCGGTGCCCCGGGAGGTCCCCCACCGCCTCGATCCCCGAACCCGCCGCGGCGACGACGTGAACGACCTCGGGATACAGCGGAGCGATCACGCCGAGCGTCTCCGGCGGCACCGACGTCGCCTGAAGGATCGCGAGGTCGACCTCGCCGTTCCGCAGCAGCTCGAGGTTCTGCACCGAGCCGCGCGACGGCACGACGGCAACGGGGCGGCCGGTTTGCGCCTCGAAGCGCTCGGCGAAGACCTCGGCGAAGCGGTGGTAGAGCCCCCCCGGCTCCGCCGTCGCGATGCGGACCTCGCGCGGCAGCCGGCCCCGGCTGTTCCACCACACTCCGACGGACGCCACGAAGACGACGACCAGCCCCACGATCACCCAGCGGTGCAGGTTCCAGCGGGTCATCGACGCGACGCGTGTCTGCGGACGGGCTTCATGGCTTCCTTCCGAGCCTCGACGTTCTACAACACCGTCGAGCTCGGCGCGCGAGACAGGATAGCGTCCGCGCTGCGAGTGCCCGGCATGGTGGAGCACGGCTACCACGGCTCCCCGCGCGCCTCATCGCGTCGTGGATGGACGGCGGCGAGCCGGCGGCGGAGACCTGAGCCCGGCACGACGCCCCGGGACCGGCCGACCGACTATCCTGGTAGCAGCGTGGTCCGCCGCAAGAGCTCCGCCCGAAGCCCGGCCCGCACGAGGGTCGCGCTCGGTCTCGTCGCCGCCGCCGTTCTCGGCGCAAGCTGCGGCAGCGACGCGGGCGAACGCCCGAACGTCGTCCTGATCTGCATGGACACGGTGCGCGGCGGGCATCTCGGCGCCTACGGCTACGGCGCGCATCCGACGACGCCCACCCTCGACGCGCTAGCGGAGCGCGCGATCGTCTTCCGCGACGCCTCGGCGACGGCGAACTGGACCAAGCCGTCGGTCGCCTCGCTCATGACGGGTACCTACCTCGCGCAGCACGGGATGTACGAGCCGAGCGGGCAACCCAACTCCGAGACGCTCATCCTCCCCAGCCGCGCCTACACCCTGGCGGAGGCCTTTCGCCGCGGCGGGTACTCGACCGCCGCGTTCGTCCAGAACGCGCAGCTCCGCCAGGGGCTCGGCTTCGAGCAGGGGTTCGACGTCTACCGCGACAAGGCCGGCCACGCCCGCAAGCTGCGCGAGCGGGCGGTCGAGTGGCTGGAGGAGCGCGACGCGGACGCGCCCTTCTTCCTCTACCTGCACTTCCTCGACGCGCACGCGCCCTTCAACGCGCTGCCCGACGAGTACGTGGACACGTTCTGCGACCCCGCGGAGGCCGAGCCGTTCCTAGCGATGGCGTGGGCCAAGACGCGCCGCGCGATCAACCGCGGCGAGCAGCGGATGGAGGAGGGCGAGCTGCAAACGCTCGTCGGCCTCTACGACGCGGGCATCCGGTACATCGACGACGAGCTCGGACGGCTCTTCGCGTGGTTGGAGCTCGAAAGCCTGATGGAGAACACCGTGGTCTGCGTCGTGTCCGACCACGGGGAAGAGCTTCTGGAGCGGGGCAAGATCGGGCACGGCATGACGCACGACCTCGTGGAAACGCTCCTGCACGTGCCCTGGATCCTCCGCGTGCCCGGCGAGGAGCCCAGGAGCATCGCGACGCCGTGCAGCCTCGTGGACCTGCACCCCACGCTGCTCGCGGCGGCCGGCTTGCCGCCGGGCGACGAGTGCCGGGGGCTCGACCTCCTGCGGAATCCCGACGTGCGGCGGCCGATCCTGTCCGAGCACCTCGACCGCAATTCGTACCAGCAGGCCGTGCGCCTGGACGGCCGAAAGATCCGGCGTCATCTGCAATGGAGCGCCAAGGACTCGACGGGGGGCCTACGCGACGTGACCCGCATGGAGCTCGCGGAAGCCCTCGCGCGGGGTGCCGGTGGAGATCTTCAGGAGGACTTCTGGACCTTCGAGCTCTCCGAGGATCCGACGGAGAGAGCCGCCCGCCCGACGCCGCCCGACGACGAGGACCGCCGTGCGATGGTCGAGATGGTCCGCTCGCTGCTCGCAAGGCGCCTTTGGGAAGAGGGCGACCGCGTCGAGCTCACGGACGAGAACCGCGAGGCGCTGCGGAAGATCGGGTACGCGGAGTAGTTGGCGTCCGTACTTGCCCGCCCTCGGCGTCGGCCTAACCGAGGCGGGCTCGGCGGACGTCGCCCTTCAATACCGTCGGAATCGATCGATGAGCGTCCCGACGAAGGGGACAAGGATGTTCCGGATAAAGGACGCCCGGCCGATGGTCTGATCGCGGTAGTAGCCGTATTCGTCGTGCTCGCACGACGAAAGAGCGTTGTCCACGGCCTGGTCGACGTCGGCTCCGTTCTCTACGAGTGTCGTCATGCCTCAATAGCCTCGGTGGTGCGCGGAGTCACCATGATCATGCCGACCAGTCGCAGGCCGGACTCCGGGGACGGCGGCGATCGAGCCGGGCTGGCCAGGTCTCCGCACGCCGGCGGCGACCGAGCTTCAGTCCGCCAGCGCTTTGGCCAGCCGGAACTCGTCCGCGGGCTCCTCGCCATCCCAGAACTCCGCGTCCTCGTACATGTAGCGCATCTGCGCGTAGCGCACGAGCGCTTCCATGATCGGGATCGTCGCACCGGGCTTCGTCTGAAGCTTGGCCATCACGCGCTTCCACATCCGCTCGGAATCGGGGTCGAGCTTCGGGATGTCGGAGATGAGCGAGAGCGTGTCCTTGTCGACGGTGCGCATCGCGTCCTGGTTCAGCATCGGCTTCTCGTCGCGCGCGGAGCAGTCGAGCTCGTCGATGAAGCCGACGACGCGCTCGCCGAACGTGTTCGGGTGGTAGAGCTTGTTCGCGAGCCAGCGGATGCCGTCCGAGAGCTCGTCGGTCGTCATCTGCGCGGGGTCGAAGTTCGTGCTCCACGGGTGAGCGGGAACCTCGAGCCCCTCGTGCAGGCGGCCGGCGGCGCGCAGCCGCGCGTTCAGCGGCGTCGCGGCGGGCGCGGCGAGCGCGCTGATCGTGAAGATCGGGATCAGCGAGGCCATCCCGAAGCGGTACTGCCGCTCGAAGATGTCCGGCCCGTCGTGGTCGAAGCCGCAGATCATCCCCCCGGTGACGCCGATCCCGAAGTGGAAGAAGCGGTGCACCATGTCGACGAGCGTCGGGTTGTCGTCCTCGCCGTGGCGCAGGTTGCGCTCGAGGTTCTGGCGCTTGTGCGTCTCCTGCAAACTCTCCTCGTTCGGCGACTCGACGCCGATGAAGACGTGCGTCATGCCGGCGTCGTGCATGAGCTTCAGGAGCTCGTCGTCGCGCGCCGCGTCGATGGAGAGCTGCGTGCTGAAGGCGACGCGCTCGTCGCCCCTCTTCGCGTTCCAGTCGCGCACGCCCTCGAGCATCTCCTTCACCCACGATCGCGAGGCGGTCGTGTTGTCGTCGGCGAAGAGCACGCTGCGATACCCGTTGGCGTAGACGACGTCGAGCTCGTCGAGGATGTGCTGCACCGGCTTGTAGCGCTGCTTGCGGCCGACGTACTGGATCACGTCGCAGAACTCGCACTCGAACGGACAGCCGCGCGACGTCTGGAGCGTCGCGGTCAGCACCCGGTCGTTATACTTCGCGTAGAGGTCCCAGCGCGGCACCGGCGAGCTCGCGAGGTCCGGCCGCCCGCCGACGTACTCCTCCTTGAAGCGGTGGCTGCGCAGGTCGGACCAGAGCTCGTCGGCGATGTCCTCGATCTCGTCGCGCACGAGGACGTCGCAGTGCGGCCGCACCACCTCGGGCGACAGCGACGCGTACGGCCCGCCGATGACGACGATCTTGCCCCGCCGGCGGAATTCCTCGGCGATCGCCTTCATGCGGCCCCACTGGCTGACCTTGCCCGTGATGCCGACGTAGTCGACCGGCGCGTCGAAGTCGACCGGCTCGAGGTGTTCGTCGTTGATCAAGACGTCGAAGTCCTCGGGCACCATCGCGGCGAGCGTCGGCACGACGAGGTCGGCGAGGAAGGCGGCCGGCTTGTAGCCGCGCCCGGCGTACGCCTCGGCGCCGTAGTAGGTCGGGAAGTCCGCCCGTGGGTTGATCAGGTAGATGGAAGGACTCATCAATCGCTCCTGCGCGTCCCGCCTAGCCGGTACGACTCGCGCAGCTCGGCTTCCCTGACCTTACCACTTGCCGTCCGCGGCAGGGTCTCGGATCCCCGCGGCGGCTGGTTCATCGCAACCCTACGGCCGTCAGCGCTCCCCAGCGGATTTCGTCGAAGCGTGTCGACGCCCCGGCCGCGACGGACTCGCTCGAATGACCTGCAGGATGTTCCCGAGACTCGCTCGCCGGCTCTTGCGGACACCGGTTTACGGGTTCCCGGTCGCGTTCCGGTGGGGCATGGTAGACCCGGTGACCAAAGCGGTCGTCGTCTCCAACGGGACGCTCGTCACGCTCTGAGGTCCGCCGACGTCCCCCAGTCTCCCCTTCTCAGGATCACGCCATGCGCTTCGTGCTCTTCGGTGCCGGTCTCCTCGCGTGGACCGGCGGTCTCTCCGCCCAGGACTCGCTCGTCTTCTGCATGGACGGCAACGAGGTCACGCTCGACAACGGGAGCGGGCTCGTCGAGGCCGGTCTGATCCGCGAGGACGAGACCGCGATCGTGACGCCGACCGCCGGGACGTACTCGGCTTCGGTGTTCCACTCGATGGTCGGCCAGTGGGGTTTCATCGGCGACCACGATCAGGACGGGCTCTTGCTCGACGCGAGCGGGTCCGCGCCCGGCGAGGACACCGACGCCGTCTTCGTCAAACGCTTTCCGTCCGCGCCGGCGGGGAGCCTGGGGCCGCGCGACGTCTACCTCAGCAAGGAGGCGGTGACCGGTTTCCTGGCGGGCTTCGAGGACGGCGACGTGTTCGGCTTCCAGACCCAGGGCTCGATCGACGTGTTCGTCACGGAGACGCAGCTCCTCGGCGCGCTCGGGCAGTCGCCGACCGCCGACCTCGACCTGGACGCGATCTGCCAGTCGTCGGTAGGCGACCTCTTCGTCTCGTTTTCCTTCGACGAAGCCGCTCCCGGCGGCACGGTCGCCGACGGCGGCTTCGTGCGCATCCCCGCGGCGGCGATCACGTACGACGCGAGCGACAACGTCGCCGCGATCACCGTCGGCTCCGCGCAGATCATCGCGCAGGAGGGCGACGTGAACGGCTGGATCGCCGCGAGCGGCGTGAAGACCTCGGTTGGCGGCGATCCGACAACGTCGATCGACCTCTCCGCGCTCGAGATCGACCCCGCGGGCGGCACGTTCGAGGCGCCGCAGGTCCCCGGGCTCTTCCTGCCGAACCTGCTCTTCGCGTGGAGCGGCTTCTCCAACGACGGCGCGGTTCTCTCCACGGCCGGCGGCGGCACGATCGCGAGCCTGAACGGCGTCGCCCTCGGCAGCACCGTCGCGACGACGGGCACGCAGGTCGGGCTCACGCCCGACAGCACCGGCCTCGGCGGGTTGATGGGGATGGCGGTCATCCCGGCCCGGCCGGCGCCGCTCACGGTCGAGAACCATCCGACGAGCCTGATCACCAGCTCGACGATCCTCTGGTCGCGCCAGGAGACGTCCGGCGCCATGCCGGGAAGCCTCGTCGCGTTCTTCGTCGACATCGGACCCACCGGCGCCGGCGCCTTCGCCGCGTCGCTGACGATTCCGGGCTTCGCCGGCGAGCTCTTCGGCGACGGCACCGTCTTCGTCACCGGCCTCGTCCCCGCCGACGGCAAGGGCTACGCCGGCAACGTCGTCTCGCTTCCGCTGAGCTTCGTCGGCGCGACGCAGAACCTGATCTTTCAGGTCTTCGATACGTCGGCCTTCGCCTTCGGGGCGCCGGCTCCGGTGCAGTTCCTCTAGCCTGGCCGGTTCCGAGGTGATGAAAACCCCTACCGCAGATTCGTCCGCGCGCGGCGATCGAATCGACGTGCACGTGACCGCCAACTCATCGCCAGCTTGCACGAAGACCAACGAGAGGCGTCGCGTCGAACCTCGCGATTCCCGCAATCGAGACTCCGTCACGAATCTCACGCGTATCTAGCTGGCAACGACCGGTTTAGAAAGTAGCCGCGGAAAGCACGCACGGTGAACGGCGGTGGCGTGTATGCTGCGCGCGCGTTGTTGGCGTTCGTCGCCGACTAGTCTTCCTTTCCCCTCACTTTACCCCTCTCCCTACGAGGTATCGCACATGGTGCGTCTTCTCCCGTTGGGCCTTGCGGCCCTGATCTTCGCGACTGCATCCGCAGTCTCCTTTGCTGACGGGCTTGGCAAGCTCAACCCCGATCTCCTCACCGACCCCGACTGTACCTTTGCGGGGGCTACTTGCGGCAACATGAACCATGACTGCAGCATCCAAAGCGGCAGTCCGAAGTGCACGATTGCCGTTGACGCCGACGAAGGCGAGTTTGCGTGGGACGACCCCGACGGCGACGGCTGCGGCTGCAGCTATTGAGCGACCCGCGAACCGGGTCACCACGCAGCGGAGTAAACGCGAGGCGGGCAGGGATCTCCAGCCGCGCCTCCGCGCTCCTGACCGCGGCCCTTTTGCTGGGGGCCGCGGTCATTTGGTGGTTCCCGTTTCCGGATGCTCGTTCGGCCTCCATCGACACCGGCCGCATTCTGCGGGCGGAGCTCAGAGAAAAGCCTCTGCCCCCGCTTGCCGAGATCGAGCCCGTTTCCGGTCAGGATCCGCCGTCACGCGTTGCGCCGGGCGACCTGGCGGAGGAACTCCAAGCTGCAAGCGTCCCGCCCACCGACTCGTTTCGCGTCGCGGGAGTGGTTCTGGACGAGGCGTATGGCCTGCCGGTGGTCGGTGCGACGATCACCCTGCGCCCGCCTGCCTTCGAGGACGCTCCGAGAGGCAGCTCGGTGAAAGCGATCACCGGGGAGGGAGGTGTGTTCGAGTTCGATCTACCCGCGGGCACGTGGCGGGAGGGACGGACCTGCGACGTCCTCATCACCGACGGGCAACGGGAGCGCCTCTTTCTCGGCACGGCCCGTCTGGAGCCGGAGATGCTCCTGTACGCGCGCACCACGATCGATCTGCGCGGACGGCTCGTGACGAACCGCGATCCCCTCGAGGGCGTCTCGCTAGCGGCACACGTCTCGCCGACCGGGGCCATAACGATCCCGATCTATGCGGGGAGCACGACCTTGGAGAAGGACGCGAGCTTCACGATCCTGGCCCGCGCCGACCGCATCCCCGAGCGCTTCCTGCTGACGTTCTTCGCCGACAAGTCCCCGCTCGCCGCCGTCGAGGTCCCCACCGCGGAGCTGCGGTCGCCGACGGGTGCGGACGTTCGCGTGACGCTCGGTGAGCTCGAGCTGGAGCTCGTGGATCAGGAGGGCGCGCCGGTGGAGGGCGCGGACCTACGCTTGGCCCGGGTCGACGGGAAGGCGCCCGGTTCCGTCGGCGCACAGGTCACGGACGCCGCGGGCCGGGTGCGCCTGCTGGTCACCGACGGCGTCTACGAGATATGCGCCGGCAAGAGCGGCTACTCGCCGGAGGTGGAGATCGTCACCACCGCGGTCGGCGGCGGCAAACTGGTTCGCCGCATCGAGCTCCACGCGTTGGACGCCGACGACCACGTTGCGGGGATCGTCCTCGACACGGCCGGTGAGCCGGTGCCCGACGCGGCGGTCACGGCGGGACCCTTGACGCACCACCACGACGTCTCCGTCGCCGGGATCGAGCGAGCCTACACGAACGAGCAAGGCCGTTTCCGGCTGTTCCGTGACCCGCACGAGGAGATGACGCTGGTCGCGAACCACAGGAAGCTCGGCGCGACGCCGAAGATCGAGGTCACCCCGGGGGGGCGGGACGTCGTGCTCCGCTATCGCGACCAGGGACGCGTGCGCGTCTTCGCGCGGACCGACGGCCTCGTCGAGCCCAACCGCAGCGGGCCCTTGCAGTACGTGCTCGTCGACCGGGTGCACGAGGTGACGGCGTCGGCGCATTCCTGGAGCAACCCGATCGAATTCGACGCGCTGCCCGTCGGCGACTACAACCTCTACATCTTCCTGGACGGGCGGGGAGGGTACGCCCAAACCTCTTTTCAGGTACTCCCCGGCGACAACGAGGACGTCGAGGTCATCCTCCACAACGCCGTCTTCATGAGCGGCGAAGTGCACACCTCCGGCGGAGAAGTCGCGCCCCGAGCCAGCGTGCAGGTGATCGGCATTCCAGATTGGCCCCCCGAGGTGGCGGAGCTCCTCGGCCGAACCTCGACGGACGAGCACGGGAAGTTCAAGGTCCTCACCGGAGTCGCCACCGAGGCCACGGTTCGCGTCGAAGGAGAGACCGGCGCGTGGGCGGAAGCGCGTCTCGAAGCCGCGAAGCCCGCGACGGTGTTGATCCCGGACGAACGCGACTAGCGTCCAAGCGCCCCATCGTCAGGGAATCACCTCGGTTCTCGCGGCCTGCGCCTCGCCGGTGTCCGGGAAGCTCCATTGCGTCAGGGCGAAGATGTTGTTCTCGGGGTAGCTCGGGTTCGTATGATTCACAGGCAGAACCAGCGGATTGCCGTTCACGTGGTTGGTCACCGTAGTGCTCCACTCGGCCTCGTCGACGATCTCGATGACGGCATCGACCACGAAGAGCAGCTCGTCCTGCCGCGCCAGGTGGAAGGCCTGGGCGCTGAAGTCGAACTCGATCCGGGCTACGCCGTCGATCCCGTTCGTTCTTACCGCGTTGATCAGAAACGGAGCGTCATAGCCTCCGGTGGCCCCGGTCACCTCTAGCGTCTTGTCCGGGGGGACGTCCAGGCTCACCTCGCCGGCCAAGAGCGTCCCCGGCAGCGGGTTCGGAGTGATGCCGAAGTGCCGGTCCGCCGTCGAGGCGGCGGTCTGCGTCGCGAACACGCGGCCGATCACGATGCGGTCCTGGGCCGGCGGGCGCTGGAACTCGCCCGTCGTGTCGTAGTCGCCGCCGCGCTGGAAGTTGACGCTCACGTCCACGACTCCGCTGATCGTGTCCCCGTTTCTCGTTACCTCGAAGTCGAGGTCCGAGATCATCGAGCGCGTCAGGCGTTGGCGCTCCTTCAGGTTGCTCTCGGGGAAGAACCCGACCGGAGGCGCGAGGAAAGGGTCGGTCTGAAAGGAGAGGCTCGCCGTCGGCGAGGTCAAGCCTCCGCGGTTCGTAACCTCGACTTCGACCAGGTAGTCCATCGGGACCGCCATCGGCTGCGGCTCCATCCAGCTTGCTGTTGTGACCGTCTGCGGGTGCAGGTCGTTCAGGATGACGGCGTGGGTCCGCGAGAACTCGGAGCTCTCCACCGTTCTCCAGGGCGTGCCCGTCAAGTTGCGCCGGTAGCGGACGACGGCCGTCGTCGGTTGGTCCGTATCGAAGTAGATGCGCGCGACCTTGCTCGTCTCCCAGCGCTTCGTGGGGCCTTCGGTGAAGGTCGGAACGGGAGGATTCTGAACGCACGACACGTCCGGGTTGTTCGGTTCGTTATCGTCGAAGTTGACGCAGCCGTCCATGTCGTAGTCGACTGCAAAGCGCTCCGCCATGCCGACCGGCATGCCGATGAAGAGGTTGGTCTCCTGCTGGGCCGCGTCGGTGAACTGCGTGATCGTGCGATCGTTGAAGTTCGAGTCTTCGCAGACGAAGAGCCCGTTGGCTCCCTTGTGGCGGTCGAAGAACCAGCGCCGCGACTTCAGTTGCTGTTGCGAGTCGAGCACCTCGCCTAGGACGGCGATGCCGCAATCCCGCTCGATGGCCTCGCGGACGAGGAACCCGGCCAGCTCGATGCTGGCTTCCGGTTGCGGCGACGAGGCATCCAACAAGTAGGAGTAGTGCACGCTAGGCGCGAGCCCCTGGTCCCACTGGTTCAGGAAGGACGTCATGTCGAGCGCGTCCTGGTCCCGATCGTCCGAGGCCGTGATGGAGTGCACGAACTCGAACATGTCCTTGAACTCGCCCGTGTGGGTGAAGCCCTGGCCGAGGAAGGCGACCTCGTCGAAGACGTTCACCGGCGAGGCGACGAGCTCGATTTCGAACGGCGTCTGCTGCTTGCGCCAGAGCTCGTGAAAGGCCGTGGGCTTCAGCATCGCGCGACGGGGTCGCGTGATGCCGAAGACCTCGTCGTGGAAGTCGTTGTTCGTCCCGGTGGGCTGGGGATGACACGTGCTGCAGCGGAAGTTCGCCGGCTCGCTCGGAGCGCCGTTGTCCTTGAACATCTCGTTGTCGCGGAAGATCTGCTGGCCCCGCCTGGGCTTCTGGACGAAGCCGGGCCCGAGGTCGTGGGCGACCTTGATACCGTCATCGATGACCCGCGCGCGGTTCTGGTTGGGGTTGGCCGGGTTCGCCAGCGAGAAGACGAAGGCTTCGAACTTCCCAAACGCGTCGTCGTTCATCTCCTCGCCCCCGAGCAGTCCGGGCACGCCGAACTCATTGAAATGGGCGAGCTGGCGCTCGCCCCGCCAATGGAAGGGAGCGAGCCGCTCGAGTCCGACCATCGTCTGCGTCACCATGCCGCCCTTGTCGTCGATCGAGATGGTCTCGGTCCCCGCGTCGTTCTCCTTCAGGAGGTTGCCCAGGTTCCAGACCACCTGGTCCGCCCCGGTGTCCACGTGGCAGCTCGCGCAGGAGATGTTCCCGAGCTCCGACAGGTTGCCGTTGAAGAAGAGCCCGCGGCCTTCGCGAATGTCCTGCGGCGCGGGGTCGGCGCCCAGGTCGTAAGACCGGACGAAGGTCGCCGGGTCTGAGGGCACGCCGAGGTCGTAGTCGTACTCGCGCAACTTGTTGTCGCCCCAGCAGTAGACGATCACGGTTCCCGTGCTGACGGTCGTCGTCTCCTTGACGAGGATCCCCCGCGGAAGCGCGCGCAGTCTGGAATCCGCCTCGTCGAGCTTCCACTCCGCGACGACGCCCCCGCTGTCGACCACCGCGACGTTGTCGGTCAAGAGTCCCGTCACGAAGGCCTGGTCGAAGTCGTTGAACGCGAGCGCAAAGGGCTGCCCGACGGCGCGATCGTCCGGCTGGGCGCCTCCCGCGCTCACGGGATCGAGGTCGATGAAGGTCGGCGGCCCACCGGACGCGGACAGCGTCGTGATGCGGCTTCGCACGAAGCGCCCGGTGATGTTCGGCTCCCCTTGCTCCTCGGCGTTCACCGCATCGGTGTTCAGCACCCAGAGATCACCCGCGTCGTTGCGATCGTGCGAGAAGAGCAGCGTGCCGAGCGCCTTGGCGGCCACCTTGACCGTCCCCTTGTCCGTCACCGTGCCCGAGGCGTCCTCGACCAGCGGCGTGATCCGAAAGAGGTCGTCGTCCGGCAGCGGCTCGGCAGCGATGGACGTATCGGTCAGGTCGACGACGCTCGTCCCCGCGTTCAGAGAACCGCCGCCGGGCTCGTTCATCCAGATCGTGTTGTTCCCCGAAGTGAGCGGTGTCACGAGAACGGTGCCGTCGTCCTCCAGCGACAGGAAGAGCGGGCTCTTGCAGCGGAAGTCGACGTCGTCCTTCTCGTTGAAGACGCGCACGATCGGGTCTTCGCCGGGGCTCTCCGTGCAGAGATCGATCTGGAGCACGCTGTCCGACGCCGTACAGGAGACGAAAGCCATGTCGGTGTCGTCGTCGACGACGATGTCGCCGGGTTCCGCCATGACCCCCATGCGTGCGGTCACGCTGATGTTGTTCGGCAGGGAGTCGGACGGCCGGAGTTGGATGACTCCGACGAGATCGCCGGAAGCCCGGTCGATCCGGACCACGGCCCACGAACCGCGGCAGACCACGAGGATCTCGTCGCCGCAACTTCCTCCGCTCCCTTCCCAATAGGCGACGGACACCGGTCCCCACGCGACGGGCACGGTCAACGAAGGACTCACGTCGTTCCCGGTCGCGTTCGCGTCGAAGCGCTGGACCTCGCTCGCGTGCTGGTTGACCGCCCAGAGCTCGCCGAATTGCGGCAGGTGCACGACGGGGCGAATGGGGAAGGCGGCCAACTGCACGTATGTCCCCTCGACGTTATCCTTGTCCATGTACTCGTTGGTCTGAGCCTGAAGCGGCCAGCCGCAGACGACGGCGAAGAGGAACCATTGGGCGAACGGACGCAACGTGCCAACGGAACGGCGGCTTCGAATCGACATGAGGCTTCCTCCCGCGCGTCTCGGCGCGCGCTGTGAACACGGACGACTGATTTCGTTCCCTCGATCAGCGTCGCACCGATGGCCCTCAGTTCTCGCAACCGCCAAATCGCCAGCGGACCGAGTACCCGCTCGATCGATCAGCCAAGACCGCGAACGCGGGAGGCGTATGTCAGTGATGTCGTCGCCGTTGACCTAACGCGGCGTGCTCGCGCCCGCTCCGACTGGTGTGATGCGACCGAACGGAACGGCGAGAACAAAGGCTTCCCCCGCCGCGAGGCGCTCCTTCTCTCTTGCTCCTGCGGGTTGGAGCCTCGGCCCGATCCGGACCGCAGGCCAACTCCTCGCGTTCGACGGCGAGACGACGGTCACGCTGGAGTCGCGCAGCGAGATCGCCGTGCTCGGGAACGTCCACGGTGGTCCCGGTCAGATGCCGGGCGGCGACGGGGCCCCGGGCGTCCTCGGGGGCGACGGCGGCGGCCGGTGAGAATCGCGCTGGTCAGAAGGCGGGCGGGCTCCTAGCCGAGCCGCGTGTCTGCTTCCGCGACAGCAAGCACACCGAAGTCCTCCGCGAGCCATCCGATGCCCGGATTCCCTTCTCCGAAGCGGTGCAATCCGCGCCTCGTGCTACCCTGAGCTGCGTCGGACGCGCTCGCCCGATGCCCGGTCACGCGCGGAGCCCTTGCCATCAGCGCGCGACCGCCCGGCCTACAACCCGTGTGCCTGGGAGCGGAGAGAGCCCTCGTGTACGTCTTCATCTGTCACGCCTCGGAGGACAAGGCGACCCGGATCCGCCCGCTCGTGCGCGCGCTCGCGTACCTCGGGCAACCGGTCTGGGTCGATCGGCCTGGAGCGGGACAGGGCGGCCTTGGGCTCGACGGAGACTTCCTCGCGCGGCACGAGATCGGCGGCATCGACGCGGGCGAGCGCTGGGCCGGCAGCATCCAGGAGGCCCTGCGCGGTTCCATCGTCGTGCTCGGCTGCCTCTCGCGGGCGCTGCTCGCGAAAATGGACGTGATCCGTGACGAGCTGACCTACGCGGACACGAACAAGAAGCTCGTCACCTGCATCGTCGACGACCTGCGCCATCGCGAGCTCGACGGCGTTCGCGCCGGATTGCTCGATCTGAGCCTGCGCACCATGCAGACGCCGGTGCTCGACTGCGCGCTCTTGCGCGACGCGCTCGGAGAGCTGGAACGCAACGGCGGACGCGCTCGCGATCTCCCGCTCGAACTTCGCTCGGAGTGGGAGGCGCTCGAGCAGCTCGTCGAGGTGATCGAGCGCCGCCGGCCCGAGCCCGCACGGTTGCGCGACCGGGACATCGAGGCGGCGGCGCGGACGCTCGCCGCCATCCCCGTCGGACCGATGGTTCACGTGAGCGAGGTGCCTCAGGACGTCGTCCACGCCCTCGCCGTGCACCTGAACACTCCGGAGAAGGCACGCGCGACGCTCGACCAGGCGCGGCGTCTCGTGCTTGCGGCTTTCCCGGACGGATTCACCGAAGAGCAGATCCTGCTGCAAGAAGCAGAGCTCCCTGTGCCCGAGACCACCCCCCCCGTGCGGCTCTGGACCTCGATCCTGCGCACGGCGGGGATGAAGGGGCGGCGAACGCTCGCCGCCCTCCTGATGACCCCGTGCTCGCGCTGGGCCTTGCGCAATCCCGTTTCCACCGAAGCGGCGAACGCGTTTGTCGGGTCACTGGGAAGCCCACGCCTCGATTGACCTGACATGCACGCAAGACCTCATGCGGAGAGAGACCCGTATCCATGAAGTTGACTGACTTTCGTAATCTCGGACGAGCCAGCCTCGGCCTCCTGACGCTCGGCCTCTCGCTCGTGGCCGGCGGCTGCGGCGAGAGCCACGCGAAGGAGGCGCTCGATGCCCGCTGGGTGAGCGCCCCGGAAGTGCGCGACCTGATGGTCGAGAGCCTCGAGAGCGGCCACCGGACCACGGTCGCTCGCTTGCAGGAGGTGGGCGTCGCCGCCGCCGTCGACGACGTCCTCGCCGTCGACGGGTGGCAGCTCCACGACCTCTCCTCGCGAGCGCTCGTCGAGGAGCTGTACCTTCGCGCCGAGGCGGCGGAGGCGGGCCAGGGACGTAAGCTCCTCGCCTCGATCTACGTCGACGCAGAGTCGCGCTTCGGCGCTCTTCGCGAGGACCCGCGCTTTGCCGAGCTCCGCGGCTGGGCGAGGGAGCTCGGCAGCTCCGCCGACGCCGGCTCGATGCGCTTCGCGCCGCACGCCCCCAATCCGGGACGGCTCTCGCCGGCGGTCCAGAACGCCGTCGACCAGCTCGCCTACGTCTGCGCCGACGGAAACCTCTCGCAGGTGCGCGACCTCGCCGAGAAGGTCTTCCGAAAGCCCGGCTTCAGCTTCGACCGCGCGGTCGCGGAGTCCAGCAACGCACGCGACGCTATCGCGCGCATGGTCAAGGCCGGAGCGCCTCCCCCAGAGCCGGCGCGCGCGATGATGGAGCTGATGGAGGGGTTGTCGTCGCGGAGCGGTGCTCTCGCCGCGGACGCCGACTTCTTGAGGAGCGTGGCGAAGCTGAAGGGCGAGCTGGGTCTCAAGTCGATCGACGATCCGGTGCTCCGCGGTTTCATCGAGTATGAGGACGCCTTGCCGTCGCGACAGAACCAGCTCGCACAGGCTGCGCTGCGGAAAGTGCCCGGCAAGGTCGAGGTGCCCGAGCGCGCGGTCAACCGGGTGGCCCAGCTCCTCGACGACACTCCGACCGCGGGAAGAAGCTCGCTGTCCAAGGCCCTGGCGCGTTCGGCCCAGCACTACTCGGACTACGTCTCGGTCTCGTTCGAGGCCGCGGACTTCGCGTCCACGGCAACGGACGCCGTCGCCTCGGGCGGAGGTGGTGGTGGCGGCGGCGGCGGAAGTCGACCGTCCTACGAGACCTCGAAGCCCTCGCGCAACTACATGGCCCGGGCGAGGTCGATGGGGGCCGAAACCGGTCGCAAAGTGTCGCGTTCGTTCCGTCGCGCTCGTTTCTCGGCCCGCGGCGCGCGAGGTGTTGCCGCCGGCGGCGACGTCGACTTCCCGTCGGACGTCACGCCGATCGCGGCGGCGTGGATCGCGAACGAGCAGGACGGTCGTTTCGGTCGCTTGGTCGTGTCCGCACAGGGAGACGGCGGCGCGCCACGGCTCGTCGCTTCGCGCGCGCTCTTCGCTGACAGCTTCTTCAGCGCCTTGTCCGTGCTCTCCGGCGCCCATCGCGGGCAGACCGCCTTCCAGGAGGGCTCAGTGCTCGTGCTGATGAGCATGGACCCCTTCGCCGTCGTCGACGAGCAGGGTCAGTCCGAGATCGATCGGCAGTTCCGCGCTCTGGAGGCAAGGGCCCGGACCGCGAACCCGAACAACGCGGCGGTGGTCGAGGCGCTCGAGCTCGAAGTCTTGCGCATCCAGATGGCCTCTGCGGCGCTTCCACGTCGAGTCGTGCACCACCCGGCGCTCTTCGGCCGGGAGCTGGCCTGGTCGGTAACCCGCATCGACTTCTCCTTCAACGACGTCGAGCTCCTGAGCCAGGAGGGAGCGATGCTCAACGGCGGGCGCGCCATGCCCGACAAGTTGCGCTCGATCGATCTGAGCGGTGCGGCGACTTGGCAATTCTTCGAGCGCGACTCCCGCATCCACTGCGTGCCGGAGCACGGGCTCCTACAGGTGATTTCCGCGCCGACGAACGGGGCCTCGGAGAACGCGGACAGCCATTTCGCCGTCACCGTGTTCGGGCAAGAGCCCGATGAGGAGACGGAAGAGCTGCCGCGTCTCGAGTCGATCGAGCGTCAGCTCCAGGGAATGCTCGATTGGCTGGCTGTGAACCACCACGACTACATCCGGCTGGGACACTTCTCGGAGAGCTTCTCGCTCCTCCGCTGGCTGCACGCCGAAGGCGTCTCCCCCCTCATCCTCGACATGGACGGCGAGGCGCCGATGATCGGCACGCCGGACCGCATCGTCATCGGCGAGGGCCCGATGCTCCCGAAGTAGCCCGGCGCGGGGAGGGGCACCGCTTCTCCCCGCGGCGCGCCGTCGCGATCCTTGCGGTGGAGAGCCCAGTGGGTGTCGGTCAGGGGCCACTGCGAAAGAGACCTACCGGCACGGTGTCGTCGCGTTCAGCTCCATAGCCGCACGGCAGGTCCCTCGAGGAAGGTCCAATTCCAAAGAGAACCCCGGAGCCTCTGGCCGTGCGAGCACAGGTAAAACCACCCGGCGGAGCAACTGGCGCCGAAGCCGTGTGGGACGCGGCTCGGATCCTAGAACTAGAGCCCGCAACAAAGACCTGAAACCAACGGGGCGACTTGACGCGCACACCAAGTAGCGCGGGTCCCAGAGAGCACCGCGCGACTCACACGACCGAAGGTCCCGTCCCGGAGCCCGTCATGTCCGCACCTCGTCCCGCGTCGTCCGCCGTCCGTCCGATCCTGCCGGTGCTCGCCGCCCTCGTCGGCGCCGCGACTGCGCTGGCCGACAGCGAGGAGGCCTCTTCCCGCGCCTACCTCGAGGCGACCGTCGTCACGGGCGGGCAGACGACGCTCACGTTGCACACGCAGCCGCCAAAGAATCCCGCCGTCATCCTGACCGGCTTCATCCTCGTCGGCTCGGGGACCGGCCCGGTCGACCTGGGGCTCGCGTGGCCGATTCTGCACGTCGATACCTTCGCGACCTTCAGCGGTCTGATCTCGCCGACGGGCACCTACGAGGTCACCGTGCCGGTGACGACCACGCCGTACGCCCAGGGGCTCGTCGTCTCGAGCACCGGCGCCATCTACGGCGGCTCGTTCGCCGTCGAGGTCTCGAGCGCGGCGGCGCCGAGCGTCTGGACCGATCTCTCGAGCGCCCTGCCCGGGCTCGGCTTCGCGACGAACGACGTCGACGTCGGCGACTTCGACCGCAACGGCGCCTACGACCTGATCACCGCCTCCGCCGGCCTCACGGCCCACACGCAGCTCCTGATGAACCAGCCCGGCGGCGGCTTCACGGAGAGCTCGATGGCGCTGCTCCCGCCCGAGGGGCTCGCCACCGCCAACTGCGTCGAGGTCGCCGACGTCGACGGCGACGGCTGGGAGGACGTCTTCCTCGGCGTCGGGAAGCCGGACTCGCTCGACCCGAACGTGCTCCTGATGAACCAGGGCGGGACCGGCTTCGCCGTGCACGCCGACTTCCCCGACGGCGTCGGCGACGCGATGGACGCGGAGTTCGGCGACGTGAACCGCGACGGATACCTGGACCTGGTGGTTCTCAACCGCATCGACCTGAGCGGGCCGCCGCCCTATCCCTTCCCCTTCGACCCGGCGGTGCTCTACGTCTGGAAGGACGGCCTCCAGAACTTCAAGGAGAAGCTCAACTTCCGAGCGATCCCCGGCAACTCGGCGCTACCCAACGACGTCGACGGCGACATCAGCCTCGGCGACGTCGAGAACGACGGCGATCTGGACGTCTTCGTCACGCGGGCCGACGACCTGCAGGACAAGCTCTGGCTCAACAACGGCAACGCGACCTTCACCGACGCGACCTCGTCGATTCCGCCGAACACCTCGTTCTCCTCGTTCGAAGCCGCGTTCCTCGACGCGAACCAGGACGACCTGGTCGACGTGATCGTCGCCGGCTTGACCACGAAGCTCTGGATCAACCAGGGCGGAGCTCCGCCGGTCTTCACCGACGGCTCGGCGAACCTGTTCGGCCTCATGGGTGCCTTCCCGGTCAGCCTGGACGTCGGCGACGTCGACGCGGACGGCGACCAGGACGTCGCCATGGTCCGGCATATGTTCGCCGACGCCAAGACACACCTCTTCCTGAACCAGGGAGGCATCCAGGCGGGTGCGCTGGGCCAGTTCCTGGACGACGACGAGTTCGGACCCGACACGGACGCGATCCAGGGGGACGTCGCGCTCTTCGACTACGACGGGGATGGGGATCTGGACGCGTACGTCGGGCAACTGAACGGGAACGACATTCTGATCCGCAACGATTGACGTCCCTGAAGCGCCTCGCCGCCCGCACGCCTCGCCCGCGGGTCCACGCCTTGACCTACCACGTCGTGCTCGCGCCGGAGCTTCGTGCCCATGGCGTGTGCCCGGCCATGGCCTCGGTGATGTCATGTCTCCGGATCGGAGTGGTGCTAGGAAACGGGCTTGCCCAGTGCGGGCCGAATCCAAGGCGGAGGAGGGTGAAGGCCGGGTGGATTTGTGTCCGCCCCGCCCAACGTCGCTCGCAGCGGCGAGCGGGAAGTTGCGAGCAGCGAGGGGGGCTAGACCTAAGAACGACTCCGGCTGGGAACTCCGGTCGTCCGAAGGACGAAGAACTCGGCGAGCCCGCCCAGGAGCAGGGCCGGTCCCATCAGGTAGTAGAGAAGGTTGGGCGGATAGCCGTCTTCCCACTTCAGCCCAAGGACCTCTCGAACGAGCAGGAACCCGATCGAGAGCACCAGACCCGTGAGGCCTCCCGAAGCGATGTTCGTCCAATGCGTACGGCGACGAAAGTACGCAGAGGCCACGATGGCTCCGAGGACCCCCGTGCACGCGATCCCTAGGACGACGGCATGGTTCGTGGGCATCGCAGCAATCGGCCAGTGGAATATGTTCAGCTTGTCGCGGACGCTTGGATGACCCTTGTCTCGCCTCTGGCCGGCCCAGTGAGTGCTCTTCCAGTATTCGACCTCGTTCTCCAGTCGCGCCGTGGCTCTGCCTTCGGCCTTGGCCTGGGCCACCGCGTTGAGGAAAAAGGCGAGGTTGCGCTGTCTGCCACCGATCTCGTTGGCCACCGTGAAGGCCAACATGGCGCAGAGAATCGCGAGGAGCAGGTAGGCCAGGGCGACCGCCGTGTGCGTGGGGCTCTGCAACTTCCGTCTCGCCGGGGCGTAGAGACCGGGATCGCCCTGCCGATTCACCGGCTTTCGGCCGCTGGTGTCCGCGGCAGGGCCACCGACGAGCGCAGCCGGGTCGCCGAGAGTTTGAGGCTTCTCGACCAGCGTCCGGAGTGCGGCCACGAGCTTGCGGACCTCCGGATCGTCAAAGTCGCCGCGCCACTCTCTCAGGTCCGCCGATTGAATCGCGTTGAATTGGATCGGCGGTTCCGAGGTGTCGATGCGTGCCGGAACCAGGACCTCTCGCTTGCGAGCCACCGTGGCCTCGCCGACGACCCAGTCCGAGTCGACCGACGACTCCGACCACACCACCACGACTCCCCGCGCCCTCGCCAGAGCGCTCTGGATCTCTGCCTGGAATCGATCGCCAGGGAGAATCGTGTGATCCCACCAAACGGACCAGCCCTCATTCTCCAGACAGGCGACGAGGAGCTCTACCCAGGAACGGTCCTCGTGACCGTAGCTGATGAACACATCTGGATTCGCGGTGGTCACGGGGGTTTGGAGAATCCGGCTCAAAGTGCGGCCTGGGGCTTGGTGCGCCTCTGTCCAAGGGCAAATGACTCAACGACTCTTCTCCATAGGACATGGTCGGTCCGATGGCGACCGCTACGAGCAGACCGGGTTACGTCGAGCGCAGAAAAATTAAGGCGCGATTCATCCCGCTGATCGGCTCCTTCAAGCTTCAATGGGGCGGTAAGACCTACCTCGGCCTCGCGAGGCCGAGGACTTTGGCTCACCCGCAAGGAGGAGGATGTGGCTGATTTTCCGCGCCGGCTGCGCCACGGTTCCGGCCAGCCGATGGATCTCGAGGAGTCCCGCGTCCTCGTCGAGCTGAAGGCCAAGCGAAGCGCAAAGGGGCTGGACGCGCGCCTGAAGCCGTTCGGCATTTGCTGCGAGGCAACTCACGAGTCCCGGCGGGACGTCAAGGACCGGGTGCTGTCGATCGTGAACGACACGCCGCAGCTCGTCTGGCTCCGCGCCATCGACGACCGCCGCCTGAAGAAGCGGGACCGCAGGGACGTCGCCCAGGCGCTGCGGCGCGAGGCGAAGCGGCTGCGCCCCGTCTATCGCATCCGGGGCACGAAGGACGAAGGCGGACTCCTCTCCCCCGCTCCGGACCGGCTTCTGGTCCGGTTCGACGACGACGATGCGGCGGAGAGCAAGCGCGCCAAGGCCGCGCTGAAGCGGCTCCGGCTCGTGGAGGAACCGGAGTGGTCCCGCTATCTCGCGCCGTACCGCTGCTTCCGCCTGAAGGGAAAGAACGCGGCGAGCTGGGACACGATCGACAAGGTCCGGCGCGCGCTGGGCAAGCTCGCGTTGGACGTGAGCTTCGAGCACATCCCGCTCGTCCGCCCTACGACCTTGGTCCCGGGTGACACGCACTACGGCCGCCAGTGGAGCATGCCGGTCATCGACGCTCCGGAGGCCTGGGACGTGACCGTCGGCCACCCGTCGGTCGTGATCGCGATCCTCGACGAGGGCTGCGACCTGTCGCATCCCGACCTGCAGTTCGCCTCCAACGGCATCAACCTGGGAACGATGAGCGGCACCGGCGCGCCGACGGGGAGCCACGGGACGGCGTGCGCCGGTATCGCGGCCGGAACGATCGACAACGGGGCGGGCGTCGCGGGGGTCGCGGGCGGGTGCGAGATCCTGCCGATCGCTTTCAGCTTCTGGTCCGACACGGAGGTCGCGGCGGGCATTCGCTACGCGGTCGACGAGGGTGCGGACGTCGTGAGCATGAGCTTCGGCCACTACGGCCCCGGCGAGGGGATGGCACCCGCGTCGTGGAACTTCGCGCTGATCGATCCCGCGATCGAGGAAGCGGACGCGGCGGGGATCGTGCTCGTCGCCGCGACGGGCAACGAGGACGTCAACACGTTCAACCGCTACCCCGCGCGGCACGCAATGGTGTTGGCCTGTGGAGGCACGAGCACCGACGACGACCGCAAGACGACGACGAGCCCGGACGGGGAGTGCTGGGGCGCGAACTTCGCCAACGGCGTGTCGGTCGTCGCTCCCTGCGTGCAGAATCCGACGACGGACCGGCAGGGGGCTGTCGGCTACAACTCGACGGGTGGCGCCCAGTCGGTCGCTTGCGTGACGTACAACCCGAGCGGGGACACCGCCGGCGACTATTTCTTCGTCTTCAACGGGACGTCATCCGCCTGCCCGCACGTGGCCGGCGTGGCCGGGCTGTGCCGCAGCGTCAACTGCCTGATCGGCAACCGCGGCGTCCGCGACGTGATCGAGCTCACCGCCGACAAGGTCGGGCCGACGGCCTACACGACCGTCGCCGGTTTTCCCAACGGCACGCGCAACCAGCCGATGGGCTACGGGCGCGTCAACGCGAAAAACGCCGTAGACCACGCGGGGTCGCTCTTCGCGGCTCAGGTCTACGGCCTCTTGCACTAACCAAGGAGGAACAAGGCATGCCGGCGCTGGCTCAAAGACAGGAAGCGCTCAAGCGCTTCGCCAAGCTGAAGACCCTCGTGCGCACCAAGGGAAAGCGCTCGAACGAAGCGGCGGTCACGTCCGCGGTCGAATCCCTGGGGGGGAAGCTCCGCAAAGACCTCGGCATCCGGGTCCTGCAGTTCGACATCCGCAGCGGCTCCCGTTTTCGCTCCTGGCACGTCAAGCTTCTCGACGGGCAGGCGAAGTGCGGCAAAGGCGGCGCCGACCGCCCCGACGTCTGTTTCCGGATGTCGATGAAGGACGCGCTCGACATCGCGAGCGCGCGCGTCGCGCCCGCTCAGGTCTACCTGGAGGGCCGGATGGTGGTGCAGGGCGACTGCCGCCTCGCGCGGCGCGTGTACGTTCAACTCGCCGCCCGCGGCGAAACCGAGATCCGCTGAAAGGAGGAAACCGATGGCTACCGTCGAAGGAACCGTCCAGGAGATCCTGGTGTTCAAAGACTACGGCTGGGTGCGCATCGAGGACTCGGGCGGCACGACCACCAAGGTGATCCTCTGGAGCGACTACGTCGAGGACTACGCGCCGACCGCGCGCCTCGTCCACGGGATGTGGGTCTCGCTGCTGCGCGAAGCCGCATCGGCGGGGGGGACAGTGGAGGCGATCTACGACTCGAACGGATCGACGATGGAGTACCTGTACTGGAGGCCGTAGGGAGAAGGGTCCTTAGTTAACCCTGCGCTCCCTCCCCTCCCAGTACGGCTCGCGCAACTCCCCCTTCCTCACCTTCCCGCTCGCCGTCCGCGGCAGGGCGTCGACGAAGTCGACCGACCGCGGCACCTTGAAGTCCGCGATCTCCCCGCGCGCGTGCGCGATGATCTCCATCGGCTTGGCCTTCGCGCCGGGCTTCAGGACGACGACGGCCTTGACCTGCTCGCCCCAGCGGTCGTCCGGGACACCGATGACCGCGCATTCGGCGACGGCCTCGTGGCCGCAGACCGCGCTCTCGACCTCGGCCGGATAGATGTTCTCGCCGGCGTAGATGATCATGTCCTTCACGCGGTCGCAGACGTAGACGTAGCCGTCCTCGTCGAGGTAGCCGGCGTCGCCGGTGTGCACCCAGCCGTCGACCAAGCTCTCGGCGGTCGCATCGGGGCGGTTGTGGTAGCCGACCATGTTCGCGGGTGAGTGCAGGCAGATCTCGCCGATCTCGCGCGGGGGGAGCTCGTTGCCCTCTTCGTCGATGATCTTGGCCCTAACGCCGGGATAGGGACGCCCGGCGGCTTTCAGGCGCTCGCTCTCGAGATCGCGGTGGTCGTCCGGGTAGAGGAACACGGCGGTGTTCCCCGTCTCGGTGAGCCCGTAGATCTGCCCGAAGTCGCAACCGAAGGTCTCCATCGACTGCTTGAGCAGCGACACCGGAATCGGCGAGCCGCCATACACGATGTGCGTCAGCGACGAGAAGTCGGTGTCCTTGCACGTCGGCTCCGACAGCAGGAGCCCCATCATGGCCGGCACCATGCAGGTCTTCGTCACGCCGTGCCGCTGGATGAGCTCGAGCGCCTTCCATCCGACGAAAGAGTCCATCAGCACGTGCTTCGCCCCCGCGTTGAGCGACGTGATCGCCCACCAGAAGCCGCCGATGTGAAACAGGGGGAACCCCTGCAATGCGACGTCGTCCTCGGTGAGGCCGATCCACTCGTTCCCGTGCGCGTGCATCGAGCGGATCACCGCGAAGAACGAGCGATTGGGCAGCAACACGCCCTTCGGATGCCCGGTGGTCCCGCTGGTGTGCATCTGCACGACGACCGTCTCGGGATCGACCGGCAGGTTCGGGTCGTCGTCCGCCTGCGCGTCCCGCCACGCGCGGTAGGGTCTCCACTCGGGGTGGCTGCCCGCCGTCGTGATGATCGTCTTGACCGTCTTGAGCTCGTCCCGAATCGCCTCGATCTTCGGGAAGAACTCCTCGTGCACGAAGAGCACCTCGGCGGCCCCGTCGTTCACGATGAAGGCGATCTCGCGCGGCGCCAGGCGCCAGTTGATCCCCTGGATGACCGCGTTGGCCTTGGCGATGCCGAACTGGAGCTCGCAGACGTCGTCGGAGTCCTTGGTGACCGTCGCGCAGCGGGTTCCCGGGGCGACTCCGTCGGCGAGGAGCGCGTTCGCCACCCGGCTTGCGCCCTTGTCGAGCTCGGCGAACGTCGTCTGACGCCCCTCGTACTCGAGGGCGATACGATCCCCCCGCTCCCGGGCGTGGAAGCGGGTCATGTCCGCGAGGGTCTGGACGTCGAACCGGTCGGGCATGGCCCCTCCATCTACGATGAGTTTCGTAAGACCGCTGGGCCGGGGAGGTTACCTCATATTAGAATGACGAGCGGAGCGGCGTGGCCCCCCAAGTCCCCTCCGGCGCGTTCGAAAACCATTCACCCGGCAGGAAAACCGGCCCGGAATCCGGTTGTGGAGTGTGGCGAAACCGCCTTGCGGAGGCCCCCTCGACTGCCTGATACCATGTCCCGTTCCGGCACTTTCATGTCTCAACCGACCGATACCTCCCCGCCCAAGACCGCTCCCACCGGAAGCACGGGGCTCGACTTTCAGCCCCAGCGGAACGGCCTCGGCGTCGAGCTCAGCACACCCATCCAGGACATCGGCGCGGACGCCGTCCCCGAGCTCCGCGAGCGCGTCTGGCGCCACCGGTTCGTGCTCCTCTCCGGGCAGGACTTCACCGACGAGGAGTACGTCGCCTTCGGGCACCGCCTCGGCACGGTGCGGCCGTACTTCCAGGAGCACTACCACCATCCCGACCACCCGGAGATCTTCGTCTCGTCCAACGTGCCGCAGAACGGGCAGAAGGTCGGCGTCGCGGGGACGGGGCGGATGTGGCACACGGACTACTCCTTCTTCGACGACCCGCTGTCGATGACGATGGTCTGCCCGCGGATCCTGCCGGCGTCGGCCCGCGGAACGCACTACGTCGACATGGTGCGCGTGCTCGCCGAGCTGCCGGACCACCTGCGCGAGCCGCTCGAGGGTAAGCGCTGTTTCCACGACGCGACCAACTACTACAAGGTCCAGCCCAAGGACATCGACCGCGCGATCATCGAGCTCGTCGAGGAGTTCCGCGCCGAGGCACCGGGAGCGTGGCATCCCGCGTTCATCGAGCATCCGGTGACGGGCGACAAGTCGCTCTACGTCTCGAGCGGCTTCACGACCAAGGTCGAGGGGATGAGGCACGAGGAAGGCGAGGCCTTCCTGAAGGAGCTCTTCGCCTTCGTCGAGCAGGAGCGCTTCATCGTCACGCAGGAGTGGCGGATCGGCGACATCTTCCTCTGGGACAACCGCCCGTACATCCACCACGCCACGACCGTCCCGAAGGGCGAGCAGAGCTGTAGCTACCGGATCAGCTTCAACGACGGGCTGCCCTTCTACGCCGGGCACACCGGCGCGGTGGGACTGGCCTCGTGACCTACGCGGGTCCGGCGCGCAAGATCGACGTCGACCAGGAGCTGCTCGACACGATCCTGAAGCCCTACAAGCCGCACTGCCGGTATCTCAAGCGCATGACGGTCGAGGTGCCCGAGCAGCCGAACGGCGACCCGCCGGCGCCCTACCTCGCGCGCGCGGATTGCGACTTCGAGATCCCCGAGTCGTGCTACATCGACGAGACCGGCCACCTGAACGCGGTCGAGTTCAACATCTGCTTCAACCAGGCCTACTACGTCATCACCGCCGAGTGCATCAACAGCCGGCTCGTCCCCGCGCTGAACGACATGACGCTCGAGCACTACAAGCGCCGCCACCTGCCCGACGTCTTGATCCACGACCTCTCGAGCACCTTCAAGCGCGTGATCGACCGCTCGCGCTTCAAGGGCGAGATCGCGATCGCGGACTGCGTGCAGACGTCGCGCTTCATCTACTTCCGCACCTACTGCAGCTTCCAGGACGAGCACGGTGGCTACGCCAAGGGCGACGTCACGCTCGCATTGATGTTCGGACCCGAGGAGGATGAGGAATCGTGATCGACGAGCTGAGGAGCCTCCCACCGGATGAAGCCAAGCGCCGGCTCCTCGACCTGATCGCCGACGCGCTCCGCGGATTCCTTCAACTCGACGCCGACGACGAGGTCGACCCGAAGCAGACCTTCCTCGACATGGGCTTCGACTCGCTGCGCGCGGTCGACTTCAAGGACGTCCTCGCGCAGCGGCTCTCGTGCGAGCTGCGGACCACGCTGCTCTTCGACTTCCCGACGCCGCAAGCCGTCACCGATCATCTCGCCGAGGAGCTGCTCGGCATTTCGGCGGCGAAGGAGAGCGAAGACGACGCGGCGGAAGAGGAGGACCTTTCCCACCTCTCCGCCGACGAGCTGCGCGCGCTCCTCGCCGAGCGGACCGCGAAGCTGCGCGCCTTCGAGTCGCGCGCCCACGAGCCGATCGCGATCGTCGGCATGTCCTGCCGCTTCCCCGGCGCCGACTCGCCGGAGGAGTTCTGGAACCTGATGCGCGACGGCGTCGACGCGATCACCGAGGTGCCGGCCGAGCGCTACTCGATCGACGCGTTCTACGACCCGGATCCGAGCACGCCGGGCAAGATCGCGACGCGCTACGGCGGCTTCATCAAGGACATCGACCTCTTCGACGCGCGCTTCTTCGGCATGTCGGCGCGCGAGGCGATCGCGCTCGACCCGCGCCAGCGGATCCTGATGGAGGTGACCTGGAAGGCGCTCGAGCACGGCGGCCAGTCGCCCGACGCGATGCAGGGCTCGCGCACGGGCGTCTTCGTCGGCCTGCTCAACCACGAGTACTGGGACTCGCAGACCGACCGCAACTTCGAGCAGTGCGGCACGTATGCCTCCACCGGGTGCGCGCTCTCGACCGCGGCCGGGCGCATCTCGTACACGCTCGGCTGGACGGGACCGGCGATCGCTCTCGACACGGCTTGCTCGTCGTCGCTCGTCGCCGTGCACCTCGCGGTGCAGAGCATCCGCCGCGGCGAGTGCACCGCCGCCGTCGCCGCCGGTACGAACCTCCTGATCGATCCGGTGTCGTCGCTGTCGGTCTCGCAAGCGAACATGCTGTCGGGCGACGGGCGTTGCAAGACGTTCGACGCCTCGGGCGACGGCTACGTGCGGGCCGACGGGATCGCGGCGGTCGTGCTCAAGCCGCTTTCGCTCGCGAAGCGCGACGGCGACCGCATCTACGCGCTGGTGCGCGGCACCGCGTCCAATCAAGACGGCGCGAGCGGCGGATTGACCGTCCCGAACGGACCGTCCCAGGAGGCGGTGATCCAGGAGGCGCTCGCCGACGGCCAGGTCGACGCGGCGGACGTCTCCTATGTCGAGGCGCACGGCACCGGCACGTCGCTCGGCGATCCGATCGAGGTCGGCGCCCTCGACGCGGTCTTCAAGCCGACGCACGACGAGCTCGTCGTCGGCTCCGTGAAGACGAACATCGGCCACGCCGAGACCTCGGCGGGGTTGGCCGGTCTGATGAAGGTCGTGCTCTCGCTCCAGCACGAGGAGATCCCGCCGCATCTCAACTTCCGCACGCCGAACCCGCACATCCCGTGGGACACGTCGATCGTGAAGGTGCCGGTTGAGCGCACGCCCTGGCCGCGCGGCGACAAGCCGCGGCGCGCCGGCGTCAGCTCCTTCGGCTTCAGCGGCACCAACGCGCACGTCGTGCTCGAGGAGGCGCCGCCGGAGGAAGCCGCGCCCGAGCCGAAGACGCCCGTCACGCTGCTCACGCTCTCCGCGAACACGCCGGAGGCGCTGGCCGAGCTCATCGAGCGCTACCGCGTGGCGCTCGGCGAGCAAGACGCGCCGTCGTTGCACGACGTCTGCTACACCGCCGCCGTCGGCCGCGCGCACCTTCCCCACCGCTTCGCCGTCACCGCCGCCGGCGTCGCCGACATGCGGCGCCAGCTCAAGGACGCCGGACGCGAGCCCAACGTCGGCCTGCGCGGCCAGGCGAGCGCGCAAGAGCCGCGGATCGCCTTCCTCTTCACGGGGCAGGGCTCGCAGTACGCCGGCATGGGGCGCGAGCTTTACGACAGCGCGCCCGTCTTCCGCGCGACGCTCGACCGCTGTGCGGAGATCCTCGCGCCGCTGCTCGAGAAGCCGCTCTTCGACGTGTTGTGGGGCGACGCGACGGAGCTGCTCGACCACACCGAGTACACGCAGCCGGCGCTCTTCGCGCTCGAGTACTCCCTCGCCGAAATGTGGCGCGCCTGGGGCATCACGCCCCAACGCGTGCTCGGGCACAGCGTCGGCGAGTACGTCGCCGCCTGCGTCGCCGGCGTGTTCTCGCTCGAGGACGGCCTGAAGCTCATCGCGGCGCGCGGGCGGCTCATGAACGAGCGGACCGAGCCGGGAAGCATGCTCGCCGTCTTCGCGAGCCCCGACGAGGTCAAGCCGTACGTCGAGCGCAACGCCGGCCAGGTCTCGATCGCGGCGATGAACGGCCCGCTGTCGACGGTCCTCTCCGGCGCCACGCCCGCGATCGACGCGATCGAAGCGGAGCTGACCGCCGCCAAGGTGACCGCGCAGCGCCTGACGGTCTCGCACGCGTTCCACTCGCCGCTGATGGAGCCGATGCTCGCCGAGTTCGAGAAGGTCGCGCGCGAGGTCGACTATCGCTCGCCGACCATCGAGGTGATCTCCAACCTCGACCCGGGCCCGTCGGGCGACGACATCGCTCTGCCCGAGTTCTGGGTGCGCCACGTCAAGAGCCCGGTGCGCTTCCAGGAGGGCATGGAAGCGCTGAACGGCGAAGGCTGCGACGTCTTCCTCGAGCTCGGCCCGACGCCGGTCCTGCTCGGCATGGCGCGGCGCTTCCTCAAGACGAAGACGACCGCGTGGCTACCGAGCCTCCGCCAGGGACAGGGCGACCTGCAGGCGCTGCTCTCGTCGCTCGGCGAGCTCTACGTGCTCGGCGCGCCGTTGGACTGGGCCGCGATCTACGGACGCTCCGGACGCCGCGTGCGGTTGCCTCACTACCCGTTCCAGCGCGAGCACTTCTGGTACGAGCGCCGACCCGGCGCGACGCGCGCCGCCGGAAGCGGCGGTGCGTACCACCCGCTGATCGGCGTGCGGCTGCCCGCGGCGGTGCTCGAGGACGACGCGTTGCTCTTCGAGTCCTATCTCTCGGAAGACGCGCCCGCCTTCCTCGCCGACCACCGCGTCTTCGGCGGGGCGATCCTTCCCGCGGCCGCGCTGGTCGAGATGGGACTCTCCGCCGCCGCCGAGGCGCTGCACGACACGCGCCTGCGGCTGACCGGCGCGGCGATCCAGGAGGCGCTGCCGGTCGGAAAGGAGACGCGCACGGTGCAAACGGTCGTCACGCACGAGGGTGCGGGCGTCGGTTTCCGCGTCTACAGCCTCGTGCCGGCCGCCGACGAGATGAACGAGGACGAGTGGTCGCTGCACGCGTCGGGGCACGTCGAGCCGTTCGAGGCCTCGCTCGACGGCGACCTGCAGGCCCTCTCGGCGGGAAACTGGACCGCGCTCTCGCCGGCCGAGTTCTATGGCTCCTATAGCGAAGCGGGGCTCGACTACGGGCCGTGCTTCCAGGCGCTCCGCGAGATCCGCTTCCGCAAGGACGAGGTGCTCGCGCGCGTGAAGCTCATCGACAAGCTCGCCGAGTCCGACGAGTTCCGCATCCACCCGGTGCTGCTCGACGCGTGCTTCCAGACCACCGCCGCGGTGGCCGCGGGCGGCGATCTCGAGGAGCTCTTCCTGCCGATCGGCATCGAGGCGGTGACGCTGGCCGAGGCGCCGGGCGCGGAGATCTGGATCCACTCGCGGCTCCGCGAGGGCGACTACGGCGAGGGCCGCACACTCAAGCTCGACCTAAAGCTCTTCAACCCGGAAGGACGCCCGGTGGCGGCGGTCGAGGGGCTCCAGCTCGTGCGCGCCGACCGCGCGGCGCTTTCCCGCGCCGACGAAGCCGTGAAGAGCCTGATCCACACCGTCGTCTGGCAGCCGGCGCCCCTCGAAACGGCGGAGCCCGGCGGCAACGGCGAAGCGCCGGCCACGGCGGGCGACTGGCTCATCCTCGCGGACGCCGGCGGCGTCGGCGACGCCGTCGCGAAGGAGATCGAGGCACGCGGCGGAACCGCCGCGTTGCTGCCCGCCGCGGACGCGAGCGATCCGGGAGCGATCGCGGCGCAGCTCGACCGCCTCGGCGCGCCGCAGGCGATCCTGCACGCCGGCGCGCTCGCGAACGGCGACCCGATCGGCTCCGATGCAGCGCAAGAGCGCATCTGCGGCGCCGTGCTCGCGGCGGTTCAGGCGGTTGCGAAGAAGAAGCCGGTGGCGCCGCCGCGGCTCGTGCTCGCCACGCGCGGAGCGCAGGCGCTCGAGCACTACGATCACGACGACCCGGCGGACCTCGACCTCGACGGCGCGGCGCTCTGGGGCCTCGCGCGTACGATCACGCTCGAGCATCCCGAGCTGCGCTGCCTGCGCGTCGATCTCGACCCGGGCTCGAGCTCGCCCGCCGAAGACGCGGGCCGTCTTATCGAGGAGCTCTTCAACGGCGACGACGAGGACCAGGTCGCGTGGCGCGAGGACACGCGCTACGCGCCGCGCCTCGTCCGCGGCCTGGGCGAGCTCGGCGCGGAGCTTCCCGTCCCGAACAGCGAGGCTTACCACCTGCGCGTTTCGAGCTACGGCGTGCTCGAGAACCTGCGGCTCGTGCCGCTCGAGCGCCGCGCGCCGGGACCCGGCGAAGTCGAGATCGCGGTGCACGCGACCGCGCTGAACTTCAAGGACGTCTTGTTCGCGCTCGGCATGCTCAAGGAGTTCTCCGAGGCGCAGGGCGTCACGCGCGCCGAGGACCAGCCGTTCGGCTACGAGTGCTGCGGCCGGATCGCGGCGGTCGGCGCGGACGTCGAAGGGCTCGCGGTGGGCGACGAGGTGCTCGCCTCGACGCCGGGCTCGATGGCGACACACGTGACGCTCCCGGCGAGCGCGGTGATCAAGAAGCCCGAGGGCGTCGACCTGATCGAGGCCGCCGCGCTTCAAACGGTCTTCTTCACCGCGTTCTACAGCCTCGACCACTGCGCGAAGATCAAGAAGGGCGACCGCATCCTGATCCACGCCGCCGCCGGCGGCGTCGGGCAGGCGGCGATCCAGCTCGCGCAGCGCACCGGCTGCGAGGTCTTCGCCACCGCCAGCCCGGGCAAGTGGGAGCACCTGCGCTCCCAGGGCGTGGAGCACGTGATGAACTCACGCACGCTCGACTTCGCCGACGAGGTCCTGGAGCTCACGAACGGCGAGGGTGTCGACGTCGTGCTGAACTGCCTCGCGAACGAGTTCGTGGGCGCGAGCGTGCGCTGCCTCGCGAAGGGCGGCCGCTTCGTCGAGATCGGCAAGATCGGCGTTTGGGACCGCGAGCGCATGGCGGCGGAGCGCCCCGACGCCGAGTACTTCCTCTTCGACCTGAGCGACACCGTCGTCGAAGAGCCCGAGCTGATCGGGCAATTGCAGAGCGAGCTCTCCGCCGGCTTCGCCGCCGGCACGCTGCGCCCCCTGCCCGTGCGCGCCTTCCCGATCCGCCGCGCGGTCGAGGCCTTCTCGTTCCTCGCCCAGGCGAAGAACGTCGGCAAGGTCGTCGTCGCCCTGCCCAACGGCGACCCGAGCCAGGCGCCCAAGGTGGTCAGCAACCGGATCTACCTCGTCACCGGCGGCCTCGGCGCGCTCGGCCTGGTCGTCGCGCGCGAGCTGGTCGACGAGGGCGCGCGCCACCTCGTGCTCGCCGGGCGCAACGGCCTCTCGGACGAGAACGAAGCCGCGAAGGCGGCGATCGAAGAGCTCGAGACCACCGGCGCCGAGGTGCGGGTGGCCTGCGTGGACGTGGCCGACCGCGACGCGCTCGCCGCGTTGCTGGACGAGATCGCGGCGACGGACGCGCCGCTCGGCGGCGTCGTGCACGCGGCCGGCGTCCTCGACGACGGCGTGCTCCTGAACCTCGACTGGGAGCGCTTCCGCCACGTGCTCGCGCCGAAGATCGCCGGCTCGTGGAACCTTCACGAGCTCACGAAGGACCTCGACCTCGACTTCTTCGTCTGCTTCTCGTCGATGACCGCGCTCGTCGGCGCGCAGGGGCAGGGCTCCTACGCCGCCGGCAACGCCTTCATGGACGCGCTCGCGCGGCGCCGGCAGGCGGACGAGCTCGCCGGGCTCAGCGTCAACTGGGGCCCCTGGTCCGGCGGCGGCATGGCCGCGAGCCTCGCGCGTCGCAACCAGGTGCGTTTCGCCGAGATCGGCCTGAAGAGCATCACGCCGGAACAGGGCGCGAAGGTGTTCGAGCGCCTCCTGCACACGGACGTGCCGCAGGTCGCCGTGCTGCCGATCAAGTGGTCGAAGTTCCTGCGCCAGTACCGCGCCGGCGCGCCGCCGTTCTTCGCGTCCTTCATCACCGCCGAAGCGGACACCGCCGAGAAGTCGGCGATCCTGGAGGAGCTCGAGCGCGCGCCCGCCGCGGAACGCCCGCACGTCCTCGCCGCCTTCCTCGAGGGCCAGCTCTCGCGCGTGCTCGGCTTCGGGGACTCCGGCGGTCTCGATCCGCTGCGCAACTTCGGCGACCTCGGCGTCGACTCGCTCCTCGCCGTCGACCTGCGCAACCGGCTCGAGTCGAGCCTCGCCTGCTCGCTTCCGGCGACGCTGCTCTTCGACTATCCGAACCTCGAGGCGCTCGTGGGATACCTCGTCGAGCAGGTCGTCCCCGCCGAGCCGGCCGAGGCGGCGGAAGCCGCGCCGGAGGAGCCGCTGGCGGCCAAGCTGGACGGTCTGAGCGACGACGATCTCGCCCGCAGGCTCGCGGAGCAGATCGATGCCATGTCGGGCGATTAGACTGCGCTCCGCATGGCCAAGGACGGCGACAGCCCCGACTACCGCGCGCTGATGAGCGAGGCGCTCCTGCGGCTGCAGGAGGCGCAGGGCAAGCTCAAGGCGCTGCACGAGCCGATCGCCGTCGTCGGCATGGGCGGACGCTATCCCGCCGGCGGCGGGACCGAGGCGGCCGACGGCGAGGAGTTCTGGCGCGTGATCGCCGAGGGTCGCGACGCGGTCAGCGAGGTTCCGCCGACACGCTGGGACGTCGACGAGTTCTACGACGAGGACTTCGACACGCCCGGCCGCGTCGTCCCGCGCGAGGGCGGCTTCCTCGGCGACCTCGCGCTCTTCGACCCGCAGTTCTTCGGCATCTCGCCGCGCGAGGCGTCGATGATGGACCCGCAGCAGAGGCTTCTGCTCGAGACGTCGTGGGAAGCGTTCGAGCACGCCGGCATCGCGCCGTCGAGCCTGCGCAACTCGCCGACCGGCGTCTACATCGGCATCTCGAACACCGATTACTCGATCGAGATGTGCCGGCACGTCGAGTACGAGGACATCCTCGCGCCGACGGGAACCGGCACGAGCCACAGCGCGGCGGCGGGCCGCATCTCGTATTCGTTCGGCCTCACCGGGCCGTGCGTGGCGGTCAACACCGCCTGCTCGGCGTCGCTGGTCGCGATCCACTTCGCCGCGCAGGCGTTGCGCATGCGCGAGTGCGACGCCGCGCTCGCGGGCGGCGTCAACCTCGTGCTGTCGCCGATGTCGTCGATGGTCTTCTCGAACGCGCACATGCTCTCGCGCGACGGGCGCTGCAAGTCCTTCGACGAGAGCGCCGACGGCTACGGGCGCGGCGAGGGCATCGGGATGTTCCTGCTCAAGCGCCTCTCCGACGCCGAGCGCGACGGCGACCGCATCCTCGCGTGCATCCTCGGCTCGGCGATCAACCAGGACGGCGCGAGCGGCGGCATCACGGTGCCGAACGGCCCGTCCCAGGAAGCGGTCATCCGCGCCGCGCTCAAGCAAGCCCACGTCGAGCCCGGCGACGTCAGCTTCGTCGAGGCGCACGGCACGGGGACTTCGCTCGGCGACCCGATCGAGATGGGCGCGCTCGGTGCGATCTTCGGCGCGAGCCACGACGCGGAGAACCCGCTCGTCGTCGCGTCGGTGAAGACGAACCTCGGCCACCTCGAGGCCGCGGCCGGCGCTGCGGGTCTCGCGAAGATCATCCTCCAGCTCGAGCACAAGGAGATCGCGCCGCACATCCACCTCCGCGAACCGAGCCACCACATCCCGTGGGACAAGCTCCCGTTCCAGATCCCCACCGAGCCCATGCCGTGGAATCCGCCGAGCGGCCGGCGCATCGCCGGGCTCTCGTCGTTCGGGTTCAGCGGCACGAACTCGCACGTCGTCGTCGGCGAGGGACCGGCGCCGGACCCGCCGCGGCCCGAGCCCGACGGGACGGAGCGCGTCTTCCCGGTCTCGGCGCGCACGCCCGAGGCGCTGGCCGAGCTGGCCGAACGATGCGCCGAGCGGCTCGCGTCCATGAACGCGGACGAGCTCGACGACGCCTGCTTCACCGCCGGCCGCGGGCGCTCGCACTTCCGCTACAGACTCGCCGTGCTCGGCACGTCGCGCGACGAGATCGTGCAACGCCTGCGCGCGCGCTCCGGCGAGGGCGTGCTCGAAGGCGACGTGCAGGAGCGCTTCGCCGCCAAGGCCCTCTCGCTGCCGGCGAGCGCGCCCGAGATCGCCCGGGCGTACGTCGACGGCCTGCGCATCGACTGGGACGCCGCTTACGAAGGCAAGGAGCGGCGGCGCGTGACGATTCCAACGTATCCGTTCCAGAAGGAGCGCCACTGGTCGCTGCCGGACCGCCGCGGCGCGACGGGCGCGCGACGGGTCGAGCTCGGTTTCACGCGCCCGACGTGGGTCGCCGTTCCGGCTTCGACGGCGGGAAGTGCCGCGGGAACGTGGCTCGTCGTCGCGGATGCGGACGGCGCGGGCGAGAGGCTCGCTGCCGCGCTCGGAGAGCGCGGCGCCGACGTTCGGGTCGCGCGTCCGGGCGACGGGCTTCCGCTGGAAGGCGTCACCGCCGGCGTCCTCTTCGCTCGCGGCCTGAACGCGAAAGTCGACACGCTCGAGACCAACGTGGGCGAGGCACTTCAACTCGTCAAGACGCTCGCGCGGCTGCCGCAGCCCCCGCCGCTCACGCTTCTCGCCCGCGGCGGGCTCGGCGGAGCGGCGCTCTTCGGCCTCGGCCGCGTCACGGCGGCGGAGCATCCCGAGCTCCGGTGTAAGCGCATCGAGCTGGACGACGACGCGCCCAACGCACTGATCGACGAGCTCTTGGCCGGGGATCACGAGGACGAGATCAAGCTCGCCGGCGGCGAACGGCTCGCCGCGCGCTTGGAGGAGCTCGACCGCGATCCACCGGCGCCGCTCGAGCTGAGCGGAACGTGGCTCGTCACCGGCGGCCTCGGCGCGCTCGGCCTGCGCCTCGCCGAACGCCTCGGCGAGCGCGGCGCGGAGCGGGTGGTGCTCGTCGGCCGAAGCGCGTCGGACGACGACGCGCCCGCGACCCTCGGCGGCGCGGCGGTCGAGGTGCGACGCTGCGACGTCTCCGATCGGGCGACGTGCAAGGAGCTCGTCGATTCGATCGCGGACCTTCGCGGGATCGTCCACGCGGCCGGCGTGCTCGACGACGGCGTCCTCGCCGAGCAGAGCTGGGAGCGCTTCGAACGCGTCCTCGCCCCGAAGGCGATCGGCGCGTGGAACCTGCACCGCGCGGCGGAGAACCTCGCCGGGCTCGAGCACTTCGTCCTGCTCTCGTCGTCCGCCGTGCCGATCGGCAGCCCCGGCCAGTCCAACTACGTCGCGGCGAACATGGTGCTCGGCGCGCTCGCGGAAGAACGCGCGGCGCGCGGGCTCCCCGCGCTGGCGATCGACTTCGGCCCGTGGAGCGAGGCCGGCATGGCGGCGCGCTCGAGCGCCGCGACGCGACGCATCGAGTCCTTCGGCATGCACGCGCTCGCGCCCGAACGCTGCCTGGACGCCTTCGACGCCGCGCTCGCCATGGGCGAGGCGCACGTCGGCTTCTTCTCCATCGACTGGCGGCGCTTCGCGCAGACACTGCCGCCCGGCGTGACGATCCCGCGGCTCTCCGCTTTCCTCGCCGCGCTTCCGACCCGGTCCGACGACGCCGAGCCGGAGCTCCTCGACGAGCTGCGCAACGCCGACGCGGCCGCGCGCCCCGAGATGCTCGCCGCCTACACGACGCGCGCGCTCGGCCGCGTGCTGCGCATTCCGCCCGACGCGATCGATGCGCGGCGCCCGTTCACCGACCTCGGGCTGGACTCCCTGATGGGCGTCGAGCTCAGGAACCGCGTGCAGGCCGACCTCGGCGTGACGGTGCCGATGGCCGCGGTGGTCGCCGCCGAGTCGGTGTCGGGCTTCGCCGAGACGGTGCTCGATCTGCTGGCCGAGACCGGCCTCGTCGTCGACGTCGAGCGCGACCTCGCGGAGGACGACGCGCTGCTCGCCGAGGTCGAGGGGCTCTCGGAGGAGGAGGCGGAACGCCTGCTCGCTCGGGAAGAGGAATGACCGACGAGCTCTCGAGGCGCCTGGCCAAGCTCTCCCCCGCCAAGCGCAAGCTGCTCGAACGGAAGCTGCAGGAAAAACAGCGCGCCGCGGGGATCGCGAAGGTCATCCGCCCGCTCAAGCCCGAGGACGGGCCGTTTCCGCTCTCGTTCTCGCAGGAGCGCTTCTGGTTCATGGAGCAGCTCGAGCCGGGCAACCCCGCGCACCACATCCCCGGCGTGGCGCGGCTCAAGGGCAAGCTCGACGTCGAGGCGTTCGAGCGCGTGTTCCAACGGCTGGCGCGCCGCCACGAGACGCTGCACACCGTCTTCGACGTCGTCGACGACCAGCCGGTGCAGCGCGTCGTTCCGCCGTTCGAGATCAAGCTCGATCCGGTCGACCTGCGCGGCCTGCCGGCGGCGGAGCGCGAGAACGAGCGGGTGCGCCTCGTCGAGCAGGAGGTCCTCACGCCGTTCGACCTGCGGACGGGGCCGCTGATCCGCTTGCGGCTCATCCGACTCGGCGACGAGGACTGGGAGTTCGTCTCGTGCGTACACCACATCGTCGCCGACGGTCTCTCGGTTCAGATCACCGGCGCCGAGCTCGGCGTCTGCTACGCGGCGCTCCTGCAGGGCGAGGAGGGCGAGCTGCCGCCGCTGCCGATCCAGTACAAGGACTACGCGGTCTGGCAGCGGGAGTGGTTGACGGAAGAGCGGCTCGAGGACGGCCTCGCGTACTGGGCGGAGCGGCTCGCCGGCCTGCCCGTGCTCGCGCTGCCGACCGACCATGCCCGCGGCGGCGACTGGCGGTCGCTCGGACGGCGCGAGGGGCTCGACCTGTCCGAAGCGCTCACCGCCGCGCTGCGCAAGCTCGCGCGCGACGAGGGCGTGACGCTCTTCATGGTCCTCCTCGCCGCGTTCAAGGCGCTGCTCTTCCGCTGGACGGGCCAGACCGACCTGGCGGTCGGCTCGCCGGTCGGCAACCGCGGGAGCGCCGAGCTCGAGAGCATCTTCGGCTTCTTCGTCAACACGCTCGTGCTGCGCACCGACCTCGGCGGCGAGCCGAGCTTCCGCGAGCTGTTGCGCCGCGTGCGCGACGTGAGCCTCGAGGCGCAGGACCACCAGGACTTCCCGTTCGAGAAGATCGTCGACGCGCTGCAGCCCGAGCGGCAACTGGACATGAACCCGCTCTTCCAGGTCATGTTCAACTTCGTCGACTTCCAGGGCTACAAGCAGGTGCTCGGCGGCGAGGTCGAGATGGAATACAACCTCGCCCAGGCGGGGACGCTGCTCGACCTGACGCTCTACGCGACCGTGCTCAGCGAGGCGATCCGCATCGACTTCGAGTACAACGCGGACCTGTTCGAGCCGGCGACCGTGCGGCGGTTCCTCGGGCATCTCGAGACGCTGCTGCACGCGGTGGTCGAGGATCCGGGGCGGTCGATCGCGACGCTGCCGATCCTGACGGGAGAGGAGCGTCAGTCGCTCGCGGCGTGGAGCCGCGGGCCGCGGCGCGGAGACGACGGTGCGCTCGTCCTGCACCGGCGGTTCGAGGAGATGGCGCGGCGCGCGCCGGAGGCGGTCGCGCTGCGGCAGGACGAGGAGCGCGTGACCTACGGCGAAGTCGAGGCGCGCTCGAACCGGCTCGCGCACCAGCTCATCGCCGACGGCGTCGGCCCCGGCGACTTGGTTGGCGTGAAGCTGGAGCGGACGCCCGACCTCGTGTGCGCGCTGCTCGGGATGCTGAAGAGCGGCGCGGCCTACGTGCCGCTCGATCCGGAGTTTCCCGCGGAGCGCCTGGACTTCATGCGCGAAGACGCGGGGCTCGAGCGTGTGCTGACCCAGCTCGACTCCGACCTCCGCGACGGCGAGGACCCGGGTCCGCCCGAGGTCGACGTCGATCCCGACGCGCTCGCCTACGTCATCTACACGTCGGGCTCGACCGGCCAGCCGAAGGGCGTGCGGATTCGGCACCGCTCCGTGGTCAACTTCCTCGAGTCGATGCTGCGCGAGCCCGGGATCGCCGCGGACGACGTCCTGCTCGCGGTGACGACGCTCTCGTTCGACATCGCCGTGCTCGAGCTCTTCGGGCCGCTTCTCGCCGGCGGGTCGGTGCTCATGGCCAGCGCGGACGACGCGTCCGATCCCGCGCGGCTGCGCCGCCTGGTCGACGACGAGCGCGTGACGGTGATGCAGGCCACGCCCGCGACGTGGCGGATGCTCCGGATCGCCGGCTGGCGCGGGCGGCGCGGGCTGCGGATCCTGTGCGGCGGCGAGGCGTTGCCGCGCGACTTCGCGGAGGAGCTCGCGAGCTGCGGCGACGAGCTCTGGAACCTCTACGGTCCGACGGAGACGACGATCTGGTCCACGTGCGACCGAGTGGCGCCCGGGCCCGTGACCATCGGACGTCCGATCCAGGCGACGACGACCTACGTCGT